>DFYU01000036.1 GCA_002383415.1 Geobacter sp. UBA4074
TACCGCTTCAGATTCAGCACTTCCTGGGTCATTTCGTCAGCAGTAGTAATGGTTTTGGAGTTGGCTGAATACGCCCTCTGCGTCAGGATCATCTTGACGAACTGCGCCGCCATATCCACGTTGCTCTGCTCAAGCGAGTTTGAATACATCCTCTCTGAATCTCCATTGGCCATGTTAATTGCTTTGTTAAATGCGCTCGTAGGAATTCCCGTTTCCGCGCTGGATTTGAATAATGTCCCTCCGATCTTAACCAGCCCCAGCGGGTTGGAGGGAGTAACTATCGCCACTGCCATTCCGTTATTCTTAACAGTTGCATAATTAGTTGTGCTTTCATCTAAAAATGTTCCTGAACCGCTGTAAATGCAGGAGTTTCCAAGGGTATCCTGATACGTTATAATCCCTTGGCTATCTATTGAGGTTATTTTAGAAAAATCGCCTTTTGCGCTTCCCGAAGTATATGCAAATTTTATCGGTGCGCCGTCTGCTGCCTGAAGCGCCTTGTATCCATCAGGGTTCACCAGGTTATAGTTGCTGTTCACCCGGAATGCCCCTGCTCTAGACAGGTACGCCTTATCCTGACTAGCAACTGCCGTAGTTGAATTCGGATCGGTGAGCGCAAAAAAACTGTTCCCCTGAATGGCAAGGTCCGATACAACTTCAGTATTCTCGAAAGCACCTTGCGCATAAATATTATCAATTTTCTGGATCTGCGTACCACGCCCTATTTGCGAGTTGTTTGTCGTGTTGACTGACAGCATGTCTGAAAAAAGCATTCTGCCGCTTTTGAAGCCTACCGTGTTGACGTTGGCCAGGTTGTTGCCGATCACGTTGATTCCCTCGGCATTTGCGAGCATGCCAGATACGCCTGCATACATTGCGGATGTGATACTCATTGTCGTGCCTCCTTTTGGGTGAAGATGCGTCAGTCGGTCGGCATCTCCGGGGCTTCCTCAAGAGGACCAGCCCGTTTGGTTAGTAGTTAAATAATCACTGCTGAATCAATGTTGGTAAAGACATTGCCCTTCATCTGGCTGCGATCCATGGCGGTTACCACGGTGCGGTTCTTGACGCTTACCACCAAGGCGGCATCGCCCATCATCACCAGCGACTCCTTGCCACCTTTTTGGGCCACGCTGTTGACAGCCCCTTCCAACTGCTGCAGCTGGTCACTGTTGAAGCTGATGTTGCGCGCCTTGAGACGATCCTGGGCATGCTGCGAAAACTTGACCCCCTGGCTCTGCTCAAGAACCTTGGCAAAGGGGGAATCACCAACCGGCTTGACCGGCTGTGTGCCGGGCTGAGTCGGTCTGTTGACCGGCTGAACCGGATTCGGAAAATAGATCTGGTCAATGGTACTCATGACTGTTTGACGGTGGTCACATCCGAGAATGGGACCGAAACCGCTCCGATGGTAACGTAGGCCATACCGTTCTCAAACCTGACGCCATCTGCCACGCCGGTGGTGTAGGTCGTAGCGATCTGCGTGTTGCCCAGTCCATCAAGGCCGCTGATGCCGAAGTTATAAGACCCGGCCGGCAGCAGGTTACCCTGACCGTCCTTGCCGTCCCACTGGTAGCTGCCGTTGCCGGCGGCAACCGTACCCAGATCGATCTGCCGCACGGTCTGCCCGGAGGCATTGGTGATACGCAGGGTGGTCGAGGTTGTGTTGGCCGGCATCTGGTAGCTTAAGGTGGCCGGATTGCTGCCGTCAAAAGCTGCCTGAATACCCAGTGCCGTTACTTCCTTGCCGATCAGGGCCACCGACGACATGGCCATGCTGCTGTCCTGAGCAGCCAGCAGTTTTTCCAAGGTAGCCGAGGTGTTGTAGGCCTGCTCGACTTGCGTCAGCTGAGCCAGCTGAGCAAGAAACTCGCTTGAATCTTGCGGGTTGAGCGGGTCCTGATTCTTCAGCTGTTCCATAAAGAGCAGCAAAAAATCATCCTTGTTCATGCCGATCGACTGTTTCATGGCATCGGCAGCGTAGGTTGAAGTGGTGGCTGTCGTGCCGGTAATGGTTGTACTCATCTGTTGTGCCCTCCTTTCTCTAGAATCGTACGTCCAGGGTTGATTGATACTGCGGTGCGAAATACTGCACAGCGGTTTCCGTCCCGCCGATGCCACTGCCGGCACTGCGACCCGCGCCGTACTGCTGTGCGTACAGAGGACGCCGCTCGCTGGCGGCCTGGCGCCAATCACCCTGTTGCTGCTGTGTCAGACCACCGTTATTGGCGGTGGTAACGTCAAACGACTCCATCTTGATGTTCTGCCGTGACAGAACCTCTTTGAGCTGATCCACCTGCTGCAGCAGTGCTTCGCGCACGGCCCGGTGTTCGGCCACGATCTCAACCCGCACCTGCTGATCTTCCATCCGCAGGTTCAGCTGCAGGTTGCCCAAGTGTTCCGGGGAAAGCCGCAGGCTGATCCGATCCGTGCCCTGCTTCAGATCGTGGGTCTCCAGGCGATCAGTGACCTGACGCATCAGCTGCGCCTCTGCTGCAACCTTGGCCGGCTCGGCGGCCTGTACCTCCAGTTGGCCCCCGGCCATACGCTGGATCGTTACGCCCATACTGTGACCATGGGGCGTTTCGGCTTCTGCACCAGCCGTTGTCTGCAGTTGAAACAAGGTAGCCTCTTCAGGTTGATCGGCTATGTTCAGCCCCTGCGGGTTACCGTCGACCAGCCTGGCTTGCTGCTGTCCAAGCTGCCCTTGCTCCTGCTGACGCTGTTGCTCAGGTTGTGCAGTTGCAGTCACCTGCTCTGCCGGTTGTGCAAAGCGAACCTGGGCAACGTTTGAAGCGTTACCCTTCGGTGCTGCCGGGACCTCCACCACCAACGGCCTGCCTTCGGCTGCTGCCGCAACCGTTGCAGCCCGAGCCATGTCTGTTCGCACCACAGGTTCTGCTACCACTGTTGTGGCAACCTGTTGTTCAGCAGCGGCCTGTCCAGCAGGCTGAACGCTTACCTCTTCTTGCACGGGCTGCTGTGGCAGTACCATCGTGCGTTGCGTCGCTACTTCTCGCCCCCCCGCTGCCGGATTTTCAACCACAATCCCGGGACGATCGGTACGCACTGACTGCTCCGGTTGACCAACCGTTACCACAGGCTGCTGTTCATCCGCTGCCAGCAACTGATCGGCGTCATCGGCCATTGCTTCTTCTGGCACTGTTTTCAACGGCACCACACTGGCAATGGCACTAGTCGCATCAACATCAGTCGCCAGCGCCGGCGTTGCCTGTGTTGCTTGAGGTGCCGGGGTGGGCACCAGCATGGCTGCCTGCAGAAATCCAGCCAACTGCAGAGCCCGCTCCTGGCTACCACCGTCTTCAGCAAGCGGTAGTTGCTCCTGCTCGTCGATAACATCTTCTAAAATTTGAGGAAGTGCGAGCGCAACTTCAGGCATTTCCTGCGGCAGCATCTGCTGGGCGGACTGCAGCCCTGCTGTCACCAACGTTCCATCCACTGCAGCACCACCAACACCACTTTGCTGCAACAGTGCCAGAGTTTGCCCCAGGAGTGATCCAAAGCCTTCTTGCGAGCAGGCCCCCATGCCGCACATACCGGCAGCTGGCGCTGCAGCGGCTGTTACCGGCATCATCATTATCTGTGCTGTTTCCATGTTTTCACCTCCTTTCTGTGGGTAGTTGTACCGAACCACAGACAGTCCGGTATCTATCTTATCGGCAGCTGACACCTACCGATTGACCTGTTTTATGGTTACGGCCTTACATTCAGGTTTTCATCGATCCAGCGCACCAGCCGCGGCTGGTTGACGAACGGGGCCAGTTTGGCAACCGTCTTGGTATCTAGTCGCTCCAGCAGCACGATCGCTTCCGGCTCAGGCAAGGCGTCCAGCAACCTGGCTGATTGATCAGCCTTCATCGCCTTAAACAACTTGACCATCCTGGTCACCTTGTCACTCTGCTGTTTTTTTAGTACCTCTTCCTGCAACCTCATGGTCTCATCATATTTTTTCTTGGCTTCTTCCATATTCTTCAGCTGCAGCTCAAGCTTCTCTGAAAGCTTCTTGAGTTCAGCCTCCTTGGCTGACAGGGCAGCCTCCTGCTCCGCCAACCGTTGGCGCCGGGCATCAAGCAGCGCCTTTTCTTCACGCGCGGCCCGGGTTGCAGCCATATCGCTGGCAGCCGGCGCAACCGGCACGGACTGTTGAGCCGTTGTGGCTGGCACACTGCTGCCCTGCAACGAAGAGACCGCTCCCAAAAAAAAGAGCGCGGCCACAGAAAACTGCAACGGTTTCTTCATTTGCTAGTCTCGACCTTTCTTCTGGACAGCGGTCTCATCCAGAAAGTCCCGCTCCTTGCGCTGCATCTCCTGTCGAAATGCCTGCATTTTCTTTACCTTCAACGCCTCAAGCACCTTCTTGTCCTTGGTGGCCTGCACCAGGTCATCGCGCCGGTCCTCCAGGATCCGATCCAGCGCCGTCACCCGTTCCTGCTGCTGCTTGATCTCCTCCCGCTTACGGGTAAAGAAATCGGCATACAACTGCAGCTCAACCACCGAGTTGAGCTGGCCGTTGCGCTCGGCAAAATCACGTGCCAAGGTTGCGGCCTCGTTACGCTGCTGCTCCAGCTTGTCGCTGGCCTGATCAAGGTCCTGGCGCGCAGCGGCAAACTCCTGTTTACGCAGCCGTTCCAGATCAGTGCGGTAGTTGAGTACCTGGTGTAGTTCAAACCCTTTTTTTGAGGACATGATGGCAGCCCCTTACCGCTCAAAGATCACGCGCATGCCTTCCACCGATTCAGCCAGGGTAGCCGGGTCAGCCACGGCCTGCTTCTGAAACGCCACCATGGCGTCGATCCTGCGGATTGCCTCGTCAATGGCCGGGTTGCTGCCGCCCTTGTAGGCGCCGATGTTGATCAGGTCTTCTGATTGACGATAGGTGGCCAAGGTCTCTTTAAAACGACCGGCCAGCTCCTTGTGATGCGGCTCAGCCACATCGCTCATCACCCGGCTGGCGCTGGCCAGCACGTCGATCGGCGGGTAGATGTTACGGGCGGCCAGATCCCGCGACAGGACAATGTGTCCATCCAGAATACTGCGCATGGCATCGGATATCGGCTCGTTAAAGTCGTCACCTTCCACCAGCACCGTGTACAGGCCGGTGATGCTGCCTTCGCAAAAGTTGCCGGTCCGTTCCAGCAGCTTGGGTAAGGCCGCAAAAACCGACGGGGTGTAGCCCTTGGTGGTGGGAGGTTCACCGATGGCCAGCCCCACCTCGCGCATCGCCATGGCAAAGCGGGTGGCTGAATCCATCATCAGCAGCACCTTTTTGCCCTGGTCTTTGAAGTATTCGGCAATCGTGGTGGCGATGTACGCGCCACGCATCCGTACCAACGGCGGCTGGTCAGAGGTGGCCACCACCACCACCGACTTGTGCAGCCCCTGCTGCTGCAGATCCTTTTCTACGAATTCACGCAGTTCCCTGCCCCGCTCACCGATCAGGGCGATCACGTTGACGTCGGCCTCGGTGTAGCGGGCGATCATCCCCAACAGGGTTGATTTGCCGACCCCGGAGCCGGCCATGATGCCGACCCGCTGCCCCTGACCGCAGGTCAGCAGGCCATTGATGGAACGGATACCCAAATCCAGAGGCTTTCTGATCGGTGGCCGTTTCATCGGATTGACCGGCGAGGCATAGATCGGATATTCGATCTCGGCATGCAGCGGCCCCTGGTCATCAATCGGATTACCCAACCCGTCAATCACCCGCCCCAGCATCTGTGGACCAACCTTGAGGGTAGCCTTGTCTCTTCTGACCGTAATCAGGCTGTCCAGCCCGACACCGCGCAATTCACCTAACGGCATCAACAGCGTCTTACCGTCACGGAAGCCCACCACCTCTGCCGGGATCGGCTCGCCATCCTTGGGACGTATCTCGCAGATCGCCCCCACCGAGGTCTCAGGGCAGTAGCCTTCGATCACCAGCCCCACCACCTGAATCACCTTGCCGTGCAACCTGATCGGGTTGCAACGCTCCACTGCCTGCAGGTAACGGCCCATATCAAGGTGGGTCTGGCTCATTCAGTATCCATACAGGCAGCCGGTTCAGCCTCCGCCATACTGGTCCGTTCCTCCTGCATCTGCCGGTAAATCTCCTCCAGTTGCCCATCAAAACTGGCATCTACCGTGCCCAGCATGGTCTCCACCTGACAACTTCCCGGCAGCAACGTCCCGTCGGCCTTGAGGGTGCAGTTGAGTGCTGCCAGTTCCTGACGCAGGGCCTGATCCTGGCTTGAGGTCAGCAGCGCCTGGTCATCGGGGTGTACCCTCACGATCAATTGATCCTTGTCACTCAGATTACGCAGGGCAGCCTTGATGACCTGCATCACGAGCTGGCGATGCTGGCTGATTTCGTGGTGAATCACCCGCCGCGCAACGGCAATCACCAAGGTCAGCAGGTCATCCTCAGAATCCCGCAGCACCTTTTCGCGCAGCTGCTGCAACTCTTCACTGGCGGTACGCATGCTTTTAAACACGTTCAGCAAACCGCGTTCAGCGAGGTTTTTGCCATCCTGCAGGCCCCGCTGATAGGACTCCTGTAGCTCACGTTCCAGATCCTGATCACTGACAAACTTACCCGGTATCTCTGGCGTTGCTTCAGTCACCGGTTTGTGCGATTGCAGCCCGATCCTGCCGCCCATTTCACTGGGGTCAAAAATTTCAAGCGGTACAAAGGCAGCACTGCCTTCGTCCGCTTGCTCTGTAGCTGATGCTGCTACGTTGTGGCTGACCGGCCGGAAACTGAAATCACAGATCGGCAGATCAGACGCCGCAGCCTTGATGATCTTAGACGAGGGCATCTTCGCTGCCCCGTCCCGCCAGCACGATCTTGCCTTCCTCCTCCATCTTGCGGACAATCTTGATAATCTCGGACTGTGCCTTTTCCACGTCCGAAAGACGCACCGGCCCCATCACCTCCAGGTCTTCCTTGATCATCTCGGCGGCACGACTGGAGATATTCTTGAAGATCTTGTTCTTGACGTCATCGGTGGAGGTCTTCATGGCCAGGGTCAAGGTATCGTTGGAAACCTCACGCATCACCGACTGGATTGAGCGGTCATCAAGAGCGAAGACGTCCTCGAAGGTGAACAGGTGCTTGCGAATCACCTCTGCCAGCGGCGGTGACAGCACATCCAGCTTCTCCAGAATCTGTTTTTCCTTGCTGCGGTCGAAGTGGTTGAACATATCAACCACCTTTTCGATACCGCCCACCTTGTAGCGCTGGACGCCACCCATCGATTTCAGCTCGCGCCGCATCACCTCGTCGATCTCCTGCAGAATCTCCGGCGATACCTGCTCAACATCGGCAATCCGCAGCACCACCTCGGCCTGCAGTTCCTGGGGCAGATAGGAGATGATCTCGCTGGTCTGCTTGGACTTCAACTTGGCCAGGATAACGGCAATCGTCTGCGGGTGTTCCTGCGACAGAAAGTTGGCAATACTTTTTGAATCCATGGCGGCCAGGATATCAACCAGATCGCCGTAGCTGGAAGCGCGTAGCTCCTCCATCAGCATGCTGGCCTTGCCGGGGCCCAGGGCCTTTTCAAGGATCTTCTGCACAAACTCCTCGCCTTGGGCAAAGATGCCTGACTCCGGCGAGATCACCTCATTGAAATCTTCTACAACCTGCACGATGGTATGTCGCGGCACATGGCCCAGATGGGCCATACTCTTGGAGATTTTTTTAATTTCCTCATCCTCCATATGCTCGTACACCTTGGCCGTTACATCAGCGCCCAGGTACAACAGCAATATGGCAGCCTTATCGGCTCCGGTCATGATGCATGCTCCTCTGGTTTGTTATTCCATCTGCATAACCGTGGTTGCGTTTTATGCGCTTACGATTCTTCCGTCAGCCAATTTTGTAGAATTTGCGCCACCTGGTAGGGGTTGGTCTTGGCCTTTTCCATCAGATCCTGCTGCTCCTGCATCTGTGCCGCCAGTTGGGCCCGCTCGCTGGCAGAGAGTTTCTCCTGGACGTCGGGTGCCATAGTTTCTAGGATATCCAATCGCGGCGGCCGACTGGTGCGCAATGTGTTGATCAACGGCTTGATCACAAACAACATCAAGGCCACAAAACCGAGACCGATCAACAGGTTTTTAAACAGTGCCAGGAAGAAGGGATTGCTCCACCACTTGGGCGCTTCGGCCAGGCCGGCAGCATCCTCCGGGTCCTGGAACGGTATATTCTGAATGCTGAGCTGATCACCCCGCTCAGCGTTGAAGCCGATCGCCCCTTTAACCAACGCTTCTATCTGCAGCAGTTCCTCCGGTGAACGCGGTATATACTTCGGCTTCGCAGACTCACCTTCCTTGACTGCGGCTGGAGCCTCATACTTGCCGTCAACCAGAATGGCAACCGAGACCTTGCTCAAGGTGCCCACCGGCTCAATGGTGCGTGAAGTGGACCGGCTCACCTCATAGTTCAGGGTTTCATCATTCCTGCTGCCACCGCTTGCCGCGTTGCCTGCTGCTCCGGCTGCGTTTCGGCCCAGGTTGGTCTGTACGCCGGGCACACCGGTAGCAATGGTCGTTCCGCCTGATTTCTCCTCGCTGCGCTGTTCACTACGCACAGCGATCGTCTCCGGGTCAAACTTCTCCTCAACACGCTCAACCTGCTTGAAGTCGAAGGTGGCGGTGGCCCTGGCAACGGTCTTACCCCCACCCACAACACGGTCCAGCAGTGTCTGCAATCGATCTTCCATACTGCGCTCATAGGCCCGCTGCGTCTCCAGCATGGTGCTGGTCATCTTGGCGGTAGCATCGCCGGCGCCGTCACCCTTGCTAAGAATCTTGCCACGGCTGTCCAGCACGGTGACGTTGTCGGCATTCATCCCCTCAATGGAGGAGGCCACCAGGTGCACAACACCCTGCACCTCGGCGTCACGCAACGACTTGTTACCCTTCATCCGCAGCACGATCGATGCGGTGGCCGGTTTTTCCGCTTCTTTAAACAGCGATTTTTCGGGAATGACCAGATGCACCCGGGCCTGCTCGACGCCGCTGATCTGGGAGATAGTACGTGCCAACTCACCCTGCAGTGCCCGCTGGTAGTTAAGCTTTTGCACAAATTCGGTCATGCCGAAATTTTTACGGTCAAATATCTCGAAACCGACGCCACCCCCCTGGGGCAACCCCTCCGAGGCCAAGGTAAGGCGCAGCTCGTACACCTTGTCCGAGGGCACCATCACACCTTTGCCGTCCGGGGTTATCTGATACGGGGTTTTGGCGTCTTTCAGTTTTTTGACTATCTCCCCGGCGTCCTCGGTACTGAGGTTAGTAAACAGCGGACGGTAGTCGGTCCGATTAGCCAGCATGATCAGCGCGGCAAAGGCCAACAATGTTGCCACCACCACACCCGCAACCAGCATCCGCTTGCCTGGAGAGATGGCCATGAATGGTTCCAGGATTCGCTGCAGTCCTTCAGGCATGGGACAAGCTACCTCCTACAGAGCTAAAGTGAGACAAAAAGTCCGTCATACCTGCATCCGCATCACTTCCTGATAGGCCTCCAGCGCCTTATTACGCACTTGGGACATAAACAGGAACGAGATGCTGGCCTTTTCGACCGCGATCATGGTTTCGTGCAAATTGCGGTTCTCTCCGGTAGCAAGCTTCTGTATCGCCTGGTCCGACTGAACCGACATATCGTTAACCTTGCTCACCAGTTCACTAAAGAACTTACCGGCACCATCAATGGCCGAAACTGGCTGGCTCTTTGTCAATCCCAGCCCGAGCCCCTGCCCCGCACCTATGCCACCGATTGTCTTGATTTCCACCTGTTACCTCCTATCGGCCGATCTCTAGCGTCTTCAGAGCCATATTTTTGGCAGCCTGGGCTGCCATGACGTTGGCCTCGTAGGCACGTGTGGCGTTGATCATATCAGCCATCTCTTCCACCACGTTCACATTCGGCATCGCCACATAACCCTGCGGATCAGCATCGGGGTGACCGGGATCAAACTGCAGACGGGGTGGGCTTTTGTCTTCCTTGATTTCTGTGACTGTCACCTGCCGGATCTGTTCACTGGCAGCACGATCAAGCGTCTTGCCGAACTCCCCCTGTAACGGGGTAGCCGTAAACACAGCATCTTTACGTTTATACGGCCCGCCTTCAGGCGTACGGGTTGTGTTGGCATTGGCCAGGTTACTCGAAACCAGATTCATGCGGGTGCGCTCAGCGGTCAGGGCCGTCGAGCTGGTTTGCATCGAGGTAAACAGATCCATTATTTACCCTCCCTCAGGGCGCTGCGTAGCCCCTCAAATTTCTTGGCCAGGAGCTGTGCCGAGGCATTAAACAGAACCTGATTCTGCATCATACGACTCATCTCATTTTCAAGCTCAACGCCGTTGTTGTCACGGCCAGGCGTCTGGGAAGACACCTCCACCACGGTGCCGTTTACCTGCTGAACACGGGCCGGACCATCACCCTTCAGCGGGATGTGAGCCGGGTGCGGTTGCGTCCCACCCGCGACCGACCCGCGCACAGACGACTTCTTGACGGCAGACTGCAGCTGCTTTTCGAACTCCAGGGCACGCGGCGTAAAACCTGGAGTTTCTGCGTTCGCGAGATTCGACGCTATCAGATTCTGCTGCCGCGTGCGCAGATCGACACTCTTGGCGAGCACCTCAACCGTTGTGCTGAACAATCCCTCAACAGGCATAGTTACCCCCATTTACTCAAGCGACATGAGCACCCGACCGATTTTGCAATAAATGTGCCCTAAAACAACAAACGACTGCAAACAGTGCTCCACAGTGGATTACCGAGCATTGCAGCGGCTTGGCGACCGCCCACAGACTTGTCGTTATTTTGACTTATTCAATTATTTGACTTTTTGATTCTTTGACGGAGAGGAGGGGGAGGTGGCAATGGCGTACAGCGACTGGGCCGCCAAACGGCGCCAATCAGCATCTTTGCCTTCTTTTGACAGTTGCTCGAAATAGCTGCGCGCCTGTTCCTGCTTTCCAGCCTGCAGATGCACCTCGCCGAGTTTGAACAAGAACTGGTCACGGCGCTCAACAGGAACACTCTTCATACCGCTCTCGAGCAGCTGCAGGGATTGCTGATACTGGCCAAGCGCCTGTCGTGCTTGGGCAGCAATATAATAGGCGTCTCCCACCAGAGGAGCCTTCTGGCCCATTGCCTGGACAATAAACAGGTAGCGTTCCAGGGCTTGAGCCGCTTGGGCGTAATTCTTGCCGTCCCACAGGGCGCGGCCAAGGTAATAGTAACTAAGTGGATGTTCGGCCTGTTCGCCCTTGTTGAGCAGCCATAGCAGGCTGCTGCGTGCTTCAGCCTGTTCGCCGTCCAGGTACTGCAGGGCGCCCAGTTTTTCTTTGCCTATTTTTGCCTGTGGGTTTGCAGGGAAGCGCGTCAAAAAAGAGCGCAGCATTTTTTTGGCCAGCAGGGCATCACCAAGCAGTTCGGCGTGTTCGGCCACCTGCAGATATACATAGGGAGCGTTGGACTCTCCCACCCAGGGACGATCCAACAGAGCAACATACAGTGCTATCAAGTCCAGAGGTCGCCCAGCCTTGTCGAAGGCGCTGGTTACCGCAGGCAAAAAACCCTCGACCTGCACGGCTGTAGCCAGATAGTCCTGATTCGTAGTCACCAGACCAAGCAAAGCTGCCGGGTCTTTATCCCAAGCCCCCTGACGGTAAGCCTGCTCAACCAGATCCTCACGTATTTCGCGCAGTATGGCGGTATAGACGCCGCGCGGAAAACGCTTCTGAAAAGCGATCGCCTCATCCAGTGCCTTGCCGGCAGGCGCGTTGATGGCTGCTAGCAGCATCGCCTTGAAGGAGGCTTCCTCTCGCAGGTCAAAATCACCGATCTGTTTGGCGATGGCATGATAAGTATCGGTCAACGACTGGTAATCAAGTGGCGTGGCGTGCAGAAAATCACGGTCAGCAAGTTTCATGAGCGCTATCTGGCGGGCCTTGCTGTCTGCAAAAGACTCGGCCGCCGTCCGATAGATGGCCTGGGCCCCCAGCTCGTTACCCTGGCGCGCCAGGACATCGGCCACCCGCACCAGCAAAACCTGAGCGTACGGCTTGTCAGCATGGGAAACCACCAGACGGGTCAGCAACTGGCGGCCAGCCGGAAGATTGCCGTTACGGGCGATACTGTCGCCGTAAAAAAACATGCTGGCAGGGTTCATGGACAGAAATTCAGGCCAGAGCTGCTCGGCCTCACGAAAGTTCTCCAGCGACTGACTGTAACGTTGCAGCCGATAGCGTGTTTCAGCCAGACGATACAGTGCCAGCGGCCGGATGGCAGCACCGGTGCGGTTGGCGAACGCCAGCAGCAGATCCTCGGCCGAGGTGAGCTGCCCCTTGTAGAGGGCCCCTTCAGCCGCCTGGAACAGCTTCTGTTCATCCTGATTCAAAAGATCTTTCAGCACCAGCCGATCGGTGGGCACAAAGGGGACCTCCGGCTTGATCGGCGGGTCAAAGTCACGTAACAGTTTTTCTGCGCCACCCCATATCCGCTCCCGACCGGGCTGCATCGGCTGGGGTGGCCGGGCCTGCAGCAGTGGACCAACGTCCAAACTCAACGCCGGCACCCCCGTCAGGTGCACCACACGCCAACCGACACCCTGCGGGGCCAAAGCAAAGGTGACAACCAGATCGCTGCCTCGTTGCGAAACAACCAGACCGCCTATATTCCGGTCGGCATAGCGTCGCAGTCCACGAAACAGGCGGCCGGTGGTGTCATGGAGCTGTAGACGCAGGCGGTTGCCGGCCAGCGGCACGATCTCGAAGCGGGGGTCAGCAGACAGCTTGAAGGTTACCCGGGTGAACTGTTGTTTGGGGTGGAGCTCAATCCGCTGCAGATGGTTAGGGGGCAGGGAGGCACAGCACAACGCAGGCACCAGCAGCACCAGCAGACTGCCAATCAGACAGGCTCGGCAACCTGCTGTGCGAGCCAGTCTGCAAAAAACGGTTATCAGGCTGAGGGAAGACGACATAGGCGTTTCACCTTGGCAGCAAGCTCCTGCGGGTCACAGGGCTTGATGACGATATCGCGGGCGCCATATTTCAGCGCCTTGAGCACCGCCGTGCGGGTCCAACGGTGGGCGCACATCACAATCGGCACCGGCTGATCCTGCCGCAAGGCATTGATCTTGATACAGACCGCCAACTCGCGGTCATCGGCATCCTGGGAGCCGATCAGCACCATTCTGACATTGCCCTTGCTGAACAGATCCTTGACGTCTGCATTAAGGGGGCCTTCTACCAGCTTGAAGCCGGTGAAGTCGAGTGCCTCACGCAGGTGGAGACGATCCTCATCGCTGTCCTCAAAGATGACCACCATATCTTCGCCAGCAGTACCGGCTGCAGCTGCAACCGGTCGCTCTGCCTGTTCTTCAGTTACAACGGTCGGTGCAGGTTGGTCAGCAGCTGCGTCATCTACAGCTTCTGTTGCAGCATCTTCAGGCGCCTCAACCTGCTCTGGCTCGGCGAGCTTTTCCGGGGGAGGATCATACTGATTGCCCAATTCCAGCGGAATCAGGACATCCAGGTGATGCATCTCCTGCCCTTCCATCTCGAGCCTTGCCCGGAACATCAGGTATTCACCGTCAGGCAGCGGCTCCTCCGCAGACAGGGGGTCGATCTCGGGAACGTATTTCTTGGAGGCCTGCTGTTTGAGTTGTGCCTTGCCGCTCAGACTGGCCTGGAAGGTGGTATTGATCGCGCCGTTGATCATATTGCCGATCTCACCGAAGGCATCGATGTCATCGGCCTCAATGATCGACAGGCGACGTTTTTCCTGAATACGGGCAGCGGGGATACCGAGCAGCAGGCTGCTCATCAAAATAGCATCGCGCAGATTGAAGACCAGGTAAAACTGTCCGGGGTATTCTTCGCGCGAGTCGATGGTCATGACGAACACGCCGTCGTCAAGATCACCGAAGTAGGCCGCCTTGCTAAAGGTGAGCGAATCGGTAAGCGTTGCCGTGAGCCCCTGCCCCAAGAGCATACCGGCCTCTTCGCCGGCCTGACGCAGGGCGCTCTCGAGCATTTCGTAAAGCTTTACATATCCTTCCATCGGGACTCGCGGGGATGCTAGTGGGGGCTGCTCGGGGCGTCACCATGACGCCCCGATAGGTTAAGTCATCGGAGGATCAGTCTTCCTTCTTGAGCGTCAGCCCCACCAGGAATCGTTCATTGTCAACGGTAAAGGGAATCACGACACAATCGATGTCCGACAGAGAGTTGACCGTATAATCCTCGCCGGCAATCACGGTCGGTATGGAAAGCTTGACATCCAGGCCGCCCTTGGAAAGGATCATCTTGACGCTGCCGCCCAGCATGTTGGCGATCTCACCAATGGCGTCGTTCAAATCCTCGCCACCATCAACCACCTCGTCCTCGGACATGCCCAGCATGGCTGCGGTAACCTTCTTGGCCAGCACGATCGGGCAGTGCATAGAGATGACACCGGAATAGGTGCCGGCAAAACCGACCATACCGGTGATGCTGCACTTGAAGTGGGTGATTGGCTCCTTGAGCGGAAAGTCGTCCGAAGGCTCCATCATCACCATGGTGGAAAAGACTTCCTGGGTGGCATTGATGACGTACTCGGCCAGTTGCTGTTCACTGAACTTCGTGGATTCAGCAATATCCGGATTGAGACTCATAGCAGCCCTCCCAGCTTTTCACCAAGCTGCTCCGGTGTAAAGGGCTTCTTGATGCTGTCCTTGGCGCCGCTCGCTATGGCCTCGGCAATCACGTCCTCACCACCCTCGGTGGTGATCATCACAATCGGCATGGTGTAGCCGTTGGCCCTCACCGCCTTGACAAATTCAAGACCGTCCATATTGGGCATATTGATATCAGACAGGATCAGATTGATCGTCTTGCCTGAGGTCTGCAACACGTTGACCCCTTCGATACCGTCACCAGCCTCAAGGATGTCGTCAATCGGCAAGCCGGCCTGACGCAGTGAGCGGGAAATAATCTTGCGCATGGTGGATGAGTCGTCAACGATCAGGATGTTAGCCATATTCTATGCCTCCTTAGGTCCTCAAGGGACTGATTATATGGGCTGCGAGTATAAACGCTTCCGCCTTTGTGTGTACCACACTTAAGCGGTATTTCAAACCGCGAAATTGGCCCTTCCATACCACAAAACCGCTGCGGCATCAACGCAATCAGTACAACCACCAACAGCATTGCCTAATATCGTTACAGCAACCTCCTGAAACGATACAGCAGATAGAGACAACCGCCTCCAACAACCAGCAGCGCAGCTTCAACAAGCGCCTGCAACGGCCGACCACTGCCCCACATCAGTAATGGGTAGAGCAAAGCGCCATTCAACCCGGTGACACAACCGATAGTCAGCAGTGTCTTCACAGTCAGATCCCGGCCAGCTGACGGGCTGAGCGCAGCAGCGTTTCAACCATCTCAGCCTCCCTGGCTTCGCTGTACAGACGCAAGACCGGCTCGGTACCGGAGGGCCGGATCAGCAGCCAGTCGCCATTATCGAACAGAAACTTGAAACCATCACTGAAGTTGGTGCTGCTGACCGTCCGGCCGGCGATCACACTGGGAGGCTCATGCTGCAGCCGTTCCAGCAGACAAGCCTTCTCATCAGCGCCGATCCGGGTGTCGATCCGCCGATAATACAGTCGACCACATTCGGCCATCACCTCGTCCAACTGCTCACGAAGCCCTTTGCCGGTGACAGCGATGGTCTCCATCAGCAACAGCCCCATCAGGATGCCGTCCCGCTCGGGGATGTGGCCGACCACCCCCAGACCGCCCGACTCCTCGCCGCCCATCAAAATCTGCTGCTCAAGCATCAGCTCGCAGATATGCTTGAAACCGATCGGCGTCTCATACAGCGGCAGGTCATATTTTGCAGCCAGACAATCCACCAGGCGGGTGGTGGAGACGGTTTTAACCACCCCGCCAGTCCGCCCTTTGCGTTCCACCAGATGTTTCAGCAACAGTGCAAAGATGCCGTGGGATGAAAAAAACTCACCCTGCTCATCAACCGCCCCGATCCGATCGGCGTCGCCGTCCAACGCCAGACCGACCCGGTAACGACCGCTCTTCAGCAGAGCGCACAGTTCGTGCAGATGTTCACTGATCGGCTCAGGCGGCCGCCCTCCAAAGGAGGGGTTCGGCTCATTATGAATCTCTTCCAGGCCAAGCAGACGCGCAAAAAAACCGCTGCCGGCGCCGTACATCGGATCGGCGATGGCCGTAATACCGGCCTGTTTGATCCGTTCGACATCCACATACAGCCCAAGCTGGCTCAAATAGCCGCTGGTGGCGTCAAAGGACACGATCAGCCCCTGACGGCTGGCCTCGTCAAAGGGCACTGCACGAATCAGCCGATTATTTGCCTGATTATAGGCCACGATCTGTTCCAGCAGACCGGTGGTAACGGGACGAGCCGAGCCGCCGTAGCCTTCCTTCACCTTGAAGCCGTTGTAGATCGGAGGGTTGTGACTGGCGGTGATCATCACCCCAGCCCCGGCGCCTTGCTGCTTAACCGCCCAGGAAACCGCCGGTGTGGGCACCACGTCGTCGCACAACAGGGTCTTGATACCGTTACCGGCAGCCACCTCAGCTACTCTGCGCGCAAAATCGGGCGACAGAAAACGACGGTCGTAGCCCACCACCAGCCCCTGCTCGGCTAAACCCTCACGGGTCATCCAGTCCATGGTGGCCTGCGCAACCAGTGAAAGATTGTCAAAGGTAAATTCGCGGGCGATCACGCCGCGCCAGCCATCGGTGCCAAACTTGATCTGCATCAGGTCCCTTTCCTGCCCTCCATTTTATACAGCCAGACCAGCAACTCGGCCACCGCACGATAGAGATCAGGCGGGATATGCTGATCAATATCCACCTGCATCAGCAAGGTCACCAACTCGGGTGATTCATGCACATACACACCGGCATCCTTGGCACAGGCGATGATCGCCTCGGCCATCACCCCCTTGCCCTTGGCAACCACCACCGGCGCATAGTGTCCCTGCTTGTAGGACAGGGCCGCGGCCACCCGCTCATCGGTTGTGCGACGGCTACTGGCCATGACGGACCACGATGGATTGCACGTCAAGCCCGGCTGCGGCCAGCTGATCCACCAGCTCCTCCCGGCCACCATCCAGCAGCTGGGCTGTGGCTGGCTGGCCCGTGGTCACCTGCACGCTGAGTCGGGTGCCGTTGAGGGTCAGGCTGGCTTCCACCGCCCCCAAGCCCGGCAAGGCAAGCGACACAGCGGTCTCCCACGGTGTATCCTGCTGTTCCTGATCATGTTGGCCACCGGCCTCCCGTTCGGCCACCCGCCACTCCATCTGCTGTCCCGGAAACAGCTCGCCCTGGAACAGCAGTTGGCCAGTCTGCAGACTGGCCAACTGCTCCTTGATAATCGGCATGGCACGCGGATCGGCTGCCCCGTCTGGCATCAGGCCGGCCCGTTGTTTCAGGGCCGCTTCAAGCTGCTCGGCGGTGGCCTGACGCGGCACCAGCGGCAGAGACTGCTGCAGCTGGGCAGACAGCCGCCCCTGCGGTTCCCGCAACAGTTCTTCTAACGGATAATCACCACTGAACCAGCGGGCCAGATGTGATTCATAGAACAGGCCGCTCTCACGCAGACCCTTGGCAAGCTGCTGCTCAAGCTGGGCAGGGTCGGCAGGAGCCGCCTGCAGCAGGGTCTTCAGGATACCAAGCCCTTCCTGCAGCGGCGCTGACCGATTCTGCATCCCCAGCAAAGTACTGACCCAACGGCCGGTCTCGCTGACCAGGGCGTCGCCCCCCTTGCCATGACGTACCAGGAGAAAGGCTGGCGGGTCATTGCCCACAAAGAACAGATTCAGGCCATCGCCGGCCTTGACTCCCTTGGGCAGCAGTACTTCCAGATTCTGACCCGCCACCTGAATCATAAAACGGCCGCCACCCAGACTCTGCAGCACTTCACCACGCAGTTGCTGACCTGCCTGAAACGGCAGGGTGCGCTCAATATTCAGCTGGGGTTCCACCAAGGCCATCCGGTTACCCTGCATCAGGGCCTGCAGCAGTTTCAGCACCTCATCATCGGTTTTGGCGGCAGTACGCCCTCCGGCCTGCCCCAGGAGGGCCGGCGAGGTCATAAAAGGTGTGGCGCCATAGATCATCGCCTCATCCATAATGGCCGCCAAGGCCGGTGAGCCGGGCGGCAGCGAGCTGACCACCTGTTGCAAGCGCCCCAGCACCGCCTGTTGCATCTCGTTCTGTCCGGCCTCGCTGCGCACCATCGTACTCAGCCAGCGGGCAGCATCGCTGACGGCAGTCGACTGGTCCGAAGCCGGTTGCCCCAGTAGCGCGAACACCAGCCTGGGCTGTTGTGACACCAGTGCCAGGCGGAGCAGTTCACCCTGCTGTACCGGTCGGGCCAGCTGCAGTTCAAGCGACTCACCGGCCAGCTGTACCAGCACCCGCCCGCCTGGCAGCTGCCCCTGCACCAAGGCTGTGGCTTCATCACCAGGTTTGAGCGGCAAAGGATGCAGCGGCTGATTGGCCACATCAACCAATGTAAAGCGGGCACGCTGCGCAAGGTTGAGCAACAATCGGGAGGCGGTATCTTCAAACGGCGTGGCCGGGCGTCCGGCCAGACCGGCCGAGGGACCCGGCGGCTGGCCCGGCTCGCCTCCCACCTGCTGCCCCGCCTGGTTGGGCACCTGTCCGGTGGAGACCACCGCTGACCGCCCATCCGGGCGGTAGGTCAGAAAGTCATCCAGAAAGTTGGCCAGCACACTGGTGTCACCGGAAGAGCGCCGTAGCAGATCGCCGATGCTCTGCAACGATGAACGCATCCGGGGATCGCCCAGCAGATCCTCACTGGCAACCAGCAGCGACAACAAACGAGAGGCATCGGTAAGGTTGACCGGCGGCGCCGACACACCGGGCCGGGCCATGGCAAAGGTGGGACGGGGATCGCTGCCGACAAAGGTCAGCTCCAGGTTCTGGCCCTGTCGCACCTGAATCGGCAGTTCGAGATTGACCTGCTGCGCACCGATCCGCACCGGTACCCGGCCGGCCTGGGCCTGGCCCATCACCTCCGCCATCACCCGCTGGCCGGGCGACAACGACAGGGCCTGCACCCCTCCGGTGGCTGGTTCAGCCGTGACAAAGGACAGGTTGGAACTGCGGGAGAGCAGGTCGTAGACCTGTTGTTGCACTTCGTTCGCTATGGCCATAGACCTCTTATCGGCGAGCTTGCCTGCAGACTACAGAAACTCACGAACTACACACCATCCGTGAAACCTTGCGAGGATGGTCAGATGCACGACGCCAAACCCTACGCGTGGTGCAGGTGTGATGATGAGCAGGCGGCAAGGAGAAGGCGACGCAGGCGTACCGTTTAGTACGTCGAGGAGCCGACGACGCGGCCAACGAACTCAGCGCGCGTCTGCGCCACGCGCTACCCCCAGACCAGGTAGCCCGGCTCATACACCGCCCCCACCTGCGGATGCCGGGGCATCACCCGGGCCATCAGGCCGTAACGGCCGCAGAAACGGCATTCCAGCACACCACTGAAGCGGTGCTGGCCGTTGCCGAGGTCCCTTTCATGCTGCAGAGCCACGGTCTCACCACCGCGAATCGTACCCTGGTTATCAAGCACGCCGAAATAGACCTCCACAACAACCTGCTCGATCGAGATATCACCCAGCGCCACCTGCACGGTCACCGGCAGACTGCTGCCAACGCCGATGGCATCGCTCAATTGCGCCTCAACCGCCTCAATCCGCACCTGAGGCCAGGCCTTGAAGATCCGCTGTTTCCAGTCCGCTAGTTCCTTGGCAAGCGCCAGCCCGTCGGCCTCGAGACGGGCCCATTGCCGGTAGGAAGGCAGATAGGAAAGCTGGGCGTACTCCTCCACCATCCGGTCGGTTGAGAAAACCGGGCACAGCGACTGCAGCGAGGCCTTCATGGTGGCCACCCAGGCCCGGGGTACGCCGTCAGTACCCTGATCGTAATACAACGGCACCACTTCCTTCTCCAGCAGGTCGTACAGGGCACGGCTTTCCACCTGGTTCTGGTATTCCAGGTCACCATAAACCTCGCCCTTGCCGATGGCCCAACCGTTATTGCCCTGATAGCCCTCGCACCACCAGCCATCCAAAACTGAGAGGTTCAGGCCGGCGTTGAAAGCCACCTTCATGCCGCTGGTGCCGCTGGCCTCCATCGGCCGACGGGGGGTGTTCAGCCAGACATCCACACCCTGTACCAGATAGCGGGCCACCTCCATATCGTAATCCTCAATGAAGACGATCCGGTGCCGGAACTGCTCCATATGGGACACCTGTACGATCTGGCGGATCAGCTCCTTGCCTTCGTTATCATGGGGATGGGCCTTACCGGCGAAGATGATCTGTACCGGCATCTCGGGGTTATTCAGGATGCGGGCCAGACGGTCCAGGTCGCGCAACAGCAGTGTGCCCCGCTTGTAGGTGGCAAAGCGGCGGGCAAAGCCGATGGTCAACACCTCAGGATCCAGCACCTCCGAGGCGACGGCTATCTCCTTGGCGGTGGCCCCCACCTTTTGCAGCTGCGCCTTAAGACGGCAACGGGCAAAATCAACCAGCCGTTCACGGGTGGCCTGGCGGGTGCGCCACAGTTCGGCATCGGGGATCTTGCTCACCCGCCGCCAGACGTTGTGGTCGGTAATATCCTCGATCCAGCGGGTCCCCAGATAGCGGATCAACAGAGCCGCCATCTGGCCCGACATCCAGGTGCGGGTATGCACACCGTTGGTGATCGAGGTCAGCGGCAGCTGCTCCTCGGGCAGCTCAGGCCAGGTATGCTTCCACATGGCGCGGGAGACCTCGCCGTGCAGCTGACTGACGCCATTGGTATGGCTGGCCAGCTTAAGGGCCAGCACCGCCATACAGAAGGTCTCGTACTGATCCTGCGGGTTCTGCCGCCCCAACCCCAGGAACTCATCCCGCGACAGGCCCAGCAGGCGGATGTAGCGCGAGAAATACTTGTCCAGCATATCGCTGGGGAAGTGGTCAATGCCGGCCTCCACCGGGGTGTGGGTAGTAAAGACGTTACCGGCCCGCACCACTTCCTTGGCCTCGGCAAAGCTGATCTTGCGTTTCTCCATCACCAGCCGGATCCGCTCCAGGGCCAGGAAGGCGGCGTGTCCTTCATTCATGTGGCAGACGTTGGGGATGATGTGCAGCGCCCGCAACGCCCTGACCCCGCCGATCCCCAGCAGGATCTCCTGCAGAATCCGCATCTCCTGATTGCCGCCGTAGAGCTGCGCCGTGATCAGCCGGTCTTCGGGATTGTTCTCCTCAAGGTTGGTATCCAGCAGGTAGAGCGGTATCCGCCCCACCTGCACCCGCCAGATATGCACCTTGAAACGGCGGGGACCGAACTCCAGCTCAACCTCCAGCGGACGGCCCTCGGCATCACGTTCCTGCACCAGCGGCAGGTTGTAGAAGTCATTCTCCGGATAAATTTCCTGCTGCCAGCCTTCGTTGTTCAGATACTGCCGGAAGTAGCCCTGGCGGTACAGAAGCCCGATCCCAACCAACGGCAGCCCCAGATCGGAGGCGCTCTTCAGGTGATCGCCGGCCAGCACCCCTAGGCCGCCCGAATAGACCGGCAGCGACTCATGCAGGCCAAACTCCATGGAGAAGTAGGCAACCTTCATCTGCGCATCGCCGTTATACTGCTGCTGGAACCAGGTCTTTTCAGCCAGGTAAGCGGTCAGCTTCTCATCCACCATGGCCAGGTGGGCCATGAAGCCTTCGTCCTGCTTGAGCGACTCCAGGGTGGTCTGTTGCAAAATGCCCAGCATCTCCACCGGATTATGGCGCGTCGAGGTCCAGAGATCGGGATCAAGCCGCCGGAACAGGGCGATGGCGTCCGGGTCCCAGGACCACCACAGGTTGTAGGCGATCCGCTGCAGGGCGGCCAGCTCGCCGGTCAGTGAAGGTACCACGGTGAATTTGTGCAACAGCTTTGAAAAGTCCATCGGTCACCTCGGGGGAGAAAGAAAGCAACGCTTACAAATGAGCAGTTGCAAGATGACAACCAACAAAATCCATTTAAACGCAGAGCATTAAAGGCAAGGCGCAAAGGCGCAAAGGAACTAATTGCTTATTAAGATACAACACAAGCCGACTTGTTTCGTCTTGGCATTTAGTCTTTCTCTGCGTCTTCGCGTCTTTGCGTTAAATGTTGCAGCGAATTTCCATAAATGGTTTTACAAAGAAATTTCGCCGTTAAAGACTTCCCTCGCCGGTCCAGTCATAAACACCGGGCCATTCTCAACCCACTCCAGCTCCAGATCGCCACCAGCCAGATGGTTCAGTATCTTGCGATCAGTAACATTATTCAGCACCCCGGCCACACAGACCGCGCTGGCGCCGGTGCCGCAGGCCAGGGTCTCGCCCGCCCCCCGTTCCCAGGTGCGCTGCTTGACTTCGTTGCGCGAAATAATCTGAATGAACTCCACATTGGTACGGCGGGGGAACAGCTGGTGGTTCTCGATCAACGGACCGTAGGTAGCCACCGGGAACGAATCAACATCATCAACGTAGATGATGCAGTGCGGGTTACCCATGGAGACACAGGTGATCTTGAAGGTCTTGTCCAGCACGGTCAGCTCTTCGGCCACCAC
>DFYU01000001.1 GCA_002383415.1 Geobacter sp. UBA4074
TACACAAAATCATTTACAGGACCGCTTTCGGGACATCGCAGACTACTTTCTGATGATAAAGCCATTGTCAGATCTACAAGCGAGTGCACTGCACATTTGTTCGGTGTCCATGAACCTGTATTCAAACATAAAAATGTGTAATTTACAGACAGAATACACCTTTCAACTTCTTGCCTAACATCTCGCGCTAGCAGGTCGTTCCTCCCTCAAACCTCATTTTATCAGCATGCGCGCACCTTCAGTCCGGCATTAACCCCCTTAAAAAATAATTTTTGAAAGTCTCCAGCCTGATGCCGTGTATTTAATCATGTGCAATCAAGTGGCGCTGAGCCAGATCCAGCGTCACACTTCAAAGTGGGGGTCTGAACGATGGAACTCATCATGTTGTTTTTCGCGGCCGTATATGTTGTTGGGTTGTTTCTTTAGGCCAACACATTTTTTTAGTTTTTTCATCATATTGTCACGAAAATGTCAGGCTCATTGCGGCACTTCTATGGCCGATTATTATTCCAGTCATGCTAATCGGCACTATTTTGGGGATTGAGCTCAAAAAAGATTAGTACGGGCGGGAGATATGGATTACGAGCCAGGTTTCTTAAGGTAATTATGGTACTTGATCTGATTTTTTTACCAGCCGTGACGAGAGGAGCCACACCTATGCGCATACCCCGCATTTACCAGTCCACGCTTTCCAACGGCATTCGAGTTGTTTCGCAGCCATCAAAGCTGAGTGGTGCCTCGATCTGCCTGCATGTTTCCTGCGGGGCGCAGTATGATAGCAACCAGCCTGATGGGATCTCTCATCTGGTTGAACATATGCTGTTCAAAGGTACATCCAGCCGGACTGCTGCAGGATTGTCTGCAGGGTTTAATGAGTTGGGTGCATGGTGTAATGCCTCTACGAACATTCACGGGGCGAGTTACTATCTGAGCGCGTTATCTGAGGATATTCCAGATGCGTTCGATCTGTTGGCCGATATGTACCTGAACAGCACCTTCCCGGAGGAAGTGTTTGAAACTGAACGCTTGGTTCTTCTGAACGAAGTCAGGGCCTGCGAAGATGATAATGACAGCTTTTTCTCACAGCAGTTTTTCGAGGGATACCTGAATGGCCATTTGCTAGGAAGGTCAGCTGTTGGTACTGCTGATTCGCTGCGGGGCATCAGTATGCAACAGGCTCTTGATTACAAGCAGGCTCACTACGTCCCTTCCCGAACTGTTGTCGCGGCTGCAGGGGATATCAGGCATGACGATATTGTGGAGATGGTTTCCAGGCAGCTTGGAATGCTTGAAGACCGGCCAGCGCCGGTGAAAGACAGTAGCCCTATCATCCCTGCGGTAGGTGTTGTGCGCAACCACCTGCGGGATGTTCAGCAGACTATGTTTTGCCTTGCTTATCCAGCAGTAGGGGAGTGTGACCCTAAAATTTGGACGGTCTTGTTACTCCGCCAGATTTTAGGCGGGGGAGCAGGATCTCGACTGTTTCAGGAAATCAGGGAGAAGCAAGGGCTTGCATACGGTGTCAGCGCATCACTCAGTGAGTTTATAGAAGGATCAATCTTCATGCTGGGCGGCAGTTGTGATGCCTCTGATGCCCAAAAAACGGTTGAGCTTTGTCACGCTGAGGCACTACGACTAGCACGGGAAAAGGTGCGTGATGAGGAGTTACGCCATGCAAAGCGCCAGCTGCGGACAGATCTCTTGCTCGATTATAATAACCACCTGAATCAGGCCTTTGCCTTGGCGGCTGAGATGGGCAATCTAGGATTCATCAGGCCCAGGGCTGAACTGCTCAAGAATTTCGAGTCTGTTACTGCTAATGCATTGATGCAGGCGGCAGCAGAGATTTTTACTAATAGCACACCACGGTTGGAAACGTTGGGGCCTGATATCACAATAAGTTTTTAAGTATGGCTCCTCCATGAGTCCGCCTTGAAAGACTACGCGATAACATTCTGTATCAATTGAGTATTTTGGCACAAGGGATTGCAGTCATGCTTTGGTAAACCACAAAAATCGCATGGCACAGTTAAGGCACAGACAAGGCACAGGCTTGACTGAATTGGTAAGGAATAGTAGTTGGCAGGCGTTATGCACAGAAAAATGAAAAGGCCGCGAAGGCCTAAAAAATAAGGGCCAGGTACTTGACCTGGCCCTTGTGTTTTGATGGAGCGGGAAACGGGATTCGAAGCTGAAAATCGTTTCCGACACAAAACAAGCAACCAGTTAACATCATTAAGCAACACAAGAATACCGACACCATCTAAAGACGAGTCTCGTTCGCAAATATATGCATTTGTCTGTATCAGTTCATCCGAAGGGACAAAAATTTGGTCAAAAATAAAATTTAAACGCCGCTGATTTTATTTCATTTAATAACCACCAGCCGCTTGCTTGGCAGGCATGACCTCTCCTAGCCTGCTGCCCGCATCATATGCGAGCAGCAGGCATTTGAGCATCTGAAACATGGCATATGTATAGCGCCTTCTGTCACAGCATGTTGCGTGTTTTAAATGAACGCAGCTAGCTGCGATTACTTGCCGAATGCCTGCATGAATTCCTGCAACAGGGCGGGAGCATTGGACTTAATCGCCCCGCTCATGAAGTCCTTCATGCCAGGGCGGTACCCTTCGTTCCAGATCCTGCTAAACATCTCCGGCGTCATCTTGCAGACACAGTCAGCCTCCCCCTCCGGCTTGCCATCCCGAACCTGGCAGCCATCCGGTCCAAGCACCACGGTCTTCTTGATGCTATCCATACTGAAGTAGAAACTGATAGGTTTGCTGAAGCTGCCCGGCTTGTATCCGGAGGCCAGCTGTTCAAAAAGCAATTCGCTCATCATTGTATGCCCTCTTCGTAAAAAATGGTGTTAAGACAGCAACAGCTTGGAGATTACCACCCGCTGAATCTCGTTGGTTCCCTCATAAATTTCAGTGATCTTGGCATCGCGGTACATCCGCTCCACCTCATAATCACAGATGAAGCCGTAGCCGCCGTGGATCTGGATCGCCTCCCTGGTGACGTAGGTGGCCGCCTCCGAGGCCAGCATCTTGCACATGGCCGACTCCATGGTGTAGCTCTTCTTGCTGTCCTTGAGCCAGGCGGCCTTGTAGGTGATCAGCTTGCTGGTCTCGATCCGGGCCCACATATCGGCCAGCTTGAACTGGATCGCCTGCAGCTCACTGATCGCCTGCCCGAACTGTTTGCGCTCCTTGGAATAGGCCAGGGCACGCTCGAAGGCCCCTTCAGCGATCCCCAGCGCCTGGGAGGCGATGCCGATCCGGCCGCCGTTCAAGGTATCCATGGCGATCTTGAACCCTTGCCCCTCCTGCCCCAACAGGTTTTCCACCGGCACCCGCAGCTCATCAAAGGCAAAGGCGGTGGTGTAGCTGCCACGGATGCCCAGCTTTTTCTCGTTCTTGAGGATCGTGACCCCCGGCGAGGAAAGATCAACGATAAAGGCGCTAATCCCCTTGTGCTTCAGGGAACGGTCATGGGAGGCGAACAGTACGCCGGTCCCCAGATAACCGCCGTTGGTGATGAAGTTCTTGGATCCGGTGATCACAAATTCATCCCCCTCACGGCGATACATGGTGGCAGTGCCGCCAGCATCACTGCCGGCATCAGGCTCGGTCAAGAGGAAGCAGCCGATCTTCTCCCCGCTGTTCAGCGCAGGCAGCCACTGCTGCTTCTGCTTCTCGGTACCGAAGGTGTAGATCGGGCCGGAACAGAGTGAGGTGTGGGCCGAGATCAACACCCCGCTGGATCCGCAGGCCTTGGAGACCTCCTCCACCACAATCGCATAGGAAAGCATATCCATCCCGGCGCCGCCGTACTCCTCGGGCAGATAGCTGCCCAGAAGCCCCATCCCGGCCATCTTGGCCACCAGCGCCTCGGGGATATGGTGTTCTTCATCGATCTGCGCCGCAATCGGCTTGATCTCCTTGGTGACGAAATCCCGTACCGCATCCTGCAACACCTTGTGATCCTGACTCAGTTCAAAATCCATCGTCTCCCCCTCCTGGATTCTTCCGATTCCAATTAATTATTCGTGAAAGCTGCCTTGCGCTTCTCGATGAATGCCGCCATCCCTTCCTTCTGGTCAGCGGTGGCAAACAGCAGGCCGAACAGGGCCGCCTCATGGCGGAAGCCGTCCTCCTTGCTCATGTTCAGGCCGCTCACCAACGCCTGCTTGGCGGCCGCTACACCGCGCAGCCCAACAGAGCCGATCTCGCGGGCCGTGGCAAGCGCCTGCTCCAGCAGTTGCTCCGGTTCACAGAGCCGGTTGACGATCCCCCACGCCTCGGCCTGCTCAGCCGTGATCATCCGGCCGCTGAAGATCATCTCCTTGGCCCGGTTGGGGCCGATCAGACGGGCCAGGTTCTGGGTGCCGCCGAAACCGGGCATAATCCCCAGGGTCACCTCAGGAAAGCCCAGCTTGGCCTTGGTGGAGGCGTAGATGAAGTCGCAGGCCAGAGCCAGCTCCAGCCCCCCTCCTAGGGCAAAGCCGTTCACCGCCGCGATCACCGGCTGCTCCAGCTGTTCGATGGTCAGCAACAGTTGCTGGCCGGAACGGGCAAAGGCGGCAGCCTGATCCGGAGGCATGGTTGACATCTGCTTGATGTCGGCACCGGCCACAAACGCCTTGCCGGCGCCGGTCAGGACGATCACCCTAACGGAACGGTCCGTCCCCAGCTGCTGTAGGGCACTGCCCAGCTCGATGATCAACTCGCTGTTCAGGGAGTTGAGCGTCTCCGAGCTGTTGAGGGTCAGAGTCACGATCCCGTCGTTCTGTTCAATCAGCAACTTGCGATATTCCATGGCGAGCCTCTCAGTTTTAGTAGGTATAAAATCCGCGTCCGGACTTGCGTCCCAGATGACCGGCGTTGACCAGTTTGACCAGCAGCGGGCAGGGGCGGTACTTGGGATCCTTGAACCCGTCGTACAGCACGTTCATGATCGCCAGCACCGTGTCCAGACCGATGAAGTCGGCCAGGGTCAGCGGCCCCATCGGCTGGTTGGTCCCCAGCTTCATCCCCTTGTCGATATCCTCGGCCGAGGCCACCCCCTCAAACAGTGCAAAGGCCGCCTCATTAATCATCGGAATCAGTATCCGATTAACGATGAAGGCGGGATAATCCTGGGAAACCGCCGTTTCTTTTTCGATCCTCGTAACCAGACCGTTGATTGCAGCAAAGGTCTCGTCGCTGGTGGCATGTCCACGAATGATCTCTACCAGCTTCATCATAGGCACCGGGTTCATGAAATGCATGCCTATCACTTGGCTGGGGCGGGATGTAGCCGAGGCAATACGGGTGATTGGAATCGATGAGGTGTTGGAGGCCAGGATCGCCTCAGGCTTGACGATGTCATCAAGCTGACGGAAAATTTCCAGTTTGAGCCCCTCCCGTTCGGTGACCGCCTCAATCGCCAGATCAACACCAGCCAGTGCATCCATGCTGGTGCACGTACTGATCCTGGACAGGGTTTCTACCGCCTGCTGTTCACTGATAGTCCCCTTCTTGGCCTGACGTTCCAGGTTCTGGCGGATGGTATCCAGCGCCTTGTCCAACTGCGCCTCGACGATATCGTACAGCAGCACCTCAAAGCCGTACTGGGCAAAGACATGGGCAATACCATTTCCCATCTGACCGGCGCCAAGCACCCCAATGGTGGCAATCATAGGCAAGCTCCCTCCCTTTCAGACTCGTTCAAAGATAACTGCTACAGCCTCTCCCCCACCAATGCAGAGTGTGGCCAAACCGTAGCGCAGCTGCCGTCTATGCAGTTCACGTACTAGTGTGATAGCCAACCTGGCGCCGCTGGCGCCGATCGGATGACCGATTGAGCAGGCACCGCCGTTGACGTTGACCTTGTCTGACTCAAGGCCAAGCGCCTTGATTGCCAGGAGCGGTACCAATGCAAAGGCCTCGTTGATTTCATACAGATCAATCTGATCGGGGGTCAGTCCGGCTCTGGCACAGGCCTTCTGAATGGCTCCGATCGGCGCATCGGTAAACTGGTCCGGATGGCGACTCTCGGTGGCGTAGGCCACAATCCGTGCCTTGGGGACCAGCTCATGTCGTGTGCAGGCGGCCTCATCAGCCAGCAGTGCCATGGCTGCACCGTCGTTTATACTGGAGGCGTTGCCGGCAGTGATGCTCCCCTCCTTACTGAAGACCGGCCGCAACTGCCCCAGTTTGTCCGGGTCTCCCTTGAACGGTTCCTCATCATCAGCCAGGGCGATGTCCCCACCCTTGGACGGTTTGATCACCGGCACGATCTCGGAGCGGAACAGCCCCTCACTGACTGCGGTGCGAGAACGTCGATATGAACGGGCTGCAAACTGATCCTGTTCCTCGCGTGTCAGGCCACCACGCAGCACCGATTCTTCGCTGATCAAACCCATATGGCGACCGCTGTATGGGTCCTGCAGACCATCATAAATCATCAGGTCCAGTATCTCGCCGTGCCCCATCCTGTACCCGTTGCGTCCCTTCTTGAGTACATAGGGGGCCTGGGTCATGTTTTCCATCCCGCCGGCAAGAACCAACCCGGCATTACCCAGCCGAATGCTGTCGCAGCCCAACATGATTGACTTCAAGCCGCTGCCGCAGACCTTGTTAATGGTCATGGCCGGAATCTGGTCAGGAAGACCGGCACGACGCATGGCCTGCCGCGCCGGCGCCTGCCCGCAACCACCCGTCAGGACCTGGCCGACGATTACCTCATCAACCGCCTCTGCAACGAGGCCGTTTTTCTCCAGAATCCCCTTCATCACTACGGCGCCCAACTCCACGGCAGAGACATCGGCAAATATGCCGTTGAATGAGCCGAAAGGGGTCCGCAGACCATCCACCAGATAGACATTGCTCATGCTCAATCTCCTTTGGGGAAGCATTGTGTACAAAAACTGACGAAAACGACGTGAACGTAACGCTGATCAAACATTCGACAGCAGATGCCCCAACTTCTCGCGCTTGGTCTGCAGATAGCGCAGGTTGCTGATGGTCGGCTTCGACTCGATCGGCACACGTTCAACGATGTTGATACCGTACCCTTCCAGGCCGACAATCTTCTTGGGGTTATTTGTGATTAGACAAATCTGGCGCGCACCTAAGCGGGCCAGGATCTGGGCTCCTACACCATAGTCACGCATATCAGGTTTGAACCCCAGTGACTGGTTGGCCTCCACCGTGTCCTGCCCCTGATCCTGCAGGGCATAGGCCTTGAGCTTGTTGGCCAGGCCGATGCCCCGCCCTTCCTGGCGCATATAGAGTAAAATGCCGCGTCCTTCCCGCTCGATCATCGCCAGTGAACGCTGCAACTGATCGTTGCAGTCACAGCGCCGGCTGCCAAAGACATCGCCGGTCAGGCACTCGGAGTGCACCCGCACCAACACCGGCTGCTCAGGGTCGATCTCCCCCTTGACAAGGGCAACATGCTCGTGACGGTCCAGGTCGTTTTCAAACACCACCGCCCGGAAATCACCGGCCGCTGTCGGGATTTGCGCCTCACCGGCCGGACGCACAAAGGATTCGTGCCGCATCCGATAAGCTACGAGATCGGCCACGGTACAGATCTTTAGTCCGTGGCGCAGGGCGAACTCCTTGAGCTGCGGCATGCGTGACATGCTGCCATCGTCATTCATAATCTCACAGATCACACCGGCTGGCTTCAGCCCAGCCAGCCGGGCCAGGTCCACCGACCCCTCGGTCTGGCCGGTACGGACCAGCACACCGCCCTCTCTGGCGCGCAGCGGAAAGATGTGCCCCGGACTGACCAGATGCTCCGGGCAGGCGTCGTCGGCCACGGCGGTCCGAATGGTATGCGCTCGATCAGCGGCCGATATGCCGGTGGTGACCCCCTCGCGGGCCTCGATCGAGACCGTAAAGGCGGTACCGAAGGCGCAACCGTTCTCCCGCACCATCAACGGCAGGTTAAGCCGGTCGCACTGTTCTCCGTTCAACGTCAAACAGATCAGACCACGGCCATGCATGGCCATGAAATTGATCGCAGCCGGTGTGGCCAACTCGGCCGCCATCACCAGATCACCCTCGTTCTCCCGGTCCTCGTCATCCACCAGGATCACCATCTTCCCCTGACGGATATCCTCAACCACCTCTTCTATCCGCGCCAATGCCATATCTCTGCTCCTTGCCAGTTATTGCAGCCTTGCCGCCACCAGTTCTGCCAGGTCAACCACCTTGGTCGTCTCCACCTGCTTATCCTTCAGACCGTCCTCAAACATGGTCATGCAGTAGGGGCAGGCCACGCAGAGGGTCTCGGCTCCGGTCCTCAGCGCCTCATCGATCCGGTTCAGGTTGATACGGCTGCCGTCATGCTCCTCCATCCACATCCGACCGCCACCGGCACCGCAGCAGAATGATTCATCAAGGCTGCGGACCATCTCCACCGGGGCGGAGCCGGCAGCAGCCTTGACCACGTTGCGGGGCTGCTGATAGATCCCGTTGTGTCGTCCCAGGTAGCAGGAGTCGTGCAGCGTGACCCTGCCTGGGGTAGCGCCCCCATTCAGCTTGAGACTCCCCTGCGCGATCAGCCGGTCGATCAGCTCGCTGTGATGCAGCACCTCAAGCTCGGCCCCGAACTGGCGATAGTCGTTCTTGAGGGTAGTAAAGCAGTGCGGGCAAGAGGTGATGATCTTTGTTACCCCGCGTTCCTTAAACATCCGCACGTTGTCCTGGGCCACCCTGTCGAACACGAACTCGTTACCAAGACGGCGCAGTGAGTCGCCACAGCAGGGCTCGTCCTTTCCCAGCACCCCCCAGGAAACACCGGCTGCATCCAGCACTTTGGTCATGGCAACCGAGACCTGCTTCTGACGGGAATCGAAGCTGCCGGCGCAACCGACGTAAAAAAGGTACTCCGTCTTGTCAGCCTCAAATGGCTTGACATCCAGACCGGTGAACCACTTAGTCCGCTCCGAGGGAGCGATGCCCCACGGGTTCGAACGCCCTTCAATGTTTTCGAACAGGTTCAGCAACTCATCAGGAAACTCGGCCTTCATCTGAACCAGATGACGACGCAGCTTGACCAGCTTGGGCATTTGTTCGATAAAGACCGGACAGATCGCCATGCAGGCACCGCAGGTAGTGCAGTCCCAGACCGCTGCAGCGTTTATCTGGCTGGTTTCATTCCCCACCAAGGGCGAAAGTCTTTGTACCCCGGCCTTGATCTGTCCGGCTTGAGCCAGCAGGTTTTGCTTAAGATCGTGTATGAGTTTGCGCGGACTGAGCGATTTGCCGGTTGTGGCGGCCGGGCAGACTTGTTCACAACGGCCACACTCGGCGCAGGTCAGGGAATCCAACAGGTCCTTCCAGGTCAGGTCGGTTACGGTGGCCGCCCCCAACGAAACACCCTTGCCGAATTGCTCGCGAGGAAGCTTGACCGGCTGTTCCAGCCCCTGCAGGTAGCAGTTGGGTATGGCGGTCAGAATATGCATATGCTTGCTGCGGGGGAGGTAGTTCAGGAACAGCAGCAGGGTAGCAGCATGGATCCACCAGGAAATGCCCATAATCTGCTGTTCATGGCCTGGCCGCCATGCGGCCAGGAGACTGCCGACGGCACTGGACACCGGAGTCCAGTTGTCAGCAGACTCCAGCCCCAGCAATTGGCGCATGCCGTGTACGGCAAAGTACGAAAGCATCAGCAAAGCTATCATGCCCAGGATTCCATAGGCCTCGACGCTCCGTGCGCCCTCAAACGGTGGTGCGATGGTACGGCGGACTGCAGCAATCACCAGGGCCAGCAACACCACCAACGAGATCATGTCAAACAGGAAGCGTAATGGATTGTGCAACGCCTCCGGCAGCTGGTGCAGCCCGAACTGTGGAAAGGCGCCATTCACCAGAAATTCCAGGTTTGCCAGCATCAGTAGCAGGAACGACCAGAAGATCACCATATGGTTGATTCCGTAAGGGCGGTTCAACACCTTGCGCTGGCCGAGCACGCCGCTGATCACGGCTGCCAGTCGCTCACGCATCCTGCCGCTGCGATCTTCGGCGGCGCCCAGAGAGATCAGGTTCAGACGTTGGTAGAAACTGTAGGCAAACAGGACCGTTGAGACGGCAAGTATGATTTGAAAAAGGGTCTGTTGTGACGGCATAGGGTCTTAACCTCATTACATAAAATAGATACGTGCTGCCATTCAACGCGCTATCTTCACAGGCTCGGCTTCGGTTTCACGTCGTACTGACGTTACGCTTGCTCGGCCGAATCAGGCTCAGGCGCCGATCGCCTGCTTGATGACATTGCCATCGGCGACACCGCCGCGCATCCGCAGCTCCCGCAGCCTGGCCGTGATGGCAGGCACCACCTCAAACAGGTCACCCACGATCCCATAGTGGGCCACCTGGAAGATCGGGGCATCTTTGTCGCGGTTGATGGCAATGATCAGGTCCGAGTCCTGCATACCGACCAGGTGCTGTATGGCGCCGGAGATGCCGCAGGCAATGTATATCTTGGGGCGTACCGTCTTGCCGGTCTGCCCGACCTGCCGTTCATGTGGCATCCAGCCTGAGTCAACGGCCGAACGAGAGGCACCCACCGTACCGCCCAACTCATCGGCCAGCTCATGCAGGATTGCAAAGTTTTCCTTATTCATCATGCCACGGCCGCCTGAGACGATGAATTCGACACCGGCTATATCAACGTGATCATCCCCCTTATTGTCCTGGATAATTTCCAGCACCTTGGTCAGGATCTCATCCTCCTGGACCGGGCAGGATATCCGGATGATCTCGCCGCTGCGCTGGGCAAACTCCGGCATATGCATCACGTGGGGGCGAACCGTGGCCATCTGGGGACGGAACCGGTCACACATGATGGTGGCCATGATGTTGCCGCCAAAGGCAGGACGGGTCTGCATCAGATTGCGCTTGTCGTCCACATCCAGGCCGGTGCAGTCGGCAGTCAGCCCGGTGCCGACCACGGTGGCCACAGCACCTGCCAGGTCACGGCCCAGGCCGGTGGCGCCCATCAGGATGATTTCCGGCTTGTGCAGATCGATCAGGTGGCAGAGTCCCTTCAGGTACGCCTCGGTGCGGTAGAAGCGAAAGACAGGGGCATCCAGCAGGTAGGCCTGATCGGCACCGTAGCCAAACGACTCGTGGCAGAGATGCTCTACCCCCTCACCCATCACCACGGCGGTCAGCCTGACGCCCAGAGAGTCGGCCAGCTCACGTCCCTTGCCCATCAACTCCCAGGAAACCTTGGCCGCCTCCCCTTCAGTCTGCTCCACAAAGACCCACACACCTCGGTAGGCAGCCAGACGCTGCTGCAGTTCGCGGGCTTCATCATCGAGTTCATCAGCGGTGACAGCCCCCTGCTTATCCAGTTCAGCCAGGATCGCCAGCTCCTCAGGGGTAAAGGTCATCTCCAGGGCGCCGGCCGGACAGACCTTGACGCACTTCTGGCAGCCGATACATTTCTCGGCAAGTACCGTCGGTTCACCGGCGGGGTTCATTTCGATACAGCTGACCGGGCAGGAACTTTCGCAACGCGCACCACAGGCGATGCATTTACCATGATTCAGGGCGGCTTTGCCTCGTGGACGCTTGATCTTCTTGTCTGTACTCATTGTTATCCTCATCAGAACGGATACAGTTCTTGTTCATTAGATTAGATGTCCGATATGCAAGCGCCTTCCATACAAGATGGTGGGCAGACTGCAATGCTGGAGACATAAGCGTGCACTGCCATACATCGAGGAGCCGACAACGCAGCCAAGGAATGCAACGCTTGAATGGTAGCTACGCCTAGACCGGGAGCAGGTCCTTGGCCAGCAGCCGGTCCACCAGTTCACGAGCCGTACTAACCGGATCGGCCATGCCGTTACCGATGATCTCTCCCTTGTCCCGCTGCGGGGAGAAGATTCGGCTGACCCAGGTGGGAGAACCTTTCAGACCGGTGGTCTGCACATCCAGCTTCAGCTCCTCGTTGGTCCAGACCTTGACCTTGGCCTCTTCGGAGTTGATACGCATCGGTACTGTTGGGTAGCGAGGTCGATTAATCTCTCGCACCACTGAGATCATAGCCGGCATAGGGGCCTCGACAATCTCGTGCCGCCCCTCCAGCTTGCGGCGAACCACGATCCGTTTTCGCAGGAAGTTGATCCGCTCGATCCGGTCCACAAAGGTGAGCTGCGTCTGCCCCAGCCGTGTGGCAATGCCGGGGCCGACCTGGGCAGTATCACCATCAATGGTCTGCTTGCCGCACAACACGAGACTGACCTGTTCCTGCTTGTCCAGACGACGGATTGCCTCAGCAATCACGTTGCTGGTGGCCAGCGTGTCTGCACCGCCAAAGGCGCGATCAGAGAGCAGTATCGCCTCGTCAGCCCCCAATGAAAGCGCCTTGCGTAACGTGGCCTCGGCATTGGGAGGCCCCATGGAGACTGCCACGACTGAGAAGCCAAAGCGGTCCTTGAGCCGCAACGCCTCCTCCAATGCATGGGTGTCGTAGGGATTCATGATAAAAGGGATGCCGTCACGCACCAGAGTGTTGGTGACCGGATCGATTTGGACTTGAGTAGTGTCGGGAACCTGTTTGATACAGACAACGATACGCATGAAATCCTCACATCATGAAAGTATTCACCTTAGGCGCTACTATTGGCCTAAAAACCGGGGCGGCCGGGCCGACCGCCCCCATTGCATAACAACACCACGGAAGGACGCAGAGTTCCTGACGCTACACGTCCTGCTGTCTCTCTAACTCCTACAACCTACGTCTACGCTGTTCCGCAACGTTTCTACTTCTGCAACTGGGCGGTCAGCGCAGGCACAAACTGCAGCACATCAGCCACCACCAGCACGTCTGCCACCTCGCCGATCGGCGCATCCTTGTCCTTATTGATCGCCACCACAAAGTCTGACTTCTTCATGCCTGCCAGGTGCTGGATGGCGCCGGAAATGCCGCAGGCAACGTACAGCTTGGGGGATACGGTCTGGCCAGTGGTACCGACCTGATGGCTGTGTTCGACCCAGCCGGAGTCAACCACCGGACGGCTTGCGCCCAACTCTCCCCCTAGTGCCCTGGCAAGTTCGGCAATGAGCGGAATATTATCCTTCTTGCCCACACCACGACCGGCGCTGACGATAACCTCGGCCTTGGTCAGGTCCACGTCCTTTGCCTCGGCCGGCTCATACCCGCCGAAGGTCACTCCCTTGCCGTCTGCAGGGATATCGAGTTTTTCGATGTTCGGGCTACCTGCAGGGGCAACGGCGGTAAAAGCACCGGCCTGGATGGTAAGGACAGTCTTTGTCGTGGCAGGTTTGACGCTGCGGCGCATCTTGGCGTTACAGCAACCCACCTCAAAGCCGCCATCCACCAAGGCGGTTATTTCTGTTACCTGGCCGGCCTTAAGGCCGGCAGCCACGCGTGGTGCCATGTCCCAACCGTACGAGGAGTGGCAAAATACGATATAGTCCGCCTGTTCCTTCTCGGCTGCAGCCAGGATGGCCGCCTTGTGAGCGGCAGGGTTGTACTCTCCCAGTGCGGAGACATCAGCCAGGTAGAGCGTACCGTCAAACTGGGGTACGGCTGCTTCAACCCCGACCAGGACCGCAGCCTTGGCGGCCCCAAGCCGGTTGGCAAAAGCAATCAGTTCATAGGTGGTGTCAAGGAGCTTCCCCTCACGATATTCGCAAACAAGCAGTGCTTTCATGTTTTCCTCCTGTATGCAGGCGTAGCGCTAGCGCACCACGGTTGTTTTTTCTTTGAGGATGGCAACCAGCTTCTGGGCAAGATCCGCAACATCGCCTTCCAGTACCACGCCGCCACCCTTGCGGGCCGGGGGATAGAATTCAACCGTCGGGGCTATGGCCTGTTCGCCTAGCAGGTTGGCCACCGGGATCGCCTCGATCTCTTTCTTCTTGGCCTTCATGATGTTAGGCAGGGTCGGGTAGCGCGGTACATTCAGCCCCAACTGGCAGGTGACCAGTGCCGGCAGCTGCAGAGAGACCAACCCTTTAAGCCCCCCTTCTAATTCACGTTTGACGTTGACCACACCGTCACTGTAGCTGAAGCCTACCAGTGTGGTGGCACAGGCAATACTCAACAGTTCGGCCACCAGAACACCAACCTGGGCAGAACCTCGGTCCTGGGACTGCATGCCGGTGAAAATCAGATCGAAGCCTTTGTCCCTGGCGTAACTGGCGATGATTGAGGCGATCTGCCAGGGATCCTTCTGGTGTACGACAGTGTCCTGCACATGGACAGCCTTGTCGGCACCCATGGCCAACGCCTTCTTTACCGCCTCCACCACCCGGTCCGGGCCGATGGAGAGCACGGTCAGCTCCGGCTCGTTGCCCAGCTGCTCCTTGAGTTGTACCGCCTGCTCAACGGCGTATTCATCGTACTCGTTCATTCGCCATGCCAGGTCGGTCTCATCGAACCAAAGACCGTCACCGGACGGCTTGAATCGGGACTCCATATCGGGGACTTGTTTTATGCATACCAGAATCTTCATGCTCCACCTCCTATCCTTTCCACAATGATCTCAGCCAAATCGCGTACCTTCAGCGTTTCTTCACAGCCGCCGGTTTTGATGCCGTCTTCAAACATGGTCAGGCAGAAAGGGCAGTTACTGACCAGAACCGGAGCTCCTGTGGCCTCGGCCTGCCTGACCCGGGCTACGTTGATACGTGAGCCCAGTTTTTCTTCCGCCAATATCCGACCGCCGCCGGCGCTGCAACAGAAGCTGTCGTAGCCAGACTTGTCCATCTCCCGTACCCGCCAGCCAGCAGCGTTCAGCACGGCGCGCGGTTCATCGACGATATCCTTGTAACGTCCCAGGTAACAGGAGTCATGGTAGGTGCACTCCTGCGCCTCTGCCTTGTCCAGGGCGAGCCTGCCATCCCTGATCAACCGGTTGAGGTAGGTACTGTAATGTTCAGTCTCAATAGCAAGCCCCAGATCCCTGTAATCCCTGCTCAGGGTGTTAAAACAGTGGGGGCAGGTAGTGACGATCTTTGTGACGCCGGTGGCCTTGATGGTCTCGATATTCTCCTGGGCAAGCATCTGATAGAGGTAATCGTTCCCCAACTTGCGTGCCGGCTCACCACAGCACTTCTCATCTTTGCCCAGGATGCCGACCCGGATTCCTGCAGCGTTACAGATGGTGACAAAGTTACGTGCCACCTCCCGGTTGCGCTTGTCGAAGGATGCGTAGCAGCCGACAAAATATAGGATATCGGCCTCCTCCCCTTCGTTCACCCGGGCCACCTCCAGTCCCTCGGCCCAGTCTGCGCGGGCGGCAAAGGCCATGCCGAACGGATTGCCGTTGACCTCCAGGTTACCGATGGCAGTTCGCACCTCGTCGCCAGGGAAGGCTCCTTCCATCAGGGTCAGATTGCGGCGGACCTCCAGGATCTTGTTGACATGCTCGTTATTGGCAGGACAGATATCCTGGCAGGCGCGACAGGTGGTGCAGGACCAGATGGCGTCTTCGCCAATGGCCTCAACAAGCGAGGTTTCCTGACCGGCTGCAGCAGCCTCGCCGATCTGTTTGATCAGTTTCATCGGGGAAAGCGGCTTGTCGGTAGCGTGAGCAGGACAGCGATCCTGACACCGTTTGCAGCTGATGCAGGCATCGGCATCGAAACGGTCCTTCCAGGTAAGATCGGCTGCGGTGGCGGTGCCGAACTGCTCGGCCTCCTCATCTTCCATGTTGATGGTGGTGATGGCGCCTTTTTCTTCAAGTGGCGCAAAAAAGGCATTGGCCGATACCAGCAGGATATGCTTGAGCTTGGTGTACGGCAGGGCTGCAATGAAGCCCAGCACTAAGGCGAAGTGCAGCCACCATAGAACCTTGTGCATGAGGAGCAGACCGTCCGCCGAGACATTGGCCATGGTCATGGCGACCAGCATGCCGACAGGCGAGAAAAGGGCCAGGCTACGGTTGGTTACCATCTCAGTGGCAGCCATTCGGGCGCCTTCGATCAGGAAACCGCTGATCAGGATGGCAAACAGCAATGCATGCACCCGATAATCGTCATCTGTTATCTCGAGGCCTGCCGGCTGGATGATGAAACGGCGGACAAAAAGTCCGGCCAGCATCAACAGGGCTGCCAGGCCAGCCAGGTCCAATACCAGCGAAAACCCCTCATAGAAACGGCCCTGCAGGATATTGGCCTTGAGCACCGGAGCCATGAAGTCTGTCTGCACCATCACCAGCAGGGTGCCGATGAACAGGGTCAGGAACGCCCAGAAGAAGATGGCGTGAAAAATGCCACCCTCACGGACCCGGAATACCCGCTCCTGCCCGAACACCTCGGCGATCATCCGCTTGGCCCGTTCGTCAAAACGGTCAAAACGGTTGAGCGGTTTGCCCTGGCGCCAGTGATCCAGGCGTTTCCAGATCCCCCAGACCAAAAGCCCGACGGCCGCCGTCACCAACAGATACATCGGCAGTACGACGCCGTGACCGATGTTCCAATATATCTCGCGTGTCGCTTCCATCTGTGCACCTCGCCGCTAGAGTGTGTCCCTCTGTACTTCTATTTAACGTTCATGTCAAGTACAAATATAACAACTTTATACGAATGTCATTTTTATCCAGCTGTACGCAGCAAACATTAAAAACACAAACATATCATATGATGCAAGCACAGACAAAGGCCCGCCGCAGATAAATACCTGTATTTTCGAAATGTTTTGTTGACTTTTATTCAAATACATGTCAAGCATGTCCATAATAAACTTTACGTCAAGGTGAGATATGAAACTTAATCTTGAGGAAAACGCCTTTCAGATAGGCGAGATAGCAGAATCTTTGGGCATTACCACCCGCACAATCCGGCTCTACGAGAAGGAAGGGCTGATCGAACCGCCACAGCGCACCGACGGCGGGGTTCGCTTCTATACCAAGCCGGACATCAAACGGCTTAAATTCGTTTTAAAACTGAAGGAGTTGGGATTGTCGCTGCAGGAGATGCGGGAACTGGCTGAGTTATACAACCGGAGCGACAAGGTGACGGAAAAGATTATGCCACGGCTGATCGAACTGCTCGACACCCATCTTGCCAGCATCACCGAAAAGGTCAGCAAACTCAAATCACTGGAGACCGATATCTCGGACTACCGCAAACGGATTCTGGAGACATTCCCGCTAGTCAGCACAGGCGAATACAAAAACAGCGCCGCATGACGGCACCGCTCGTTGTAGCGGGATCTTCCCGAAGAAAACCAGTGGACATATTCGGTGCCAGCGCAAGAATAATCGCACAATGGTGAGGATCCGAGGAAACGAGGCTCCTTTACCGGGAACCTGCATCAAACCAGACGCCGCCCCCTTCCCCGCCTCAAGTTAAAGAGCAAAACAGGCATTGCCATAGATGAAGCGGCTGACGCGATCGCAGCAGTTGAGATGACCGATGCGAACGAAGCCCGCTGTGTTAAGGTAGCAGACGAACTAGAAGCTCTCCGCATTCCTGCAGCGTCATGATGGTAGGCACCGGGTATTCCGGATGGGCCTCCTTCAACGCGCGTCGAGCAATCAGCGGTATATCCTGTTGTTGCAATTCCTTGATGCAGGTCGGAATCTGCATGGTGCGGTTCAACTCCTTGACCTTGTCGACAAAACGCCAAAAGAGCGCCTCATTCGATTCAGTGCCGGTTGCCAAGCCACCCACCCGGGCCAGTTGTGCCAGCTTGACCTCGGCTCCCCGACGGCAAAACTCCAGTACATATGGCAGGATGATCGCATTGGCCAGCCCGTGCGGAGTTCCATACAGCCCTCCCAGGCTATGTGCCAAGGCATGCACATAGCCAACATAGGCTCTGGTAAAGGCCGAACCGGCACAGAAGGAGGCCATGGCCATGTTGTCACGGGCCTCCAGGTTGTCACCGTTATGATAGGCGTCCTCCAGATTGGCAAAGATCAGTTGCACGGCCCGTTCAGCATTGCGGTCAGTAAAACCGGTTCCCATGGTACCGATGTAGGCCTCCACAGCATGGGTCAAGGCGTCCATGCCGGTTGCGGCGGTGATATGCGGCGGCAACCCGACCATCAGCTCCGGATCCAGTACCGCCACCTTGGGGACCAGTCGCAAGTCATTGATGGCAAACTTCTCATGACTGATGCTGTCGGTGATCACCGCAGCCACAGTGGTCTCGGAGCCGGTACCGGCCGTGGTCGGCACACAATACAGCCGCGGTATCGGCAGCCAGACCTTGAAGAGTCCCTTCATACCCCGCACCGAACGGTACGGGTTACCCACCCGGGCAGCGATCACCTTGGCGCAGTCGATCGGTGAACCGCCTCCAAATGCTACAATCCCGTCGCAGCGCTCCCGTTGGTAGCGCTCGCGGCCACGTTCCACGTTCTCAATGGTCGGGTTCGGCTGCGGATCGTCAAAGACCACATAGGCCACACCCTGTCGCTGCAGGCTTTCCAAAAAACCATCGGCCAGCCCCAGTTGCATCAGCACCCGGTCGGTCACCAGCAGCACCCGCTGGTGACCGCGCTGCCGGATCTCCTCAGCCAGCAGCCTGACGCTGCCCGGGCCGGTCAGCAGCCTGGGGACCGGGAACGGCAGCAAGCGGATGGCGTACTTCATGACAACATGATACGTCCGATAGCACACCTTGGTAATCGCCCAGATCATGCCTGTCTCCTCAGTCGCTCAACCCAGTCCCGGTATGCGGCGAATCAGATGCAACGCGGTGGTCATGATCCGTGCGTAGCTGGTCACCGACATGCCGGACAACGGTCCAACAGGGACCAGTCGCTGGGTGGCTACGTTCCGGGACTCGGTATATTTGAGGATTCCCTCCCTACCGTGGCGCCGGCTCAGACCCGAATCTTTCATCCCCCCTAGTGGCGCATCCACCGAGGCCCAGGCTGCGGCGTAGGCTTCGTTGACATTGACGGTTCCACACTGTATCTGACGGGACAGTTGTTCACCCCTGCCGGCGTTTCGCGTCCAGACGGCAGCGTTCAGACCATAGGATGAATCATTGGCCCATTCAAGCGCCTGATCAATCCTTTCAAAACGGTAGACCGACACCAGGGGACCAAAAGTCTCCTCCCTGCAGAGGGTCATCGCCTCAGTCACATTCGTGATCAGGGTCGGCTCAAAGAAGTAAGGGCCGATATCAGGGCGGTGTTTGCCACCTGCCAGTAGGACGGCCCCCTTATCAAGAGCATCCTGCAGATGCTCTTGCACCGTATTGAGTTGCTCGGACGAGATTAGGGAACCGATCTCCGGCTTGTAATCAAAACGATGTCCAAGATTGAGTCCCTTTACACGCTCGACAAAGGCGGACATGAAGCAGTCGTAAATCCCTGACTGTACATACAGTCTCTCAAATGAGACGCACAACTGGCCGGCATTGGTAAAACAGCCTCTGACCAGTCCTTCCACGGTCCGCTCGATGTCGGCATCGTCCAATACCAGCACCGGGTTCTTCCCCCCCAGTTCCAGCGAACACTTGATCAGTGCGTGTCCGGCCTGGGCCGCCACCGTCCTCCCGGTTGCGGTGCTGCCGGTAAAGCAGAGGAAATCGCTGTTACTGATCAGCGGCCCACCCAGTTCACGCCCTGAACCAGGTACCACCTGAAACAGGTCTGCCGGCAGACCGGCCTGTTCCAGCAGCCTGACCGCCATCAGTGCGATAAACGGCGTCTGGCTGTCCGGCTTGAGAATCACCGCGTTGCCGGCCATCAGTGCCGGCAACGCATCAGAAACAGCCAGGGAAAGCGGATAGTTCCAAGGTGAGATAATCCCCACCAGCCCCACCGGATGATGATACTCAACGGTTTTGGTCAACAGCGGCAAGGCGCCGCGCCGCCGCTTCGGCTTCAGATACCTTTCCAGACGCAGGGCGTAATAGCGGCTCACGATGGCTACATCCAGCACCTCTTCCAAGGCATGTCGCCGCGCCTTGCCGGTCTCCAACTGCAGCAGGTCCAGCAGCAGTTCCTGCTCCTGCAGCACCAGATCGTGGTAACGCAGGAATATCCTGCGCCGCTCCGGGAGCGGTACTGTGGCCCAACGCTGTTGGGCTATCCGGGCACGGCTGGCGGCCAGTTCAAGGTCTTCAGCCGTACAGCTCGGAACGTAGCCAATAATATCGCCGGTTGCCGGGGACTCGACAGCGCTCATTCTCCGCTCAGCACCGGCCGTCAGAGGAATCGCCAGTTTCAACGTATCCACCGGATGGGGAGTGACCCGTTGCAGTACATGACAATAGCTAGTCGACACGCGCACACCTCCCGACAGCGCTTTGCGGCTGTCCAGCAATCAGCACAACGCCGGTCGAATCAACAGGACCAGCCAGAGTTGTGCCAGGTTCCGGTCCATCTCCCGACACCATCGCCACAACACGGTTACGACCGCTTTTTTTGGCCTGATACAACGCTGCATCGGCGCGACTGATCGTGGTCTCAATCGGTTCTCCCTGTTCATGTTTGGCCAAGCCGACAGATGCTGTGACCATCAGGTCGCAACAATCACCGTCAAACTGCAGTTCCTCAATGGTACAACGTAACCGCTCCATTGCAGACGCAGCGCCATCCGGCGTTGTCTTCGTCAGCACTATCAGAAACTCCTCCCCGCCATAACGGCCACAGAATCCCGTCTTGCGCAGGGTAACGTTCATTGAAGCGGAAACAGCCCTCAAGACCTCATCGCCAACCGGATGTCCATAGGTATCATTCACCTTTTTGAAGTGATCGATGTCCAGCAGAGCCAGACAGAACGAGCTGCCGTCCCGCGATGAACGCTTGATCTCAAGCTCAAGCAACTCCAGCAGGTAACGACGATTGTAAAGTCCGGTCAACTCGTCACGGATAGCAATCTCGCTGATCAGTTCGACTGAACGTGCCAACTCTTTCTTGCTGGCAGCCAATTTCTGACGCAGGGCGCTAATCTGACCACCGATCACCGAGATGATCAGCAGTATGAAAGCCAACATGCAGAGCTGAATCAGTTCAGCGTTAACATGGATACTCTGCGGACGATAGTTTTTGAGAAGTAGGATATCGATGAAATACGATACCAGGATGACGAGGCTCACACGCAGAAACCCTGCAGTGTTCAGACGGAAGCTGCCGAACAACATAACCACGACATAAAACAACAACATCACACCGCGGGAACCGTTCGTGAAGTACATGCCGCGTACATGGTTACGACAGCTCCGATATACATCTGGAGCGATGTCAGGCTCGGGTCGTGCATCTTCAGATTCAGACCCGTACGAAAACAGAGAAACAGTACGGCGTTGACCGCGATTGTTATGATGACAATCCCTGCAAACCCTTCCCAGCGTATCAGGCCCATTCTGCAGGAGAGGTAGACTACCAGCAAGCAGAAGCAGTACACCCCGACCGAAACAAGAAAACGTCGAACCCGCAGTGTTTGTTTGATATTATCCTGCGGCAGCAACCATCTGGTCCAGACGGCTTCCGGCATAGTGACCTCCTGCGCTTAGCTTGACGATTGTGCGTGCGGCCTGTTTCTCAAGCATCCCCCTGTGGCCTGCCCAACAGGGTGATTGTGCCTTGGGCCACGGCACACAGGGTTTCCGCAGCTTCCTTGTCCACAAACAGGTCGCAGCGGCACACCGCCAGATTGCGCCCGGCATGTAACGCCTCGGCGCGTGCGATCAACCGCTCACCTCGTGCCGGACGCAGGTAGTTGATTTTATACTCAGCGGTGACCACTTCCGGCCCCAGCAGGCTGCCACCGGCAAAGGTCAGGGCGTTGTCAGCCAGATAACTCAGTACGCCACCATGCACAAAACCAAACTGCTGCTGCAATTCTGTTCTGACAGCCAGGGTCAACGTAACCCTGCCCGGCTCAAAGGCCGTCATCTCACTCCCCAACAGGCAACTGAACGGCTGCAATGCCAGAAGTTCCCTGCCGATCTGCAGCATATCAAACATCAGCAGCTCCGTGTCTCTCGGTTAGGAAGCCAGTCGGAATCCGGCCAGCGACTGCAGGAGCGATGATGAAAGGCTCGACAGTTCCGATGCGGCATCCTCTGACTCCCGTGCGCCATGCTCGGCCTGACGGATCACCTTGGAGATATGCTGAATGTTCTTGCTGATCTCCACCGTGGTGGCGGTCTGTTGTTCTGCAGCCGTGGCGATCTGGCCGATCTGGCCCGAGACCCCGTGCACCTGTTCAAGAATCTGCTCCAGGGCCGTTCCGGAGTGCAGACTTTCCTCGGTGCCGCGCTGCACCTGGCTGACGCTTTCCTGGATCACCGTCACCACCTGCCGGGTCTCAGTCTGGATGGAGCGGATCATACCGCCGATCTCCTTGGTTGCTGTGGTGGTCCGTTCAGCCAATGCCCGCACCTCATCGGCCACTACCGCAAAGCCCCGCCCCATTTCGCCGGCACGGGCCGCCTCAATGGCCGCGTTCAAGGCCAGCAGGTTGGTCTGATCGGCAATATCCTCAATGGTGGCCACGATGGCACCGATCTGTTCGGAACTGGTGCGCAGCGTCTCCATGTTGCCGGCTGCGCCGCTCACCTGAGCGCTGATCCGCTCCATGGTCTGGACGCTGCCGCGCACCACGGCAGCGCCGCTCTGGGCCGCATCGGCCGCCAGGTTTGAGTTGTCTGCAGCCGAGGTGCAGTTGCGGGCAATCTCGCTCGAGGTACAGGCCATCTCCTCACCGGCCACCGAGACCGTATTGATCTGGGAAACCGCATGTTCCACGCCGGCGGTCATCTCTTCAGCCGACGCATGCAGTCGCTGCGAGGCAGCCTCCACCTTGCGTGCACTGACCTGGACCCCACGGGCAAAGTCATGGAACATCGCTCCAACCTGGTCAAAGTAGCGGCTGATCTCGGCAAACTCATCCTTGCCGGCAATGGCGGAACGTGCGCTCAGATCGCCGGATGCGATCCGGGCCAAGGTATCGGACAGCTTGCGGGTGGCCCGATCCAGTTCACGCACCAGCAGCAGACAGCGGTAGATCGCCACGGTCATGCAGACCCCAAAGACGGACAGCAGACTCAGCCGGATGCGGGCGGTCCGCTCGGTGACCTCTTGATACAGCTGTTGTAACTGTTCGCCCTGCAACCCTTGACGATAAATCTGGTCCAGACCGTCCATGGCCTGCTGCATGCCGTAGAGTCCGGCCGCCACCATGGCACTAACCATGATTACAACAAACACCACCACGATAATCAGGCGGGTCTTGACCTTCAACGAATGCATAGCGCCCTCCTCAGGCCACCTCTTCAGCGTCCAGCAACTGCTTGAGCTGATCCGGGATGGCGATGCTCTTCTTGTTGCGGTCGTCGAAACAGACCATGCTGGTGCTGGCCGTGGCATAGACCCTGCCGTGGCCATCATGTAGCCGATAGGCCAGCTCAAAGCTACTGACCCCCATGCGGGAGACGCCTATACTGACCTCAAGCGGGTCGCCCGGCAGGATCGGTAGGGCATAGTTACACTCGGCCCGCGCCACAACCAAAAAAATTCCCTGCCTAGTCAGCTCCTGAAACGGCTTACTGAAAAGCTTGACCCGGGCGGTCTCCATGAAGGTAAAGTAGGCCACGCCATTGACATGGCCATACAGGTCAAGATCTGCAAAACGGACCTCAATCGAGGTAGTAAATTCACGCATGGCCTTCCTCCTAATGTCCCAGCATACCGGTCTTCAGATCATCATCCGCCGGATGTTCTCCAAGGTAGATAGCTAGCACCGCCTTTGCAAGGGCTGGTGAACGTAATGAACCAAGCAATGAGCCGTTATGGCTGGCCGACACTGTTCCGTCACCCCCCAGGAACAGATCAACGGTATCTCCCTTGATAAAGTCTTTACGAAACAGGTCCAGGAACCGCTTGGCATCAGGGCTGCCTGCTACCGCCGGCGAGTTGTCTCTGAATCCTTCGGCAAAAGCGTTGACTATCTTCTGTTTCTCGACCCGGCTATGCAGAAAACGCATCCTAATCAGTTTGTCGCCGGAATCCTTCAGGGCCGTATCGGCGCTGCTCAGGCGATTGGCCGCATAGAGCGCTCCCACGTACACCTTGACAAAAAACTTCTTGCGGATACCGGCCCCATTCAGCGTAAGGGTCCTGTTTTGCACCGTCACGGTCTTGTCCAGTGTCACGCCGGCCAATTCCATTGCCGCTGCCGGCAACGCAACCATTAATAGTAGCAGCATCAGCAACACCGTTTTCTTCATGGTTGTTTCCCTCCGTTTTCGTAATGTAATAAAATCAAAAACTGTTCCGGCACCAATGCAAGGATGGAAATCAAGGAGGCGACGAATTCAGCCACACCGGTACACAGGCAGCACCTTTGCCGGGGTGAAAACCAGCCAGCAAGGCAGGCTCCTTGAATGAGTAAGGCATCAAAGCCGTGCAAAATCAGGTGTCCGGCGCTCCAAAAAGGCCGCAAAAGCCTCCTTGGCTTCAGGACTACGCAGCAACGCAGCAAACTGGCGCCCTTCCTCGAGAATTGTTTCAGCCACTGCGCCTGCGCTCGGCTGTTTCATCAGCTGTTTGGTCAGCTGTACCGCCTTGGCGGGCTGGGCTGCCAGCCTGTGTGCCAGCTGTTGCGCATGTTCCTGAACCTTGTCGGCAGGCAGCACCATGTTGACCAAACCATACTGGCAGGCCTGGTGCGCCGAAAACACCTCTCCCAGCAGCAGCAGCTCAGCTGCCCGCTGATATCCCATCAAACGGGGCAGCAGTAGCGTTGAGGCAGCCTCGGCACAGAGCCCCAGATTGACAAACGGCATCTGGAAACGGGCATTGTCGGCCGCCACCACCAGATCGCAGTGCAACAACATGGTGGTGCCGACACCAACCGCCACACCGTTCACTGCGGCCAGCAACGGTTTTTTCACTGTACTGACTGCCAACAGAAACTGCATCACCGGGCTGTCAGCCCCAATGGGGGGTGAGCTCATAAAATCAACCAGATCGTTTCCCGCCGTAAAACAGTCTTCGCCGCCGGTAATCAGCACTGCCCGGATGGCATCGTCGTTATCTGCACGGTACAGCCCCTCGGTCAGTGCCGTATACATAGCCGGTGTCAGTGCGTTCTTCTTGTCCGGGCGATGTATCCTCAGGGTCAAGACTCCATTACCCTGACCTGCTTCAATATTCGTCGACATAGTTGTTTTCCCTTTCAGTTCTGATCTGAACCTTATGCAGCCGCCTGCCGTTTAAACAGCAGGCTGATCAGAGTCGCCCCAGCATCCCTGCCTTGAGCGCCTCATCAGCCGGATACATGCCGAAGAAGGTCTTTAACAGTGCTGACTGCAACGGCCTTGACTCAATCGTCCCGAGCACAGCGTTGTTGAGCTTGACGGTTACGCTGCCGTCGCTGCTGAAAACCAGATCCAGCACATCCCCCCTGAAAAAGTCCTTGACAAAAAGGTTGTGAAAACGCTGGGCATCAGCGCTGTCCGCGAATCGGCCGGCATTGCGGGCGAATCCTTCATTAATTGCCTCAATGATCTTGTTTCGGGTAACCCTCGAATGCAGAAAGGACAGCCTGATCAGCTTTTCACCCTGATTATTGATCACCTCCATGCCGTTACCTGTCTGCCTGTTCAGGTAGAGTGAGCCGACATAGACCCTGACAAACCACTTGCTCCGCAGGCCAAAACCGTTGAGCTGCAGCGTCTGACCGTTCACCACCACGGTATTCTCGACCTGTATCCCATAGGCGCTCAAAGCCTGTGCAGACACCGGCAAAACGAGAAAAACAACCACCATCATCACCCTGATCAGGTTCATCGTCATTCCTCTTGCCCTCTCATGTATCCGGCATCGAGACCGCCATGGCCGCCATAAACCCCTGATGCACGGCATCGAAAACCATGGCAGGCCGGGATGCATCCCCCACCAGCTTGTACGGTATGCCGCGCACCTGCAGCACCCTTTCCAGCTCGTTGCTCGACCGGGTTCCCACGGCCAGCACCACACTGTCGGCCTCTAGCAACTGCTCGGCACCATCCTTCTGCAGCAGGACACCTTCCGGTCTGATCGCTTTGACCGCGGTCTCGGTCAGGGTCGTGATACCGGCCTTTTCGACATCCAGCAGCATCCCCCAGCGGGTGGTGCGGCCAAAGTTGCGCCCCAGTTCATCCAGCATCTCCACCAGGGTGACCTGGCGGATCCCCTTGGTGGCCAGCCTGTACAGCTCTTCCGGGGGTTCAGCGCCATGCACCAGCAAGAACTTGAGCGCCTCGCCGGAGAGGGTGCCTTCCTCGGCCAGCATCAGTGCGGTTTCCACCCCCACGGCACCGCCACCGATCACCACCACCCGGCGTCCCACCTCGGCACGGCCTGCTAGCAGATCCCAAGCCTGCACCACCTGGGGCAGCTCGACACCCGGTATGTTCGGACGGATCGGCTCACCGCCGGTAGCCAGCACCACCAAGTCCGGCTGCTGGGTGGCCAGTACCGCCTGATCCACTGCCTGTCCCAAAAAGACCTGTACCCCCAGCAGGTGTAACTGCTGCTCCAGATCGGCTGCCAGCACCGTAAACTCTTCACGGCCCGGGGGGGCTCCGGCCAGATGCAGCTGACCGCCTAGCTGGTCGCCCTGTTCAAACAGCCTGACCCGGTGGCCCTGCTCGGCAGCGGCAATGGCGGCACTCATCCCGGCCGGCCCTCCCCCAATTACCAATACCTTGCGCGGTGCTGCACTACGCCTGATAGTCCGCTCAAGCTCATGACCCGCCTGCGGGTTGCAGAGGCACTCCACAGCCTGCATACGGAACAAGTTGTCGAAACAGCCCTGTCCACAGGCCACGCAGTGGATGATCTCCTGCTCCCGACCCTGACGGGCCTTTTCAGGGAACTGTGGATCGGCAATCAGGGCCCGGCCGATGGCCACCAGGTCGCAGTCGCCGTCGACCAGCATCTTGCGGGCGATGGCCGGATCATTGATACGATGGCTGGCGATGACCGGAATCGAGACCCGCTTCTTGATCCCCCGTGCCAGGTAGGAGTAAATCCCGCGCGGCACCTCGGTCACGATCTGCGGCACCCGAGCCTCATGCCAGCCCACATTGATGCAGAGTGCATCCACACCGGCCTGCTCAAGCAGTTGGGCAAAGCGCTGCAGATCCTCCCGGCTGTCCCCCCCCTGCATGAACTCGTTACCGTTCATCCTGACGATCAGAGGGTAGACCGGACCGACGACCTTCCTAACCGCAGCAATCACCTCCAGACCGAAACGAGCACGATTCTCGAAGCTCCCGCCGTATTGGTCGCTACGCCGGTTGGTGAGCGGCGATAGGAATGAACTGATCAGGTAGCCGGTACCGGCCAAGATCTCGACGGCATCGAAACCGGCCTGCTTGACCCGGCCGGCGGCAGCGGCAAACGCGGCAATTGCCTGTTCAATCCCTTCCTGATCCAGCTCCTGCGGTTCCTCGCGGGTCAGGCGGGAGGCGATGGCCGAAGGGGCCACCGGCCGTTTGCCGCCCATCAGCATCGAATGGTTGTAGCGGCCGGCATGGTTGAGCTGCACCGCGGCTCGGGCGCCGTTTTCCTTGATCACGGCTGCCAGCCGGGCCAGGCCGGGGATGAACGCATCCTGATGGGCGCCGATGTTGCCGGGGTTGCCGGAGCGCTCGTCCACCGTGGCATAGCCAACACTGATCATGCCTGCGCCACCTTTGGCACGTTCGGCATAAAATGCCAGCAATTGATCGGTCACCTCATATTTGCGGGCCATGTTCATATGCATGGCCGGCATGTAGATCCGGTTTTTCAGCTCCAGGCCGTTGATGCTGATCGGTTGAAACAGGATATCGTTCATGGTCTAAAGCTCCTTGAGCGGTTCTTCAAACAGCTCCGCCAGACGGTCGTACAGACCGATCCGTTGCAGTGCATCCTGCAAGAGCTGCGGGTTATCGAGGAAGTCCCACATAAAAACCACCTCGGAGGCCTTGAGGTAATGCAGCAGCGGGTCAACCGAGCGGCCACCGAACAGCTGCTCCGTCAGCTCCGGCAGCGGGATGCTGCGCATCTGACGCAGCTTGACGGCACGTTTGATCAGGGTGATGACATAGAAGCAGATCGACTGATCCACCCCTGCCACACTCTCCCGATGCCCGGGATGAATACTGCGTCCCCGCAACCGCGCCAACTGCTCCAACGAGGAACAGTAGGTGTCATAGTTACGGAAACGGCCCTGAAAGGTGTCATAGTCCACATCCAGCAGCGGAGCCTGGAAGATATCCTGCAGCAGCAGATCGCCGGTCACGGCGCCGTTCCCCACCAGATAGACCAGATCGCTCTGGGAGTGGCCGGGGCAGGCCACCCATCCAATGCCCAGATCAGCCAACTCCGGTGACTCCTCCACAATCCGGTACTGCTGCGGCGGTGTAGGAAAAAGACCATTGTTCTGAAAGGAACGCTGCATCTGTTCGATGGCAGCGCCGGAGAAACCGTAGCTGGACAGGATCTCGGCCAAGCGGGTCATCCGTTCTTCATGGCGCTGGAACTTGACCGCGTCCTGGCGGGAGAGATACAGCTCCGCTCCGCTGCTGTGCTGCAGCCAGTCGGCAAGACCATAGTGATCCACATGGCAATGAGTGATGAAGATTGCTCGAAGCTGTGTCAGATCAATCTGGTGTGGCAATAGTTCCCGTGCCTCAGCGGTGGGAGGACCGGCATCAAACAGGACCAGTCCATCCCCGATGTCAGCGCTGTAGTAGTGTACCGCACCAACCATGTAGGGCGTCATGACGGTATGTTGGATGATAGTACCTGGCATTACTTCCCCATATCGATTACGCGCCCCGAAACCGTTCCGGGGCGCGTAATCAGTTTATACTTGGCTCCCCTGCTGACCACCTACTTCGGGGTATATATCTTCATCAGGGCAGCGGCCATGTCTGCCGGGGTAGCAGCCACGCTGATACCGCACTCTTCCAGCACCGCCACCTTCTCAGCCGCGGTACCCTTACCGCCGGCAATTATGGCGCCGGCATGGCCCATCCGCTTGCCGGGAGGGGCGGTGCGTCCGGCGATGTACCCGGCCACCGGCTTGGTCATATGCTCCTTGACGAAGCGGGCCGCCTCTTCCTCGGCGCTGCCGCCGATCTCGCCAATCATGATCACGGCCTCGGTGTTAGGGTCCTCTTCAAACATCCTGAGTACGTCCAGGTGGCTGGTGCCGTTGACCGGGTCACCGCCGATGCCGACGCAGGTGGACTGGCCCAACCCAAGGCAAGTCAGCTGCCAGACCGCCTCGTAGGTCAGGGTGCCGGAGCGGGAAACCACGCCGACCTTGCCAGGCTTATGGATGTAGCCCGGCATGATGCCGATCTTGCATTCACCAGGGGTGATGACGCCGGGGCAGTTGGGGCCGATCAGGCGGGTCTTCTTACCCTGCAGGTACTGCTTGACCTTGACCATATCCAGGACCGGAATCCCTTCGGTGATGGCGATCACCAGCTCGATTCCGGCATCGACCGCCTCCATGATCGAATCGGCGGCAAACGGCGGCGGCACGTAGATCACCGAAGCGGTGGCGCCGGTCTTTTCTACCGCATCACGCACGGTGTCGTAGACCGGGAAGCCGTCAATCATGCTGCCCCCCTTGCCGGGGGTGACTCCGCCAACCATCTGGGTGCCATAGTCGCGGGCCCCTTGGGCATGAAACAGACCGGTGGCACCGGTAATGCCTTGTGTGATGACTTTGGTGTCTTTATTGATTAATACGCTCATTGTTCAGTCTCCCTAGGCCACGGCCTTGACGATCTTTTGGGCCGCATCGGCCATACCGTCGGCTGCGATGATGTTCAGGCCGCTCTCTGCCAACAGTTTCTTGCCAAGCTCCACGTTGGTCCCTTCCAGGCGGACGACGAGCGGCACCTGCAGAGAGACCTGACGGGCAGCGGCAATCACGCCGGTGGCGATGACATCACATTTCATGATGCCGCCGAAGATGTTGACCAGGATTCCCTTGACCTTGCTGTCGGAGAGGATGATCTTGAACGCTTCGGTGACCCGCTCGACGGTGGCCCCGCCGCCGACATCCAGGAAGTTGGCGGGATCGCCGCCGTAATGCTTGACAATGTCCATGGTGGCCATGGCCAGACCGGCGCCATTGACCAGACAGCCTATATTGCCGTCCAGGGAGATGTAGGAGAGGTCGTGCTGGGATGCCTCTATTTCATTGGGGTCTTCTTCGTCGTAGTCACGCATGTCGGCTATCTGCAGGTGACGGAAAATGGCGTTATCGTCAAAACCAAACTTGGCATCCAGGGCAAGCAGTTCCTCCTCGGCAGTGACCACCAGCGGGTTGATCTCCAGCATTGAGCAGTCGCAGGCCAGAAAGGTGGCATAGAGGTCTTGCAGCAGTTTGACCGCCTTGGACAGTAGCTTACCGCTCAACCCCAGCTTGAAAGCGATGTTTCGACACTGGAAACCGGTGAGTCCGACTAGCGGATCGATAGTTTCGACAAAGAGTTTTTCCGGAGTGGCGGCAGCCACTTCTTCAATATCCATACCCCCTTCGGTAGAGGCCATAACGGTGACCTTGGAGGTGGCGCGGTCCACCACCAGGCTCACATACAATTCACGGGCAATATTACAGCCATTCTCCACCAGGACGCGGGTGACGACTTTGCCTTCTGGACCGGTCTGATGAGTACGCAGCGTCATGCCCAGCATGTCACGGGCAATCATCCGCACCTCTTCAGATGTACGGGCCAGTTTAACCCCGCCCCCCTTGCCGCGGCCGCCAGCATGAATCTGAGCCTTGACCACCCAGGGGCCAGGACCGAGCCGCTTGGCCCATTCACGGGCGCTGTTGCCGTTGTAACAAACGTGACCGTCCGGAACAGGTACGCCGAACTTCCTTAAAATTGCCTTTGCTTGATATTCGTGGATGTTCATAGTCTTCTCCGTTGATTACACACGATTGCATCACATTGAATGGCTGGGCAGCATGTTCTGTCATTCAAGACACAACGTTTTTGATTTAGAAGATGTATTTTTCCGCCTCCAGGCAGGCCTCTGCCAGGACACGCTTGGCCGGTAGCAGACCGGTGGCGTCATACTTGGTGAAGCGGCGCACGCCGGCCAGCAGCATGGTCAGGGTATCCCCCTCCTCTACATAGTAAGCGGCCTTGCGGGCAGCAGTGCCAATCACCTCGGTGGCGTTGAAGGTAAAGGTCTTGACTGCGGCCTCAACTGCGCTACGACGGGTATCGCTGAGTTTGGGCAGTATTTTTTCGGCACGCAGCACGGCCGACTCAATGGCAAAGATGTTGATGGCGATGTCGGCGGCGGCCAGCAGGATCTCCTGCTCGTCCTTGATCCTGTCCATAAACTTCTGGACACCGGCTCCGGCCAGTACCAAAAAGGTTTTTTTCAGGTTGACCAAAAGCGCCTTCTCGGCTGCAAACGGCACCGACTCGTCCAATTCCACAAAGTCAGGAGACATCAGGGATTCAAAGGCCTTCATCGCCTCCTTCTGCAACGGTATCTCGCCCTTCATAGCGCGACGCAGGATGGTTCCGGGAATCAGCAGGCGGTTGATTTCGTTCGTCCCCTCCCAGATACGGTTGATACGTTCGTCACGGTAAAATCCTTCGGCAGGGTACTCCTGAGTAAAGCCGTAACCGCCGTACACCTGCAACACATCGTCAACCACATCCGCCAGAACCTCACTACAGAAGACTTTCGCTACGGCGCACTCGATGGAATACTCCTCAATCCCCTGCTGATAGGCATCGTAGTAGTTGGGGGTATCCTTGGGAATGGTGGCCAGACGGTCATCAATCATGCCGGCCAGACGGTAGACTACCGACTCTGAGGCGAAGATGGCTGCAGCCATGTCGGCAAATTTTTCACCAATGGCGCCAAACGTCGAAATGGGAACACCGAATGCTTTGCGCTCCTTTGAGTAGCGCAGCGCCTCGGCAATCGCCTGCTTTGATGCACCGGTCGTTGCCGCCCCCAGCTTAAAGCGTCCCACATTCAGCACGTTAAAGGCGATCTTGTGTCCCTTGCCGATCTCGCCCAACAGGTTCTCCACCGGCACCTTGGCATCTTCCAGAATGACCTGGGTGGTGGACGAGCCTTTCACACCGAGTTTTTTCTCTTCCGGACCGATCGAGAGCCCTTCCGTCGTGCGTTCAACCAGGAAACCTGTGAAGTGCTGTTTGTCAATCTTGGCAAATATCGTGTAGAGATCAGCAAAACCGCCGTTGGTGATGAACTGCTTGGTACCGTTCAGGATGTAATGCTTGCCGTCATCAGACAGGGTTGCGGTAGCGGAAGCTCCCAGAGCATCGCTGCCGGAACCTGGCTCGGTCAGGCAGTAGGCAGCCACCCACTCTCCGGATATCAGTTTGTCAAGATACCGTTCCTTCTGCTCCGGGGTGCCGTAATAAACCAAGGGCAGGGTGCCGATACCGGTATGGGCCGTATAGGTGACCGAAAACGATCCGGCCTGAGAAATCTTTTCAGCTGCCAGCATGCTGGTCACCTTGTCCAGTTCAAGCCCGCCGTACTCCTCGGGAGCGTCGATCATCAACAGTCCCAGCTCACCGCATCGCTTCATCAAGTCGACATTGATGTTGAAATTCTGGTGTTCAATCTCCTCTCGCCGGGGGAGCACCTCATTGAGTACAAACTGCTCGGTGGTCTCGCCGATCTGCTTCTGCTCGTCGGTAAATTCCTCGGGGGTGAAGACATCGTCCTTGGTCACCTCGGTGATCAGGTACTCGGATCCTTTAAAAAGTCGTGCAGCCATAATGTTCTCCTTATCGTGTAAATGTCGTCTACAGATCACAGCCTGTACGTCCGATTTCAGACCAGCTATGAGCTCCTGATCAGGAAGCGCTGGCTACATTTTTTCAAAGAGTCCGGCCGCCCCCATCCCGCCACCGATGCACATGGAGACCATGCCGTAGCGGGTGTTCGTGCGCTGCATCTCGTTCAACAGGGTGGCGGTCAGCTTAGAACCGGTGCAGCCCAGCGGGTGCCCAAGGGCGATGGCGCCGCCGTTGACGTTGATCCTGGCCGAATCCAGACCCAACTCCCGCACGCAGGCCAATGACTGGGCGGCAAAGGCCTCGTTCAGCTCCAGCAGGCCGATCTCCTCCTGCTTGAGTCCGGCCAACCGCAGGGCCGCCGGGATTGCCTCAACCGGACCGATACCCATGATCTCCGGGGGAACGCCCCGCACGGCAAAGGAGACGTAACGGGCGATCGGGGACTTGCCGATCTTCTTGAGGAACTCCTCGGAGACCACCATCACGGCTGCAGCGCCGTCGGTCATCTGGGATGAGTTACCGGCGGTCACCGAACCGTCGGCCTTGAAGGCAGGCTTCAGCTTGCCCAGACCTGCGGCGGTGGTATCGCCGCGCACCCCGTCATCCTCGGTAATCAACTGCTTGCCGCGCACCATCTTGCCGTTTACCAAAGTGCAGGACTCAACCTCCACCGGAATGATCTCATTGGCAAACTTGCCTGCTGCAATGGCAGCCGCCGCCTTCTGGTGACTGGCTGCGGCGAAGGCATCCTGATCCTCACGACTGACGCCGTACTTGGCTGCCACCTTCTCGGCGGTCACGCCCATGGAGGCGAAGGACTCGGGCCACTCCGCAACCAGGGTCGGGTTGGCACTGTACTTGTTGCCACCCATCGGAGTCATGGTCATGCTCTCGGCGCCACCGGCGATGATGCAGTCGGAGAAACCAGCCATGATCCGCTCGGCTGCCGAAGCGATGGTCTGCAGGCCTGATGAGCAGAAGCGGTTCACGGTCTGGGCCGGCACCTGGAACGGAAGCCCGGCCTTCATGGCTGCCACGCGTGCCATGTTCATCCCCTGCTCACCTTCCGGGAAGGCGCACCCCATCAGGATATCCTCCACCTCCAACGGATCGACTCCGGTACGCTCGATCAGCCCCTTAAGGGCGGCTGCCGCCAGATCGTCGGGCCGCACATCCTTGAAACCGCCTCTCTTTGCCTTGCACCCGGCGGTACGGTAGGCCGCCAGGATGTATGCTGTCTTCATATCTAACCTCCAGATTCGAGTTGTATGCTATCGTTACAGAAAAGAATCCCTCCGGGTCTAGTTGCGGAGTGGCTTGCCCTTCTTGAGCATGTGCTGGATCCGCTCCACGGTCTTTTTCTGGCCGCACAGCTTGACAAAGGCCTCTCGCTCCAGTTGCAGCAGGTACTCCTCGGTGATCAGGGTGCCGGCCGGGACGTCGCCGCCTGTGATCACATCGGCCACGGTACCGGCCAGGAAGGCATCGTACTCGGAGATGAACCCGCCTTCCTTCATGTTCCAAAGCTGGGACTTGATGCTGGCAGCGATGCTGCGGCCCGGTGCCTTCAGGTTGGTCAGCGGGGTACCCGGACGGTAGGTTGCAGCCAGTGAGAGCGCCTTCTGCTTGGCGTCGAATATCCGGCGCTCGATATCCATGCTGATCGCATCCCCCTGACGCAGGTAACCCAGGCCGTACATCTCGGCGGCCGACATTGAGACCTTTGCCATGGCGATGTTCATGAAGTTCTTGAAGATGAACGGCTGGACGTCGCACTCGTTCTGCTCAGCCAGGGCAATGGCGCGGATCGCCATCTCCTTGGTGCCGCCGCCGCCAGGCAGCAGTCCGACCCCCAGTTCCACCAAGCCCATGTAGGTCTCGGCGTGGGGGATGATCGAGTCTGAATGCAGGCAGACCTCGCAACCACCACCCAGGGTCAGGCCATGGGGGGCCGCCACCACCGGGATCTTGGAATATTTGATTGCCATCATCGCCCTCTGGAAGCCCTTGACGGTCATGGCGATCTCGTCGTAGGCACCTTCCGCCACGGCCATGGCCAAAAGCATCAGGTTGGCTCCCACCGAGAACTGGGGGGCCTCATTGGCGATCACCAGACCGACGCCGTTCTCCTCAACATACCTGGTGGATTTCTGGACCATGCTGAGGATCTCGTTGCCGATGGCGTTCATCTTTGTGTGGAACTCAAGGCAGAATACACCGTCGCCCAGGTCCACCAGGGAGGCGCCGCTGTTCTTCTCCACCACTCCGTTGGCCCGCTTCAGCACCTGCAGCGACAGCCGCTCAGCTACAACCGACACGTTGCAATACTGCTTGCTCTGCAGACAAAAGTACTGGGGCTGGTTGTTCTCAAAACGGTAGAATGACTCCACCTCCTTGAGGATGGCCGGCACCGCCACGCCATCGGCCTCAGCCTTCTTCACGAAGTCGGCCACGCCGATGGCGTCCAGCATCTCGAACGGCCCCAGTTCCCAGTTGAAACCCCACTTCATGGCGTTGTCGACGTTGACGATGTCGTCGGCAATCTCAGGGATCCGGTTCAGGGTATAGATCAGCGAGTCACGCACGTTCCGCCATGCAAACTGGGCCCCCTTGTCAGCCCCTAAGACAACGGCCTTGAGGCGCTTGCCGGCGTCATCGATCCCCTTGGCAGCCTCCACCGAGGCGAATTTGGGACGCTGGGACTCGACATACTCTCCGGTTGTATAGTCGTAGTAGTAAACCTGAGTCCCCTTCTCACCCTTGACCTTCTTGTAGAACCCCTGCTTGCTCTTGTTGCCCAACAGCCCCTTGGCAACCATCTCCTCCATGAAGGCCGGCACCCTGAAAATCTCACGCTCTTCATCGTTGGGGAGCAGCTCATAGGAGTTGGAGGCAACATGCTTGAGTGTATCAATGCCGACCAGGTCTGAGGTGCGGAAGGCGGCCGACTTGGGACGGGCCGTGGCCGGGCCAGCCACGGCATCTACCTCTTCAACGGTCATGCCCAGCTCCTGCATGGTACGGATGCTGTTGCAGATGGCGTAGACGCCGATCCGGTTGGCAATGAAGTTGGGGGTATCCTTGGCATAGACAATCCCCTTGCCGAGACGCTTGGCAATGAAGGCAGACATGAACGCAACTACCTGAGGATCGGTCTCGTTGCAGGGGACAATCTCCAAGAGCCGCATGTAGCGGGGCGGGTTGAAGAAGTGGGTCACCAGGAAGTTTTTGCGCACTTCAGACGGCAGTACGGTGGCCATCTCGTTGACCGACAGGCCGCTGGTGTTGGTTGCCAGGATTGCGCCCGGCTTGAGGTTGGGCACCACCTTCTCGGTGAAGAGCTGCTTCTTGATGGCCATGTTCTCCACCACCACCTCGATCACCCAGTCGCACTCCTTGAGGCGTACCATGTCATCCTCAAAGTTGCCCACTTCGATCAGCTCGGCATACTGCTGGAGGAAGAAGGGGGCCGGCTTCATCTTCTTGAGCCCTTCCAGACCTGCCAGAGCAAAGCGGTTGCGGACCGCTTTATCGGACAGGGTCAACCCCTGCTTGATTTCAGCCTCATTCGGTTCACGCGGCACGATGTCCAGCAGGAGCACCGGGATGCCGGCATTGGTCAGGTGCGCGGCGATGGTGGCGCCCATCACCCCTGCACCCAGAACTGCCACCTTGTTGATCTGTTTCATTGCATCATCTCCTTGTGGTTTCTTCGGTAACGACTCACCATGATCCAGAAAGCGTCTGCTCTAATTGCTGCCGTCGCTGTACATACCTTCTATCCTGTCTTTATATTTCTCGTAGATCACCTTGCGCCGCAGCTTGAGTGTCGGGGTCAACTCACCGCCCTCGATCGAGAAATCGCGCGGCAACAGCACAAACTTCTTAATGCTTTCGTACTGGGCCAGACGACTATTGATCCGGGCCACCCGCTGCCGCATCATCTCTTCAATAGGCTCATGACGCACCAGGTCATCCAGGTCGTAATAGTCGATGTGGCGTTCCTTGGCGTATTCAATTATCCGTTCAAGGTTTGGAACCAGAAGTGCCACGAGATATGGCTTGCGGTCGCCGTAGACAAAGGCGGAGGAAACAAATGCATCCAGCTTGAGCTCGTTTTCCAGCGGCTGTGGAGCAATGTTTTTGCCTCCTGCAGTGATGATCAGTTCCTTCTTCCGGTCGGTGATGAACAGATAGCCATCTTCGATATGGCCGATGTCACCGGTGCGGAACCAGCCGTCTTCAATCGTCTCACGGGTGGCCTGTTCATCCTTGTAGTAGCCTTCCATCACCTGGGGACCTCGCAGCAGAATCTCGCCGTCGCTGTCCAGCCTGACCTCGGTATGCTCTAGCAGGGTACCGACCGAACCGAAACGCATCTGCTCAAAACTGTTCATGGTCACGGCCGGACTGGTCTCGGTCAGGCCGTATCCTTCCAGTATCGGGATGCCGATCCCCCAGAAGAATTCGTTGACGGTCTTGTCCAGTGGTGCGCCTCCGGAGACAAAGAACTTCATCCGGCTGCCGAAGCGCTCGCGCAGCTTGCCGAACACCATGCGATCGGCTAGGCCGTACTTAAACGACAGCAGTGCGGAGCAGTCATTACGGACATGCTTGGCCTGCACATACTCCTTGGCGATATCCAGGGCCCAGTGAAACAGCTTGCGCTTGACCAGCGACATCTGGTGGACGTTCTCAAGGATGCGGGAATAGATCTTCTCAAACAGACGCGGCACAGAGACCATCACGGTAGGACCGACCTCGTTCATGTTCTCCGGCACCTTTTCAATACTCTCGGCAAAGGCCATCAGGTACCCCTGCATGATGGTCATGTAGTAGCCGACCGTCCGCTCCAGGACATGGCTGAGCGGCAGAAAGCTCAGCATCACCTCGTTCTCGCTCAACACGTCGCCCACTTTTTTACGGCCATACCATGCGTCAAACAGGATATTGGCATGGGTCAGACAGACCCCCTTGGGAACGCCGGTGGTGCCTGATGTATAGATCAGGGTCAGCAGATCCTCGACATGGATGCCGTCGATGTCGGCCTCGATATGTTTGCGCTCATCAGCACTGATTGGTTCGTCGATCTCGGACATCTGGTAGAAGGTACAGACCGGCAACTCCTGATCACCCAGAAAACGCTCGAAGGAAACGATCTGGCGCAGATGTTTCACGTTCCGGTAGATCTGGCGCAGCTTGGCGTACTGCACCCGATTGGAGACAAAAACCACCTCGGCCCCGGAATGGTTAAGGACATACTCGATCTGCTCCGGAGTTGAGGTGGCATAGATCGGCACCGTTACCGCACCGCGGCAAAGGATCCCCATATCGGCGATCACCCAGCCGACACGGTTCTCAGACAGGATCGCTACGCGATCCCCAGGTTTGACCCCGAACTTGATCAGCCCACGGGTCGCCATAAGGGCGCGGTTATAGAACTCCCCATAACTCAGTGTCACAAAACGCCCTTGTTTCTTGAACTTAAGGGCGAGCTTGTTTGCGTACTTCACTGAATTTTGGCGCAGCATGTCGGGAATCGATTTAAACGGAATGTCATACATACACATCACCCGCCTGTATTTTTCTGTGACCATAAATGTCCTTTACGCGCATGTCAAGTACAAAATAAAATATTTTTTTACCCTCTTTTGTTCCGCTGCCATCTAGAAACATGGCACTTAACGCATTATACTGTTTTTATTGAGAAATTATAACGTGCCAACAACAATCTCACATACTTTATAACCGCATAATAATAAAGTCGTTATATATATTTTTAAGTGTTGCAAAACGCATGCTACTGCCTACACATAATATTTATACAAGTTATTTCAACATATTACAATTTTCAGTAACAGGGTAGCGCATGGCGATTATTTTGTACTTGACATTTGCGTTAACGATAAATTATAAGCTGCTCGAAATGCTGTTCTAAAACCCAAGGAGGGAATATCTTATGAGAAGGAACAAACCAAGACGCCAAAAATCTCACCGCCGCGCCCACTGCATCATGCAAAACCTGCTGGTTACCGGGGCCATCCTGACCGCAGGCGCAGCTTATGCCGGCAATGTGGACACCTTCGGCATCGGTTCACGGGCCACCGCCCTGGGCGGAGCCTATGCCGCCACGGCCGATGATCCATTCGCTGCCTACTACAACCCCGCCGGCCTGACCCAGATCAAGAGCGCCACCATCGCTGCCGGCTCCCACATCTTGGCCCCCAGCATGCATGGGTCTGGCCTTGGCGCAACGAGCACAACGGGCACCACATTGATACCGCCCACCAATGTTGACGACCGCTCAGATATCCTGGTGGTGCCCCACCTGGGCTTTGCCATGCCGGTCACCGACAAACTGGCGGTCGGCCTGTCGACCTATGTCCCCTGGGGCCTGGACATCAAGTGGTCAAACCGCGAGGTGGGGGCATACAGTTCAACTCACTCCTGGTACAATCGCATGGCCGTGACACCTACGGTGGCCTACAAGATCAACGACCAGTGGTCGGTGGGCGCCGGCATCTCGTTGGGCAGGTCTGAATCCGGCGATGAACATTACATTTATACGGGGAGCCCAACCGGCCCTGCCGGCGCTACGGCAAACTTCAAGATCAAGACTGACCTGACCGACGACTTCAACTGGTCCTATAACCTGGGGGTGATGTACAAACCGATCAAAGAGGTGACCTTGGGTGCCACCTACCGCAGCCGTACCGAGACCAACTTCAAGGGAACTACCGAGGTGTCCGGGTACCCGGTTCCTGGCTCCACCATTAACCAGAAGGTTAACACCTCTGTCTCAATCGACCACCCGCAACAGGTACAGGTTGGCCTTCGCTATCAGCCAATAGACACCATTTCTCTGGAACTGGACTATGTCTGGACTAACTGGAGCATCATCGACAGCTACACCGCCAAATTCAATACCGGCCTTGTGCTCCTGGGCGGAGAAACCACCAGGCCATATCAACGCAACTGGGACGACACCAACCAGATAAGGATCGGCGCCGAGTGGAAGGCGCTGGACTGGCTGACGCTGCGGGGCGGCTACTTCTACGACCCCTCACCGGTACCTGACAGCACCTTTGACCTGACCTGGCCCGATGCGGACAAGAAGACCTACTCATTGGGGGCCGGATTCAACATCGGTAAGAGTTTCACCATCGACACCGTGGTGCAGTACACCTATACCGAGAGCAAGCGCGAGATAGGCGGCGAGAGCCAAAACCTGAACGACTTGACAGGCTTAACACCATCTCGTGCATCAGTGTCTGCAGACGGCCAACTATGGGGCGGCGGCATTACGGTTACATACAGATTTTAGAGACAAATGAGAAGAAATGCGGGGAGGGATGCCTCCCCGCAGGTGTCATCGGGAGGACATATGGGCAGAATGTTGCAATACCCACGCTACAATGTGGTTTCACTACGCGTAACTGACGAGGAACTTTCGCTGTTGCAGGAACTGGCTGAGTCACGCAGAATGAGCATCTCCAAGCTTATGCGTTTTGCAATGTACAAGTTGGCTGAAATTAGCAATTAATATCAAACAGACCTTCAGTAGACGCAGTAAAACTCCGCATCATTCGCCACTGGTGTGGCACAGCCTATCACTTCATATTTATGGAAGAACGCAAGGAGTGTGCAAGGATCTAAAAAGAATAAACAGCGTCTTAACGGTTGATCAAACAGAGGGAAGCAACCGAGGCAATTGTGACAATATTGCATGTCTACAAATTGCCTACACGTGATGTTCTGGCTTCACCCACCCATCTCACGCTTGATGCATTGGGCCCAACCACATCGACTACACACTTATATATTTGCTATTTATAACAATAAGTCAGTGATAAAATTACAAATTAAAAATGACTGTACCACTATCTGCTAAAACTGATGAGAAGATGGCTATTAGAATAATGGACAAGTTTTACGGAAGCGTATTGGTAGGCTATACCCCAGCCTGACGTCAGCCTCCTACCTTGATTGTGTCAGCATAGAGCCTATTTCAGATATTCCTGACATATGATATACTATGTCTAAATTTAACTCTGACACTCTGGGGGATTAATGACTGGTCAGCGCGTTGGATATGTTCGCGTCAGTTCATTTGGGCAAAACCACGACCGCCAGCTGGATCAAGTCCAGGTTGACAAACTATTCAGCGATACGGCATCAGGTCGTGATGCAAACCGTCCTGAGCTTGCAGCGATGCTCGCCTATGTGCGGGAGGGAGATACGGTGGTGGTGCATTCGCTGGACCGGTTGGGCCGAAATCTGGACAACCTGCGCAGGATTGTGCGTGACCTGACGGGACGCGGCGTCAAGGTCCAGTTCATAAAAGAGAATCTCATCTTCAGTGGCGATGATGCGCCTATGTCGACGCTTTTGTTGTCGGTGATGGGCGCTTTCGCGGAATTTGAGAGGTCGATTATTCGTGAGCGACAGCGCGAGGGGATAGAGCTCGCCAAACGACGTGGTGCCTACCGGGGGCGTAAGCGGAGCCTTAGCGACAGCCAGTTGGTAGAATTAAAACGCCGGGTAACGGCAGGCGAGAAAAAAACGGTGATTGCTCGAGAGCTTGGAATTAGCAGGGAAACGCTTTACCAATACCTACGGATGTAAACTATATTTACATAATTTTACATTGCAGCACTCAAACCACAAATAGATCAGACTGACATTCCCTCTTGCAGTTGATCATCCTGGTCATCAAGGCAAACATCTCATAAGTTGTATCCGCCACTGCACAACATTCCACCGCACCAAATTCGGACACCTGACAGCTTCCAAACAAAAAAATACTGCAATTCAGGCCTGTTGCAAAAAAATGCTCCGGCGATTTTCATTTTGACCCTCCGATTTGCGACACTGAATGCGTGGCACAGGTTCTGCAGCACTGACTGCAGGTCGTGCTGTTCAGTAATACTGGGGCAGTAATACTGAGTAATACGATAATACTGAGTAACAGGGGGGCGAGGATGAACGAGACTAGCAACAGTGCGGTGGGCAGCCGTCGGGTATGTACGGAGGAGATGGTCGCTGAGGTGGTAGCGGATCTGATCGCTGATGGTAACGTGAGTCGCGTTGATGGCAAAACACCTTCCATTGCACAAATCACTAATAAGATCTGCGAACGATATGATGGCCTGAGGCCATCAGTAACCACCTTGACCCGCCACCGGAACAAGATCATGGCAGAGCGGATCGCAGTTGTCAGCGACCGTGAGATGACTGCACAATTGCTGGCAGCCTTGCCCACTGAGCTGACTGACCTGCTTGATCAACGCGCTCGTCAGGAGCAGGTCATGCTTGGCCAATTGGCCAATGCGCTGGCTGGTGTGTTGCAGCGCACCAGCGATGAACTCGGCGCCAAGTTGCGTGTGGCGGTTGAGCAGGCAAAGCACGAGTCGGCTCAGGCAACGGCGCTGGCTGAGGAGGAGGTGACTGCAGCGATCACCGATAACATGCAACTCCGCGATCATATCACTCGCTTGACTGCCGAGCGTGATGCTGCCCGTGCCGAGGCCGCTGCGGAGCGGGCCAGGGCAGCGACGTTTGAGCAGGTCAATGCAGCACTACTGGCCCAACTTAACTCAGCCAGTGCGCCCGTCTGTGCCGACGTGCCTGCTGGCGCAGCCGAACACGACCAGACTGCCGGGCTGCCAACACCACCGACACCCGATTCGCCAGTCGACGGCACGCCTATTGCTGGAGAGCAAACAGAGATCAGAAAACCACGCAAGGACCGCCCACGGGCTACATCGTCATCGATTGAGAAGGAGGCCGCATAGGTATGATCAAGATCCGTTTGTTTGGGGAACGCAACGCCATCCACAGCCTCGCAGGCGCCATCCGTGCTGCCGATCCCGGGCAGTTACTGACCATTCAGGATGGCGCTGATCGTTTAAGCGCCAGGATCGACTTGGCGCTACCGGTGGACGCTTGTCTGGCCCTGTTCGGGGGTGCCGGTAGCTTGCCGTCGGATGGCTCTTGCCTGTGGCAAGCTGGTCAACCCCCTGCCGCCAACCCTGGCGACCGCTACCGGATCGATTGGCGGCGGTAACCAATGGCTGGGTCTCATGATGGGGTGATCCCGCACCATGCCGGCTACAATTCCGCACTTACAAGTAACGTAGTTACTTATGCGCGCGTTAGTGGCGAAAACAGGCCCCTAAAATGCGGAAAGTTGGGATAGTGGCCAAGAAGAGTTGGGATACGGTTACAAATCCGCACCGGAAAGATACTGCGTATCTTACTCTGCCTTTTCGCCGCTCTAAAGGAGGTGAATGCGATATCAGATCATCTCGCTCTCAACCGCCGCGTCAAACAGGGCGCGTCGGTACCACCTCAGCAGGGCACGCGCCTGGTGGGCGATCTGAGGGGGGACGTTGACGTACAGCTTGTGCGCGTCTGGATTGTGAGCCGGCAGTGTGTAGATGTGGATTGATTGATCAATATCCGGGTAAGATAGGCAATCAGAAATGTACAACGAAATACCGTTGGCCGCCACCTCGCAGATCGCGGTGTCGCCTGCGTTAGTGAGGCACGGCAGGGCGATTGATGGACCCAGCGGCCCCCGGTCAACGATCCGCCAACCAGGCATCATCACCTTTTTTACTTCTTTAACAATCTCATCCCTGAAGCGATGCGGCAGGTACACATCCGCCAGATCCTTGCCCGTAAATCCGCTCCAAACCCCCTCGCCGTGCGGCCAGTCGTAATATTCGTAGCATGACACAAGATCCACGCCGCCCGGATACAGAGTTAAAAACGGCAAGACGTTGCCTGTCACTACATCCTGATCATTGGTGGTGTCGTAGGTCAGCGTCAGCTTACCCGGCCTGCCGCGTCTGATCGCCACGATCACGTCCCGGTGACGGACCAACAAAAACCGTCCCTCCCGGACCCGCGCCCGGGCCATCTGCACCTTGCCCACATGCTTGATGCGGGCCTCGTGCCAGTCGCAACGGAGGGCCGGCCAGGAGTAGGTGTGGCTAAGCGGTGGTAGTATCATGCCCACCCCCCGCCATTACGCGATGTGCCAACTGCGATAGCACACAACGGTCAACTCGGTCTTCCCGGCTCGCCTCCAACTCGCTAATCAGGCCGGCCAGCTTGTGGCACCTGCGTGCCGCCATCAAGCCAAATGCCTGAGCACATCCAAAGCTGCCCACCACCACCAGCGCCCCGATGGGTGGCGCGATCGGGATCAGCCCCAGGGCGGCCACCGCGATACCCATGCAGGCCCGCTCGATCCTTGCGGCTCTGCCATGGATGCGCGCAATCGCGTCCTGGATCGCCTGAGCGATCAGGCTATCACAAGCGCCTACAAGCTTGCCGGCGCACCAAGCCAGCTCCTTGCGCTCGCCACGCTCCGCCTTGTTTGCGGCGAGCCGACCCAGCTGATCGATCTCCGGGCTGCCGATCCTGATATCAATTCGCAACGGTCGCCACTGTCGTACTTTTAGTGCAGCCACTGTGCCGGCGCCCCGCACCACTGCGATGCCTATCCGCTGGGGCGGCTTGCCGCCGCCCCGACAGGGCTTGCGCCCGGCATCCTCCTGCGTCATTGCCATTGTAACCTCCTCTGGCTGTCGATATTCAGTCATATCTGACGACTTCCCGTCAGTGCCCACACCGTAGCTGGCGAGCGGCCACTGCGCCGTGCGCCAGCAGAGCCAGTCCTCCCACGCACAGGGCCGCCTCGTACCAGTGGGCGATGCTCAGCAGATGCGCCGGCAGCAGGCTATACTCCGCGATCCAGCGCAGTTGCGCGGCATAGCGGTCCAGCAGATCGACCATGGCTCCTCCTTGTGTCGTCGTTACCATCGCCACTATTATACATTATTTAGTGTATATCGATGACAACAAAAAAGCGCGCCCTAGAACAATGCGCTTATGGCATCGCGATTGCTGTCGATATACAGGGTAATCAGGCGCCGTAGCGTCTCGGCCCGGCTCAGGCCGCCACCGATGGCCAGCAGCTCGAGCCGCTCGGCGTCTGGAGAGGAGAGGTATACATTGATGCGGATAGGACAGGCAGCATCATCGCCGGCCGGCAGGTCGCCGCCCGACCATTTGCGCACCGCCAGCCGGGCCACCGCCGATGCCGGCAGGCCGGCGTCAGTCAGGCGTGTCAACTCAGCATGCAGTCTGGTCGGCAAATACAGGTTGTAGGCCCTACGTGGCTCCACGCGCCCTCCACAAGATCATTTCCCTGCATGATACACGCTTGGACGTAAGCAGCAAGCATCTCTTCAACCTATCCTCTACCGGTAAAAAAAAATCATCACCAACATTATAATTTTCCAACAATCAACACAACTAATTGAATTCACAAAGTTGACATATCGCCCTTTTGTTTCCTGAGTGTGCTTAGATCAACACAGATTGATCAACTATCAGGCAACGGGTGCGTTTTGACGCTGACCACAACAGACATACTGACGCTTTCAGAGTTTTGCGACCGACGCAAACTTGGGCGGACATCTGTCTTTCAGCGGATTAAGGACGGCAAATACCTCGAAAACGTCGACTACATTACCGACGGCAACGAGAAAAAGTTTTTCTGGCCGTGCCGGGAGATGATCAAGCGGGAGCAGATGCTGCGTCAGCTTGGCCTGATCGAAACTTGTCCGATTTCAGAACAGAAGGGGATCAACCCCGAAACCACAGCACCAATAGCTCCGGTTGCACTGCACACAACTAGTTCCGACAACCTCATCAAGCCGAAGACCCGCCGCAACAAACCGCAGGGCACTACCAACAAGCCATCAGCCAGAAGACCAGCGTTCCAAGTCAGGGCAACTGTACAGCAACCATAATCAGGCGTATTCTATTAGACGAACGAGACTCGTCTGAGGAGGTGGCGCCCATGGAAAGGACATAATATGACGCAAGAGCAACCGCAATTTGGCTGCATCAGGATTGTCCGCGGCTATCTGCATATCGACTGCAGGATCTACAAGGAGCGGGTACGGATGACCAGCGGCTTGGCAGACACACCCAACAATCGGAAAGACTTGGTATTGTTCCTCAACGGTGTAGGGGTGGCGCTCAAAGACCGCTCGTTTCGCTTTCGGGAGTTTTTCCCGCACGCGGAACAGTTGTTTCTCGACAAGTTTGCCAGCATTGAAACGAAACTGTTTGGTGCCCCACTGATCACGCCGAACTCGATTACCCTGGAAGAGTATGCCAAAAGCTGGCTCGCGGAAGAATCCAATACGCTGCCGGAAACCACCAGGCGTGATTACGCTGAAATCCTGAGGTCCAGGATCAATCCGATGATCGGCCATCTGACTTTCACACAGTTGACCTCTACCTGCCTTAAACAATTCGTGCGCAACCTCAAGCATACGGGCGGGGAGCGCACAGGTAACTACCTGTCTGCTAAACGGATGCGTAATATCCTCAACCTGCTCCGCAAGATCTTTACAGAGGCAAACCTTGACTACAAATGGATGCTGCCGGACCCCTTCCCGCCTGCATACCGCCGGATAAAAAAGATTGAATCATTGTTTGACGATGAGGGTGAAATCAGACACAAACCGCGCGAGGTCTGGTTGTTGAGCGAATGGCGAGATTTCATGGAGCATGTGCCGGTCCACTATCGGCCCTTGTTTGAGGCGATGCGGATGGGTTTGATTTTTTCTGAGCTCAAGGGGCTCCAAAAAGATTGCGTGCATGACGACCACATCGAGGTTAGACGTTCAATTTCCCGTGGAGTCATGAAAAACAAAGGGAAAACGGCATTCCGCACCAGAAAGATCAAACTGACTGCAGCGCTCAAAGCCAGTATCGCCCAGGCAATGGCCACCTCGAAAACCGAGCACGTGTTCACCATGGAGGACGGCACAACGATCCTCAACTACACCACAATGCTTAAGCGCATCTGGGGACCGGCACTAAAAGCAGCAGGGTTGCCCCACCGAAACATGTACAGCCTGCGGCATACCTTTGTTGGCTGGATGGTACTCCTGGGTATTGATTCTTCGAGACTCAAGCATATGGCAGGGCACTCGTCACGATCTGGCCTGACTGAGGACACCTATGGGGATTTCCGTGAGGGCTTGCTGGCGGAACGTGAGGCTATCCTGAATCACCTGGGACGCGACACCATGGAGCCCGAGGAATTCAAGCGAGCCTTCCCAACGATCTACATGCAGGAGCAGGGCATTGAGCCCACCACGCCGACTTCCGGCATGACGCACGAGTCGATCAGGCTGCTTGCCAGCATGGTGGCAACCGAGATTCGTGCTGACCAACACGAGCCGACTCAGGTTGCTCCGTTTCAGATGCAGCAGTCACTGCTGGTGGAAGGTTTTAAGTTTGGGCGGGCAGACGGCTATGCTGATGCACACACCACCAAATAATAGACCCCTGATTTTGACCAATCTGAGGCACAAAATGGTCAAAATCGGGGGCAACAAAAAAGGAATCCCTAGGGATTCCTTTGAGTTAGATGGAGCGGGAAACGGGATTCGAACCCGCGACTTCAACCTTGGCAAGGTTGCACTCTACCACTGAGTTATTCCCGCGTGAAGAGATGGATTGTATAACAAACTGCCCCTGGGGCTGTCAATATTTTTTTTGCCGATGCCGCAGACAGGGTACTATTTTGAGGCGCCGAAAAAGTTGAGGATGGCGTCATCGAGACTGCCGGACTGTTCTTTTTTGGGTTCCGGGGCCTTCTGTTGAGCAGGGGCAGCTTTGCCGTCAGTGACCGGCTCCTGAAACAACAGATCAATGCTGGTATCCGGCTCCTGCGGAGGGACCGCTGGTGTGACGGGCGGCTCACTGATGACCGCTTCTTCCTTCAGTTCGGTAACCGGCTCAGGCTTGGATTTGTCCGGGAAGGCCCGCGCGTCAAACTCGCCGCTTTTGAGGCGCCGCAGCATATCCTTATGCTGCTCCTTCATCAGATCCTCAACCACCGCCTCCAGCTGTTCAATCTTGAGGATATCGGCGTAGCTGGTCTTTTTGGAGCAGAGAATCACCCCGTCGCGATACAGCAGGGTGATGACATGGGGGTTTTTGACCCCGCTGTCTTCGGTCTGGATATGAAAGACGTCGCCCTTATAGGGTATGTTGTGGTTATAGCCGAGCAGCATGGTGGTATCCCCGCAAGCGTTAGTGCTTCAGCAGTTTTTTGATCTTCGCCACGGCCTCCATGGCATCCTTGGCGTAGAGGTCGGCGCCTATCCGGTCGGCGTACTCCTGCGAGACCACCGCGCCGCCCACCATGGTGAAGGTGCGTATGCCGGCTGCCTTGAGTTTTTTAAGCACCACTTCCATCTCGGCCATGGTGGTGGTCATCAGGGCCGAGAGCCCCACCGCATCAACCTGCAGTTCCTGGGCCTTCTTGATGATGGTGGCGGCCGAGACGTTCTTGCCGATATCGAACACCTCGAAACCATGGTTTTCCAGCAGGGTGCAGACGATGTTCTTGCCGATGTCGTGGATATCACCCTCCACGGTGGCCATTAGAATCCGGCCCAGTGACTGGGCCTGTTGACCGGACAGCTCCTGCTTGAGACGACCGAAACCGGCCTGCATGGTCTCGGCCGATTGCATCACCTGGGGCAGGAAGACGATATTCTTTTCAAACCGCCGGCCCACCTCTTCCAGGCCGGGCAGCAGCCCTTCGTTGCTGATCTGCATTGGCGACAGCCCCTCAGCGAGGGCCTGCTCGATCAATGGCACCACCCCTTCCCGATCGCCGTTGATGATAGCCCGGGCCAACAGATCACGCACCGCCAGGGGCTGGTCGGTTGCAGCCGACACCACCGCATCGGCCTGCTGGCCGGCATAGGCAGCGATGTAGCCGCTGGCCTGGGGGTCACGGTTGAGCAATACCTGGGCCGAACGCCAGGCATCCATCATCGCCTTGTCCTTGGGGTTGATGATGGCGGCGTCAAGACCGGCCTCCATGGCCATGGCGAAGAAGGTGGCCGAGATCAATGGGCGTTGTGGCAGACCGAAGGAGATGTTGCTGACTCCCAGCACGGTGGTCAGGCCCAGCTTCTGCTTGACCAGCCGGATGGCCCGCAGGGTCTCCATGGCCCGCTTCTGCTCGGCGCTGACGGTCAAGGTCAGGCAGTCGATGATGATGTCCCGATCGGGGATGCCGATACGGCGGGCGGCGTTGCGGATACGACGGGCAATGGCCAGCCGCCCCTCGGCGGTATCGGGAATACCCGTTTCGTCGAGGGTCAGACCCAGCACGGCAGCGCCGTACTTTTTAGCCAGCGGCAGAATACGTCGCAGGCTTTTACGTTCGCCGTTAACCGAGTTGATCAACACCTTACCGTCGGCGGCCTTCAGGCCGGCTTCCAGTGCCTTGGGACTGGATGAGTCCAGCACCAGCGGTTGACTGACGGCGGTAGTGACGCAGAACACGGCCCGCTCAAGGGCCGCCGGTTCGTCGATGCCGGGTGCGCCGACATTGACATCCAGCAGATGGGCGCCGGCCTGGGCCTGTTCCATGGCCTCGCGCCGGATATAGGCGGTCTTGCCTTCCAGCAATTCCTGGGTATAGAGCTTCTTGCCGGTGGGGTTGATCCGCTCACCGATCAGGGCGGTGGGGTTGCCATGCCCCACGGCGGCCCAGCCGGAACGGCTGGACAGCAGCAACGGCATAGCGCTTTGATCAGCCAGCCAGGCGCGCTGACGGCCATCCAAGGCGGTCCGCATGGCCTTGATATGGGCCGGCGTAGTGCCGCAGCAGCCGCCGATCACCCGCACTCCCAGTTCCAGCAGACGGTCATGGTAAGCGGTCATCTCGGCAGGGCTGGCCGGGAAGACCGTCTTGCCGTCCACCAGTTGTGGCAGTCCGGCGTTGGCCTGACAGATCAGCGGCAGGTGGGTCACCCGCCGCATGGCCCGCAGCAGGTCGTACATCCCATCCACCCCGAGGCCGCAGTTGGTACCGACCAGATCGGCTCCGGCGGCGGTCAGGGTAATGGCGGCGGCCTCGGGTGAGGTACCCAGCACTGAACGGCCGTTATCCTCGAAGGTCAGCATGGCGATCACCGGCAGCTGTGGAGCCACCTGCTTGCAGGCCATCAGCGCTGCCTTGCATTCCTTGATGTCGAGGAAGGTCTCCAGGCTGAACAGATCAGCGCCGGCATCGGCCAGGGCCTGAGCCTGTTCGGCAAACACCGCCACCATCCGGTCGAAGGAGAGCTCGCCCACCGGCTCCACAAACTGGCCGGTTGGCCCGATGGAGGCGGCCACGTAGGCCTTGTTGCCAGCCACTTCACGGGCAATTGCCACTGCCTTGGCGTTGATCGCCACCAGCTTGTCTTGCAGACCGAAATGTTCCAGCTTGCAGCGGCTGCCGCCGAAGCTGTTGGTGACTATGATATCGGCGCCGGCCGCCACATACTCACGGTGCACCGAGGCCACCACCTCGGGCATGGTCAGGTTCAGCTCTTC
>DFYU01000124.1 GCA_002383415.1 Geobacter sp. UBA4074
CGGGTGCAGCTGCGCAGCATGACCGGCGTGTCGAACTGTTCCGACAGCTCAAAGGCCAGCTTTGTAAACTCTTTACATTCCTGAGAGTCGGCCGGTTCCAGCATCGGCACCTTGGCAAAACGGGCGTAGTGGCGACTGTCCTGTTCGTCCTGGGAGGAATGCATCTCCGGGTCGTCGGCCACCACCAGCACCAGACCGGCCTTGACGCCGGTGTAGGAGGCGGTGAACAGCGGATCGGCCGCCACGTTAACGCCGACATGTTTCATACAGGCCAGGGCGCGAGCCCCGCCGAAACAGGCGCCAATCGCCACTTCCAGGGCCACTTTTTCGTTAGGGGCCCAAGAGGCGTTGATCTCCCGGTAGCTGATCACATTTTCAAGAATCTCGGTGGAAGGGGTGCCGGGATAGGCGCTGGCCACCAGGCAGCCAGCCTCAAAGGCACCACGGGCAATGGCTTCATTGCCGGAAAGGATCTCTTTCATCAGACACTCATTTCTTGCACAGCGTGATGGGGTGATAAAGGAGTAATTTATACACGTCTCAACGGAAGCTTGTCAATTCGTTTACTTTTGTTCAACGCCCTCAAAATGCCGCTTTGCTGGCTATTTGTGAAGTGACGCGGTTTGTGGTATGAACATTGGCATGGCATCGCTGCTCTGCATACAGGATCTCATACTGGACAGTCGTTCACCTGCCCTCTCCCTTGAACTTGCACCTGGGCGGCAGGTCCGCTGCATTGTCGCCGATGACCAGCAGCTGACCCAACTGCTCAGACTCTGCACCGGCATGGAGCTGCCGGAAAACGGCAAGATACTGCTGGATGGCAACGACACCGCGCAACTTTCCCGGCAGCAGCTGTTGGGACTGCGTCAGCAGATTGGCATCGTCAGTGCCTCAGGCGGGCTGATTGCCAACCTCAAGCTGTGGGAAAATATCACCCTGCCGATCTGCTACCGGCAGGGCAGCGTGACCGACCAGGCCGAACAGCAGGCATTGGCACTGCTGGACGGCTTTGGCTACTGCGGCAACCTGCTGGCGCTGCCGGGGCATCTGTCAGCCTTTGAACGCAGAATGGCTGCCTTTATCCGCGCCGCCATAGCTGCTCCCCGTCTGATGCTGTATGCCGGCTGTTTTGACAACCTGACCAGTGACCAGCGCCGTCTGCTGTTCGACCAGGCGCAGCTGCTGCACCGTTCGGTCCCGGGTCTGGCTTCGCTGTTCCTGACCACCAGCAGCAAGGCGCTTAACGAGCTTCAGCCGGATTGTAGTTACGACCTGAAATCCAACACCCAGCCCGTTGCGAGGTCTGCATGATCAAGGAAGAAGATCCCCGATTCAAACACCTGGAACGAAAGATCGGCCTGTTTCTGCTGGCTGCCGTGGCAGGGATTGCCCTGGTGGTGGCACTGGTGGGCATTCAGCGCGGTCTGTTCACCAAAAAATACACGCTGCACTTTACTGCCGACCGGGGCACCGGTTTCTCAAAGGGGATGCCGGTCAAGCTGTCCGGCTTCCGTATCGGCAGGCTCACCGATCTGTCTCTCAACGAGCATGCCATGGTGGATATCACCATCGAGGTGGAGCAGAAGTATGCCAAATGGATCCGCAGCGATTCCAAGGCCAAACAGGTCAAAGAGGGGCTGGTGGGAGACGGCGTCATCGAGGTATCGGTGGGCAGCCCTGAGAAGCCTGAGATCAAGGATGGAGAATCAATTGCCTTTGTAAAGACCAAAGGGCTGGATCAGATCGTCGAGGAACTGTCCGACAAGGTCAGGCCGGTGCTGGTGGAGGTACGCGACATCATCGGCTACATCAACGATCCTGACGGCGACCTCAAAAAGGCGATCCGCAACATGGAGCTCTTGACCCGCAACCTGCATCAGACCCGCGAGCGGGCCGATATCCTGCTGATCAACGCCACCCAGCGCCTTGAAGCCATCAGCCAACGTTCCTTCACCCTGCTGGACAACGCCAACCACAAACTGGACAGGCTGAACATTGACCGGCTGAACACCAGCTTGGAAAAACTGCCGCCACTGCTGGACAACGTCAACGCCGTCTCCGTTTCCACCAGACAGCTGGCCGACAAGACCTTCCCGCTGTTGCCGGGCCTCTTGTCACGCACCGAAGAGCTCCTGTTCAGCACCGACCGGCTGATGAACAGCCTCAACAATTCCTGGCTGCTGGGAGGCGGCACTGACGGCCAGCAACGCCGTCAACCCGGCGTAGGTGACAGCCATGACTAGAACCGTTCTGCTGTTGCTCGTGATGAGCGGCACCCTTTACGGCTGCCTAGGTGGCGCCGCCAGACTGACGCCAGGCCAGCAGAAACTGGCTGTGCTGCAACAACGGGCGCAGCTGCAGACTGACCGAGGCCGGCAAACCGAGGCCGAGCGGTTGTTGCAGGAGGCCCTGCGATTGGCCGCCTCCCTGGATGATCGCCAGGGGCAGGTCAGCGTACTGCTCCAACAGGCCCGGCTGGCCCGTCAGACCGGCGATCTGGTGGCTGCAGACCAGGTCATCGCCAAGGCGCTGCCGCTGGCCACTGGCGGCCCATACCATGCCGATGCAGCCCAAGAACGGGCCCTGCTGGAACTGGCCCGTAATGATGTTGCAGCAGCTACCCGGTGGGCGGAGATCGCGCGACGTGAGGAACAGGGCGAACTGATCGCCAGCCGTCTCAATCTGCTGGCCCGGCTGGCGCTGCTGCAGGGTGACCGTGAACGGGCTGTCCAGTTGGCTGAAGAGGCCTTGAAAAAAACGACCGACGACTCGTTAGCTGCAGAGCGGGCCAATGCGTTGAGAATGCTGGGGATGATACGCGGTCAGCAGGGGCGCCATGACCAGGCACAACAAGAACTGCACCAGGCATTGGCATTGGACAAACAACTGGAACTGCCGGCCCGGATCGCGGCGGACCTCGAAGCGCTGGCTGAACTGGCGGGGCTGCGCGGCGATACCGCAGCGCAGCAGGAGTACCAACAGCGGGCCACCACCGTGAGGGATGCCATCAACGACGACAAACAGCCCCCTCCACAGCCTGAAACACCATAAAGGAGAACAGCGTCAGACCAGCTTGCTCCGCCAGGCGTAGGCCTTTTTCTGGCATTCCAGCACCGACTGCGGCGAAACGCCCAGCCGTTCCAGGCAGCTGGCTGCCTCATCCAGTTCCAGCCGTTCCATCATCTCACTCACACAGAGCAGGGTTCCCAGGTCACCGCCATGGCTGACCAGGGCGCCCTGAATCTCGTCGGTCACGTTCAGGTTCTGCAGAATATCCGACATACCGATATCATAGACATCCTTCAGCATGGAGAGGATGCCCACCATAAACGCCTCATCAGGCTGGGCATGACGCAGCAGCTTGCTGTTGGACAGCTCCAGCCGGGCCATCTCCTCCATAAAGGCAGCCCGCGCCGCTGCCATGTCCATCAGCGGGTTGTTGAAGGTCTGTACCCCTGCGTCTTCGTCGGCGAAGATGGCCAACTGCACCCAACGCCGCAGATGCTGCAGCCCCACCCGGGTAATGGCCTGACGCACGGTACGGATCTTTTCCCGCGATCCATAGGCCACCGAATTGACCAGCAATAAGAGCTTGTAGGTAAGCACAGGGCTCAGCTTGAAGGTCTCTTCGATCTGGTCAATCTCGGCATCTGAGGAAAGCTGTTGCAGCAGCCTGAAAAACACGCCCGATGCATTGGCCATGCGGGTCTTCTGCACAATCGAGGGACGGGCAAAGAAATAGCCCTGAAACAGATCGAAGCCCATCCGGCGGCTGCGCAGGAAGACATGGCGGCTATCCACCTTCTCAGCCAATAATTTTACCGGATAGCGCTTGAAACGATCAACCTCGCGATACAACTCCTCCAGCGGTGTCGTGAGCAGGTCAAGCTTGATGATATCCGCCAGCCCCTGATAGAACGGCTCGTACTGCGGGCCATAGCGATGGTCGTCCAGGGCCAGCAGAAAACCTTTATCCTTGAGCTGCTGGCAACGTGCAATCAGATCGGGCGTGATCTCGACATGCTCCAAAAGCTCCAGACTGATCACGTCGTGGGGCAACAGCTCGATGGTGTCACTGAGCAGCATCTCGGCGTCCACGTTGATGTAGCCGCGGTATTCCCCCAGCACCTCGCGGATGCCGAAACTGGAGAGCACATCAACAATCACCTGGGCCGTGGCCTGCACATGACTGTCGAAACTGGCCGCCGTCAAGGACCGGGGCGAGCGGAAGAGGAGTTCGTAACCGACGATCTCTTCCAAACCGTTCAGAATCGGTTGTCTGCCCATGAGATGTTGCACGGCTTTACCTCGCTCGACGGGGTAGGACCTAAGGACGTTGTGCTCACGTACTAGCAGTCTAACAGGTTTGGAAAGTTTTTCAGCAGGGGAACAACTTTTAGGAGGGATCAGGCATCAAGCAGATCCGTGACCACCAGCCCTTCCAGCAGACTGTAATCACTCACCTTCATCTGATCAAAATGGAAGCGCTGCAGGGTCAGCAGGGTGATCAGCGCCCCGGCGATGATCAGATCCTCACGCCCCGGCTCCAGACCGGGCAGCTGCAGACGCTCCGTCGGCGACAACGGCAGCAGCTGGTCGTAGATGCGCTGGATTTCGGTCTTGTCCAGCACCAGGTTGTTGACCTTGCGGTAGTCGTATTCGACCATCTTGAGGCTCAGGGCCGCCAGGGTGGTGGCGGTTCCGGCGGTACCGACCAAGAGCGTCGTAGCAGGATCGATCTGCAGTTGGTCACTGGCCATATGCGTCTCAAGGGCGTCCAGCTCCCGGTTGATCTTTTCAGCCATGGCGAAGGGCTCGCCCTTGCCTTCAGTCAGCCGCACCACACCCAACGGCAGACTGTGGACAAAACGGGGGGTGGTACCCTGCGCAAAGGTATATTCGGTGCTGCCGCCACCCACATCAAACAGCAACAGGTTGTCCGGGCGCTGATCAAGACCGGCCAGCACCCCCTGCAAGGTGATGCTGCCCTCGGTCTGGCCGTCGATCACCCGCAGCCGGATACCGGTTTCATCTTCTACCTGCGCCACAAAGGCTGGACCGTTTACGGCGTCACGCACAGCACTGGTGGCCACGGCCCGTACCGCCTGCACACCCAGCCGACTGATTTCATCACGAAAGTCACGCAGGCAGGACAAGGCCCGTTGCATGGCGTCATCAGCCAATCCCTGCTGACGACAAAAGCCACCGCCCAGCCGGACGATGGCCCTCATCAATGACACCTGTTCAAAACGCCCGTCAGGATAACGGTCGGCGATCAGCAAACGGGCGGTATTGGTCCCGAAATCAATGGCGGCAATCCGCTGCGGCATCGACATTACTAACCGAAGATACGCTCCTTGAGTTCCTTGCCCACCTTGAAAAACGGCAATTTCTTGGGGTTCACCTTGATCGGCTCGCCGGTCTTGGGGTTGCGGCCGGTGTAGGCGCCGTATTCCTTGACCACAAAGCTTCCCAGGCCACGGATCTCGATCCGCTCGCCGTTAATCATCGCCTCGCTCATCGAGTTGAAGATCATGTTGACCACCTCTTCGGCCCGCTTGTGTGAGATATCACGCTGGGCGGCAAAGGCTTCGATCAGTTCCGACTTGTTCATGGCACACTCCTTCAGTGGTGGATACTTAAAAACGCGCAAAGGGCGATTTCTAGCTGTGGGTCAGACTGGCAATGGTCTCCAGGTGGCCGGTCTGGGGAAACATGTCCAACGGCAAGGCGATCTCCAGGCGATAGCCGCCCTGATTGATCAGGATCGCCAAGTCACGGGCCAGGGTGCCGGGGTCGCAGGAGACATACACAACCTGCTGCGGTTTCAGCTGCGGCAGCAGCTTAACCGCCTCCAACGCGCCGCTGCGCGGCGGATCAAGTAACACGGTTGCAAAACGTTCATTCCGTGCCACCAGCTGCTGCAGTTCAGCCCCGACATCGGCACATCGGAAAGTGCTATTGTTTACACGAACTTGACGGCTGTTGTCAACAGCCGATGCAATCGAGGGCTGATAGCCTTCAATACCCACCACCTGGGCGAACAGATCGGCCAGTGGCAGGGAGAAGTTGCCATTGCCGCAGTACAGATCCAGCAGGCGCCCGTCGGCAACCGGCCGCACCAGCTGCCGTACCCGCTCGATCATGGCCCGGTTCTGCTGTCGGTTGACCTGGGAAAACCCGCCGATACCGTAGCCTAAGGTCATCTCACCTTCGCCGGCCGGCACCCGGTAGCTGATCCGCTGGTCACCAAAGACCGGCAGCAGCGTATCCTTGCGGCCACTCTGCAAAAACAGGCCAGCAAGCGCCAGGGACGCTTCATGACTGGCAAGCAAGGCCACCAGCCGTTGCGGGTCATTGCCGATGTAATGCACGATGGCATGGCAGCCCTGCTCGCCCTGTTCAATACTGATCTGCGGCACGCGATCAGCATCCGGCAGCTCTTCCAGCAGCAGCCTGAGTTGCGCCAGGGCGCCATTAATGGCATCGGTCACCACCGGGCAGCCCTGGGGCAGATCGATCACAAAACGGGAACCGCGCCGGTAAAAGCCAGCCTTGAGACCATCCGGGGCACGATGCAGCTTGAACTGAGCCCGGGCCCGGTAACCGTAGGGGTCGGGGGCAGTCATGGTCGGCCCCACCGGCGGATCGATCAATCTGCCGACCCGCTGCAAGGTCTCCAGCAGGATCAAACGCTTGGTCTCGGCCTGCACGGTATAGTCGATATGCTGCCATTCACAGCCGCCACACTGGCCAAAGGCCGGACAGCCAGGATGCACACGCAGTGACGACGGTTCCAGCAGCTCGACCAGTTCCCCCTCCAGCCATGAACGGTGTTCCTTCGTCACCTGCACGGTCAGACGATCACCGGGGGCGCTGAACGGCACAAAGCAGACCTTGCCCTCAAGCCGCCCTACCCCGCTGCCGCCGAAGGCCAGGCGATCAATGGTCAACTCGGCGTGCTTCATGACAGACAGGGGATACCGCGCAGGGTACGCTTGATCCGTTGCTGATATTCTTTAGCGATAAAGCGAGCGGCAAAATCAGGATGTTCCAAAAGCGGTTCCAGCTGCGCCAACAGGCGCTGCTGCAGGGCGGCGAGGGTTTCGTCAACCAGCTCCGGCGGCACGGCCATCTGCTCGACACTGCGCACCAGCGGCACCGGGTCCCCCAACTGACGCCGCAGCTCCGCAAGGCGCTTCGGATCGTCAATAGTGGCAGCTGACAACGGCACCAGACAACGGGCCTCGATGCTCAACCGCCAGTAGCCGCCGAAATAGTGACGGGAAGTGTCAACCAACTCCAGACGCAGGCCGTTGGCAAACTCGCGAACCATCAGGGCGCCCTGCTCAGACATAGCGCCCCTCTTCCAGCATCTTCACCAGTTCCACCACCTTGCTCACCACCAGCTCTTCAAGCTTGGCACCCTTGTCAGCTGAAGCCTTGGAGGGATCGCCCCACACCCCGCCGGGCCAATATTTTCGCTTATCCCGCACCAGGATACCGGTGGGAAAACTGGGGTATTCAGCGGGGGCGCTGCCCTGCACCAGCTGGGGATGGCTGTGCATGATACGGGAGGTCTCAATCTCGCCGGCATGGGCGTCGTTTGGGGTCTCTACCAGCCCCCGCCCCTGCTCCTTGGCCAGTTCATACTCGGTGACCACGGCTATGCGCAGTTCCGGCAGCTCAGGCAACAGTTCCTCGCCGGCATCCTGCAACGCCATCCGGTGGGCGCCGCCGGCATGACCGGTCAGCACGATAACATTTCGGAACCCCTGACCGTAGAAGGAACGGACCAGATCCTTCAGCAGGCCGCGCAGGGTGGTGGTGGAGATGGAGATGGTGCCGGGATGCTGATTGGTGGAACGGCAGTTGCCGTAGTGGATCGGCGGCGCTACGAACAACGGAATCCGTTCAGCGGCCCGCTTGCCCACCTCGTAGGCCTGGATCGTGTCGGTACTGAGCGGCAAGTGGCTGCCATGCTCCTCCAATGAACCAAAGGGAATGTACACGGTTTTACACGTTGTGAGCCCGGCCTCCACCTGCGGCATGGTCATCGCTTCCAGAATCACAAGACCTCCATAAAACGATGCAGCTGGGGCAGCACCCGCACATCGTACAGCTGTCTGCTGGCCAGGGCCTGCAGCCGCATCAAACGCTGCGCCGGCACCGCCACCCGACCATCTCTATCGGTAACAGGCTGTATTACTAATGGTATTTCATCATCTATTGTGGCAACCAGTTTACAGGCTGTAACCAGTTCCTGATCAGCAGTCAGTTCACCCACCACCACCTTGACCGAGACATCCCGCTCCCGGGCCGCCTCCAGAAAACGGCGGTGTTCCTCCCACAGCTCCGGTGTGGCTGCGGCAGAGGGCAGTTTGATGTCCATGCAGATAAAGTCCAGGTGTTCGATCAGCCGCGCTACGGCATCCGGCAGGGTGCCGTTGGTCTCCAGGTGGATCGGCAGCAGGATGTTCAGTTCCGGCAACCACTGCGCCAGCAGGTCGGCGTGCAAGAGCGGCTCGCCACCGGTGATGCTGATCGAGTGATGGGCGTCGGGCAGTTCCTTGCACCAGCGATGCACGATATCCAGCACCGTCTGTAACGAGACCGGCTGGGGAATTTCCTGAAACTGGCCGCTACCCGGCGAGGTTTCCACCCGACAGACCGCCGGCGCCTCGATGCTGGTGTCGCAGTAAGCGCAGTCCAGGTTGCAGCCAGGCAGGCGGATAAATATCTGGCGATAGCCGGCCAACACCCCTTCCCCCTGCAACGATGAAAAGATCTCGATCAACGGTGTGCTGCTATTCATAGTACTCGGCACAGGCATTGTCTGACTCCCAGACCCCAATCTTTTCGACGGTGATATTGCCGTTATTCAACTGTTGCGACAGACGCTGGTAGAGAAAACGGGCGATGTTTTCAGAGGAGGGTGACAACTGCTTGAAGAACTCATGCTGGTTGACGTACTTGTGGTCCAGCTCATCCAGCAGCGCATTGGTCTCTTTCTTCAGCACCTTAAAATCGATGGCCAGGCCGGCCTGGTCCAACTCGCGGGCGGTGACGGTCACTTCCACCTTCCAGTTGTGGCCGTGGAGATTTTCGCAATCCCCCTGATAGTTGATCAGATTATGGGCGGCAGCAAAGCCGGTCTTGATGGTCAGACGATACATGGGCTCCCTTTCATTGATGCAAATAGGCGGACATAGTACACAAAATAAGGGGCGACCGCAAGGCCACCCCACTGATGCAAATATACGTATACAAACTCAGTCAACGACGAACCCGCACCGGGTGGTCTCGTTATCCCTGCAGGGCCTGCTCCAGATCGGCGATAATGTCGTGCACGCCTTCGATACCCACCGAAAGACGAATGAAATCCGGCGTAACCCCAGCGGCGCGCTGCTCATCCTCGCTTAATTGCTGGTGGGTGGTGCTGGCCGGATGGATCACCAGGGTCTTGGCATCGCCGATATTGGCCAGATGCGAGGCCAACTTGAGCCGGTCGATGAAACGCAGCGCAGCCTCGCTGCCCCCCTTGACACCAAACCCGATGATGGCGCCGGCGCCATCAGGCAGGTAGCGCTGCACCCGCTGATGATCGGGATGGGATGCCAACCCAGGATAATTGACCCAGGCCACCTGGGGCTGCTGTTCCAGCCACTGGGCCACCTGCTGCGCGTTCTCCACATGGCGTGGCATACGCACCTGCAGGGTTTCCAGCCCCTGAATAAACTGGAATGCGTTGAAGGGGGACAGGCAAGCCCCCAGGTCGCGCAGCAATTGAACCCGCATCTTGATGATGAACGACAGGTTGCCCACCGCCTGCCAGAAAACCGCGCCATGGTAGGTCGGATCAGGCTCGGTAAATTCGGGGAACTTGCCGTTATCCCAGGGGAAGCGGCCGCCATCCACCACACAGCCGCCGATGCTGGTGCCGTGACCGCCGATAAATTTGGTCAGCGAGTAGACCACAATATCGGCGCCATGCTCCAACGGCCGGAAGAGGGCCGGCGTGGTGACGGTGTTGTCCACCACCAGCGGAATACCAGCCTCGTGGGCGATCCTGGCCACCGCCTCAAAATCATCGACGTTATTGTTGGGGTTGCCGATCGACTCGCAGTAGATCAGACGGGTATTCTCGTCAATGGCCCGGCGGTAGTTTTCCGGATCGCTGCTGTCCACAAAACGGGTGGTGATGCCGAAACGCGGCAGGGTGTGGTGAAACAGCGTATAGGTGCCACCGTACAACGCACTGGAAGCAACGATATTCTGACCGGCCCTGGCCAGAGTCATGATGGTATAACTGATGGCAGCCTGGCCGGAGGCCAGCGCCAAGGCGGCCACCCCGCCGTCCAAGGCGGCCATCCGTTTTTCCAGCACATCGGTGGTGGGGTTCATCAGGCGGGTATAGATATTGCCGAACTCTTTGAGGGCAAACAGGTTGGCAGCATGCTCGCTGCTTTTAAAGACGTAGGAGCTGGTCTGGTAGATCGGCACGGCCCGCGACAGGGTGGGATCGGCTGCAGGATCGTGGCCGGCATGCAGGGCCAGGGTGGCCAGGGATTGTTGAACAGTCATGGTTGTTCTCCAATTTTAAGGATAAGCCACCCTACACATTCCATACATTTTAAGTCAAGTTCATTTTCCAGGCATCTCATATTTTTTAATGAAGTCGTTTTCAAACGAGCAGACGCCGTTCCGGCCGCCTTCCTTGGCATCGTACATGGCCGTATCGGCGGCCCGGATCAGTTCGGTCTTGTTGGGGGCGTCATCGGGATAGGTAGCCACACCAAAACTGGCAGTCATCGTAATCTGCTCACCGGAGTCAGCCTGAAAGCTATGCTCGTGCAGACGCTCCAGCATCTTGGTGGCCGCCGACAGGGCGCCCTGCTTGCCGGTGTTGGGCAGCACGATCACATATTCATCGCCACCGTAGCGGGCAGCGCGGTCGGCGGAGCGAATATGGCGGCGGATCAGATGCCCCACTTCGGCGATCACCCGGCTGCCCACCAGGTGGCCGTAGGTGTCGTTAACCTCCTTGAAGTGATCCAGGTCCAGAAACAGCAATGAAACCTGACTACCGTAGCGTTTGGCGCGAACCACCTCATACTCCAGCAATTCGTGAAAATGCCGGGCGTTGTACAGGCCGGTCAGGTCATCGGTAATCACCAGTTCGCTGATCCGCTGGTAGTTGCGGGCGTTGTCGATGGCTATGGCCGCAAAATCGGCCAGTGCCCCCAAGAGCGGCATATTCTCGGGGTTAAACGGTTCACTGCCGTCGACCCCGATCAGTTCCAGCACCCCCAGCACCCGCTCACGAATCTTGAGCGGCACACAGGCGATCGACGAAACCGGGTAATCGACCGCAATGGCAACACTATTGTCAAAACGAGTATCCTTGGACACATCAGGGATCAGCAACGCCTCGCCTTGCTGCGCCACCCAACCGGCAACCCCCTGGCCGGGCTGCAGCCGCATCCCTTTCAGATCGTTTGAGACGGGCGAAACCGCAATCTCAAAGGTCAGCTCACCAGTCTCTTCATCTTTGAGCAACAACGACCAGATCTGGGGCTGTAACAGCCGCTCCAGCTGGGCCATGATCCCTTTTAGCACATCACGCAGCTCCAACGACGAGGTCAGCGTCTTGCCGATCTCCAGCAGGGATGCCATCTCGGCATTTCTGCGGGACAGCAGATCAACGACATCCTCATTGTTACGCAAATGGGCCGGCACCATAGCGCCTCCTTGTCCGGTTACCCCAGCAGCCAGTCACATAGACCAGATCCTTGGCGCAGCACCTCAGGCCGGTCGCCGATCATGCTGATCACGGTGCTGACATCGGTGGTCAACAGCCCGCCATCCACCACCAGATCGAGCCCATTGCCGAAAATTCGTTGGATCTCGAACGGATCCCCCACCGGTTCCTCCCCGGTCAGGTTGGCGCTGGTGGTAACGATCGGCGCCCCCAGCTGCTGCACGATCGCCATGCAGATCCGGTTGTCGGGAATGCGGATGCCGACCGTCTTCTGGCGGGTGGTCAACAGGTCGGGCACCTCACGGCTGGCCTCCAGCACAAAGGTGTAGGGACCGGGCAGGCAACGCTTCATCGCCTTAAAGGCCATATTGGAAAGGCGGGCATAGCGTGACACCTCGGCCAGGTCGCTGCAGATAAAGGAAAACGGTTTGCGCTTATCCCGCTGCTTGACCTGATAGATCCGCTCCAGCCCCTTTTTGTTAAAGATTGAGCAGCCGATGCCGTAGGTGGTGTCGGTGGGGTAAGCGATCACGCCCCCATCCTGCAGAGAGCGGGCCACCTGGGCGATCAGGCGTGGTTGCGGATTGTCGGGATTGATCTCCAGCAGCATGCTACTTCTCCGGGTTCATCGCTTCCAGTGCCGGCAGCACAAAACGCCCCTTTTTCTGGATCAGACGGTCATCGAACCAGATCTCGCCGTCCTGCATCAACCGCACCATGTCCCAGTGTACCGCGGAACGGTTGCCGTTGTCGGCCTCGTCATAGGCCTGGCCGGGGGTAAAGTGGATCGAGCCAAAGATCTTCTCGTCAAACAGGATGTTGCGCATCGGGGTGCGGATATTGGGGTTGACCCCCACCGCGAACTCACCTACGTAGCGGGAACCATCATCGGTGTCCAGAATCTTGTTGAGGGCCGCGCTCATGGCGCCGGCGTCGGCCTTGACGATCCTGCCGTCCTTGAACTCCAGCCGGATGTTGTTGAACTCCTTGCCCTGGTAGATGGTGGGGCAGTTGTAGGTGATATGCCCCTGCACCGAGTCCTTGACCGGCGCAGTGAACACCTCGCCGTCCGGGATGTTGAAGCGGCCGTCGCACTTGATGCTGTTAAGCCCCTTGATGCTGAAACGCAGATCGGTGTCCGGCCCCACCAACCGTACCCGGTCGGTTGTGTCCATCAGCTTCTTCAAGGCCTCCATCTTACGGGATTCAGCGGCCCAGTCCACGTTGCAGGCGCTGAACAGATAGTCCTCGTACTCCTCCAGACTCATCTTGGCTTCCTGGGCCGCACCGTTGGTCGGGTACCGGGTCACGACCCACTTGGTGTGCTTGACCCGCTGGTCCACCAGGGGACGGGTCAGCTTCTGGTAGGCCACCATGGACTGCTGGTTGCTGGTGGCGTTAACCATCGAATTTTCACCGGCCGAGATGCCGATGTAGGCGGTCAGGGTCTTGTAGAAATCCAGCTTGTGCTGGGGAAAGACTGCCAACTGTTTCTTGGAGGCCAGGTTATAGAACTGACGGTCGATCTCGGGATGGTTGAAGCTGTACTCCACATACTCGGCGCCCCGCTGCAGACAGAGGGCGTACAGCTCCTTCACCAGCGGGGCCGCCTCAAAACCGGCCGCCGAGATCAAGACCCGGTCGCCCTTCTTGATGCGGGTGGAATACTCAACCAAGACCCTGGCCATGTCAGCCACGCGGGGATCACGCATATCAAAAATCTCCTTTATTAACGCAAAGTTTTAAAGAAAGCCGGTAAGGCCCAAAGAAAGGCAAACAACCAACCGGTTAACGCATCGGACGAGTAGACACATCAGAGACTCTCTGAACGCAGCACCTGTTCATTTTTCTTTGCGTCTCTGCGCCTTTGCGTTAAAACAGGACTGAATCAGCCTTCAGAAGGGATTTTTTACATGAAACACCGTGAGATTGAAACCAAAATCATGAGCCCGCTGATCGGCAACCAGATCCCCCTGCCGGCCTACGCCACCGACGGTTCCGCCGCCCTCGACCTGCGAGCCTGCCTGGACAACGAGATCACGGTGGCCCCCGGCGAGACCGTCACCATTCCCAGCGGCATCGCCATCGCCATCCACGACCCCGGTCTGGTGGCCATCCTGGCCCCCCGTTCAGGGTTGGGAATCAAGCACGGCATCGTGCTGGCCAACACCATTGGCGTGATCGACAGTGACTATCAGGGCGAGATAAAGATCGGCATCCGCAACCAGGGGCAGCAGCCGTACAGCATCCAGCCCGGCGAGCGGATCTGCCAGCTGCTGTTTGTGCCGGTGGTGCAGGCCAGCTTACGGGTGGTGGAGCAGTTCAGCGAGGAGAGTGCGCGAGGGGCAGGCGGCTTCGGCCACACCGGTCGGGGGTGACAAGACGGGGCACGGCCAGCGGCCATGCCCCGCACAAGTTACAGGCTGATCAGTTCACGGTTGGTGGTGAAACAGGTCGGATCCACCTTGCCCATCACCTGTACATTCAGAGAACTGTCTTGGAACAGTCTTCCGGCCAACTGCTGCAGGTCGTTGGCGCTGACGGCGTCGAAACCGGCCATCAGCTCCTCCAGCGGCTGATAGCGGCCATAGTAAAGATAGCTGCGGGCCAGCCGTGACATATAGCTGTCGCTGGACTCCAGCGACATCAGAATCTTGCCCTTGATCTNNTGATCTGCTCCCGGGCGGCGTTCAGCTCATCCTCAGCCACCAGCTCGTCGCGCAGGCGCCCCATCTCAGCTAACACAATCTTGACCGCTTCACAACTCCGCCCCCGGTCGGTACCAGCATAGACCGTCAGCGCACCGGCATCACTGTAGGAGCTGAGATAGGAGTAAACCGAATAGGCCAGACCGCGCTTTTCACGAATCTCCTGAAACAGGCGCGAGCTCATGCCGCCGCCCAGGATGGTGTTCAGCACCACCAGGGCATAGCGGCCCGGATCGGTGTGCGGCAGACCATCGGTGCCCAGGCAGATCAGGGTCTGTTCCAGATCACGTTCCGACAGCTCCACCACCCGCCCCTTGGAGGGGCGGCTGCAGCTGCCGGTCTCGCGGCGCGGCTCGCCGGGGTTCAGGGCAGAAAAGGGACCTTCCAGCAGATCCACCAGCTGCTGGTGTTCCACCCCGCCGGCAGCGGCAATCACGATCTCGCTGGGCCGGTACCACTGCTGCTTGTGGGCCACAATCGCCTCGCGGCTGATGGCGCTGATGGTCTCGGTGCTGCCCAGGATCGCATGCCCCAAGGGATGCCCCTGCCAGAAACTCAGGTGAAAGCGGTCGTGGATCGCCTCCTCCGGGGTGTCGTCCCGCATCTTGATCTCCTGCAGCACCACGTTGCGCTCCTTTTCGATCTCCTCAGCCGGGAAGATCGAATTGAGGAACATGTCGCTCAGGATATCGGACACCTGGGGCAGAAAGCGGGTTAAGGCCTTGGCGTAGTAGCAGACGTACTCGTGGCCGGTGAAGGCGTTCAGTATCCCGCCCAGTGAATCGATCTCCCGCGAAATCTGGCGGGCGTTGCGCCGTTCAGTGCCCTTGAACAGCAGGTGCTCGATAAAGTGGGCCACGCCGCTTATGGACGGTTGTTCCTGGCGGGCGCCGTTGGCCACCCAGATACCCAGCGTGATCGTATGCATGCCCGGCACCTGCTGGGTCACCAGCCGCACACCGTTGTTGAATGTCGTTTCCTGTACCATGCTGGATAGCCTACCGTAGTTTTCCAATTTTTCCACTCCTCCCATCAGTTTCTTGCAGAAGGCCCGTAACATCTGCTATGACAGGCCTAGTAACCCATCCGTGAGGTAGCCCATGCAGTGCATAACCACCCCCCTGCCCGGTGTGTTGATCATTGAACCCAAGGTGTTCGGCGACGACCGGGGCTTCTTTTTCGAAAGCTTTAACC
>DFYU01000069.1 GCA_002383415.1 Geobacter sp. UBA4074
ACCATCGCTCTGATGCCTGCCTCGGTGCAGGAAACCTACGACATGATGGTGCGGGCTTTCAACCTGGCCGAGAAGTACCGTATGCCGGTTCACGTCCTGCCGGATGAGATCGTTGCCCACATGCGTGAGCGGATTGAATTCCGTGAGCCGGGCGAGCTGGAAGTGATCGACCGTACTACTCCGTCGGTTCCCCCGGCTGAGTACAAGCCCTACGACACCAAGTTCGGCGATGTGCCTCCCCTGGCTGCCTTCGGTTCCGGCTACAAGTTCCATGTTACCGGTCTGAACAAGCTGCCGGATGGCTTCCCCACCACCAAGGCCGAGTACGTGCAGGCCGAGGAAGAGCGTCAGATCCGCAAGGTGATGGCCAATGTGGACGAGATCGTTGATTTCGAAGAGTTCAAGCTTGACGATGCTGACGTGGTCGTGGTGGCCTATGGTTCCACCTCCCGTTCGGCCCGTTATGCCGTGAACGCGGCCCGCGAGCAAGGCATCAAGGCCGGTATGTTCCGGATCAAGACCTTCTGGCCGTTCCCGGACAAGCAGATCAAGGCCCTGGCCGCCAAGGTCAAAGGCTTTATCGTGCCGGAGATGAACCTGGGTATGTGCAGCCTCGAGATCGAGCGTTGTGCCCAAGGCAAGGCCCAGATCCTCGGGATCAACCGGGTCGACGGCGAGCCGATCAACCCCGATCAGATCGTTGAGAAGATCAAGGAGGTTAAGTAACCATGGCTTTTGATTACGAAAAGTTTATCCGTCCGGGCAAACTGCCCCATATCTGGTGCCCCGGCTGCGGCCACGGCATTGTCATGAAGGGCCTGATCCGCGCCATGGACACTCTGAACCTGAAGAAGGAAGAGACCGCCATTGTTTCCGGCATCGGTTGCGCCTCCCGTCTGCCCGGCTACATCGATTGCTGCACCCTGCACACCGCCCACGGTCGTGCAGCTGCCTTCGCAACCGGCGTCAAGCTGGCCAAGCCTGAGATGAACGTCATCCTGGTGGGCGGCGACGGCGATGGTACCGCCATCGGCGGTAACCACTTCATCCATGCTTGCCGTCGTAACATCAACATGACCTACATCATCATGAACAACTACATCTACGGCATGACCGGTGGCCAGTTCTCCCCTGCTACCCCCACCGGCCACAAGGCCTCCACCACACCCTACGGCAACCCCGATCCCAACTTCGACATCGCCAAGTTGGCCATCGGCGCCGGCGCCAGCTTTGTGGCCCGTGGTACCGCCTATCATGCTAACCAGATCGACAAGCTGATCGCTGAGGCAATCCAGCACAAAGGCTTCTCCGTGGTGGAGATCCTGGATGACTGCCCCACCACCTACGGCCGTCGCAACAAGTATAAGTCGGTTGTCGAGATGATGAACCGCCTGAAAGACGTTGCCGTGCCGGTTAAGGCTGCCGAGAAGATGACTGCCGAGCAACTGGAAGGCAAGGTTCTGACCGGTGTGCTGCACAAGGTGGAGCGTCCCGAGTACTGCGAAGAGTACGCCAAGGTTATTGAGCGCGCCGGCGGCAACAAGTAGGAAATGGTTCTTTTCCGTTCTGGCTTCGTTGTCCTTCGGTCGTGCGTACTCGACGTACTCTAGGGTACGCCTCCGTCGCACTTCCTTGGACAGCCTGGCCAGAACGAAAAACTACTCATTTCCTTAAGAGAGAACACTACTCTGAAAAGGAGAACATAGATGTCCAGGTATGAACTACGTTTTTCCGGCGCCGGCGGACAAGGTCTGATCACTGCGGGGATCATCCTTGCCGAAGCCGCCTCGATCCATGAAGGCAAGCAGGCTGTGCAGTCCCAGAGCTACGGCCCTGAGGCTCGCGGTGGCGCTTCCAAGTCCGAGGTCATCATCGCTGATGCCCCGGTTGACTACCCCAAGGTCACCATGTGTGACGCTCTGCTGGCCCTGACTCAAGAGGCATGTGACAAGTACTCCCATGACCTGAAAGAGGGCGGCATCCTGTTGTATGATACCGATCTGGTTACCCGTCTGCCCGAGGGTAACTTCAAAAAGGTCGGCTTCAACATCATCAACACCGCCAAGAACGAAGTCGGCCGCGAGATCGTTGCCAACATCGTTGCCCTGGGCGCCATGATCGCCCTGACCGGCGTGGTTTCCCGTGAAAACGGTGAGAAGGCTGTTCTCTCCCGCGTGCCCGAGGCATTCCTGGAGCTGAACAAGAAGGCCTATGCCACCGGTTTTGAGAAGGCTCTGGCTGCTTCCAAGTAGTAGGAACGATGTTCATGTAATTGGCCCGGTGCGTAAGCGCCGGGCTTTTTTTGTGGTAAGCTGTCAAGCGTGGTCTGCTGAAAGGAGTTGCTATGAGGGGTAAAACAATCCTGATCACCGGTGCGTCGTCAGGGTTTGGCGCGGCCGCCGCCCGTATCTTTGCTGAGGAAGGCAATCGTCTTGTTGTGGCGGCTCGCCGGCTGGAACCATTGTTGGCCCTGCAACAGGAGTTGGCCGACCGAGTCCAGGTACTGCCGCTGGTGCTGGACGTGCGGGAGCGGACGGCTGTGGAGGCTGCCGTGGCGTCACTGCCGGCAGGGTTTAGCGAGATCGACCTGCTGGTCAACAACGCCGGCTTGGCCCTGGGGCTGGAACCCGCCCAACAGGCATCGCTGGATGACTGGGATACCATGGTGGATACCAACATCAAAGGCCTCACCTACATGACCCGCTGTCTGCTGCCGGGGATGGTGGCCCGCAACCGCGGCCACATTATCAACATCGGCTCCACAGCCGGTGCCTGGCCCTACGCCGGCGGTAACGTGTACGGCGGCACCAAGGCCTTTGTGGAGCAGTTTTCCCGCAACCTGCGCACCGATCTGCTCGGTACCATGGTCAGGGTCACCTGTATTGCGCCAGGCATGGCAGAGACCGAGTTCTCGCAGATCCGCTTCAAGGGCGACCAGCAGAAGGCCGGCAGGGTGTATGAGGGCTGCCAGCCGCTAACAGCCGAGGATGTGGCTGGTATCATCAAGTGGGTTAGTGACCAGCCGACCCATGTCAATGTCAACCACCTGGAGGTGATGTCGATTCATCAGGCCTGGGGACCGCTGGCGGTGCACCGAACGAATCCTTGAGGTGGTTGCGTTCGGCAGGATCAACAGGTATAGTCGGGCCTGAAACGTGTACAGGCAAGGAGTTTAGGTGTTGTCATGCTCTTAATGATCGATAATTACGACTCATTTACCTTCAACATTGTCCAGTATCTGGCCCAATTGGGTGAAGAGGTGCACGTGGTGCGCAACGACGAGCTTGGCGTTACGGACATCGCTACGCTACGACCCGATCGGATCGTGGTTTCACCTGGGCCCTGTTCGCCCGAAGAGGCCGGTATCTCAGTGGCGGCCATCCGTGAGTATGCCGGCAAGATTCCCCTGTTGGGGGTCTGCCTGGGGCATCAGTCGATTGGTGCCGCCTTTGGCGGCACGGTGGTGCGCAGCGTTTCGCTGATGCATGGCAAGACTTCGCCGATCCACCACGATGGTCAGGAGCTGTTTGCAGGGTTGCCTAATCCGTTCAATGCCACTCGTTATCATTCGTTGGTGGTGGAACGGTCGACGTTGCCTGATTGCCTGGAGGTGACGGCCTGGGTGGAGAATGGCGAGATCATGGGGATGCGCCACCGTGACCTGCCGGTGTGGGGGGTGCAGTTTCATCCCGAATCGATCCTGACTGAGGGGGGCATGCAGTTGCTGGATAATTTCCTCAAGCTTTCCCGTCGCCATCCGGTACAGCTGTGAGCAGCCCGCTGTGCGCTGACTATCTGATCATCGGGGCCGGCATCATCGGGCTGGCCCTGGCCCGCGAATTGCGTCACCGTTTTCCCCAGGCCGACATCCTGTTGATCGAGAAAGAGAGCGATGTGGCCTTTCACGGCAGCGGTCGCAACAGCGGCGTGCTGCATGCCGGATTCTACTACACGGCTGATTCCCTGAAGGCTCGTTTCACCCGTGACGGCAACCGGATGATGAAGGAGTATGTCAAGGCGAAGGGGCTGGCGATCAACGAATGCCACAAGGTGGTGGTGGCCTCTGACGAGAGTGAGATCGAAGGGGTACGCGAACTGCAGCGTCGTGGCGAACGGAACGGCGTGGATGTGCGGATTATCGATGAGCAGGAGCTGGCCGAGATCGATCCCAACGCCCGCACTACTCAGATCGCCCTCTACTCGCCGACCACTGCCACCGTTGACCCGGTCCAGGTCTGCCAGGCATTGAAAGATGATCTGCAGCAGGTCGGCGTTCGTTTCCTGTTCGGCCAGGGCTATCTGCGCCGCCAGGGGGACAGCAGTATCGTCACCACCGGCGGTCTGCTAATCGAGGCCGGATTGATCATCAACGCCGCCGGCCTGTATGCCGACCGGATTGCCCGCGACTACGGTTTTTCGCAGCAGTACACCATCATCCCCTTCAAAGGTATCTACCTGAAATACACCAGGCCGGACAAGCCGATCCGCACCAACATATACCCGGTACCGAACTTGAAAAATCCGTTTTTGGGTGTGCATTACACGGTAACCGTGGACGGCACCATCAAGATCGGTCCCACCGCCATCCCGGCCTTCTGGCGCCAGAACTACACCGGGCTGGAGCATTTCAACGCTGGAGAACTGCTGGAGATCATCGGCTGGGAGTCACGGCTGTTCCTGGCCGACAGTTTCGGGTTCCGTTCACTGGCGTTGGGTGAGCTGAAAAAATACGACCGGGCCTACTTTACCGGTTTGGCCACCAAGATGGTCAAGCAGATCGATACCGCCGGGTTCAATCAGTGGAGCAAGCCCGGCATCCGGGCGCAGTTGTTACATACAGGCACCAAAGAGTTGGTGCAGGACTTCGTGGTGGAGGGAGACGGCCGCAGTGTCCATGTGCTGAATGCCGTGTCACCGGCCTTTACCTGCAGCTTTCCCTTTGCCGCCTGGGTTGTGGACCATCATATCAACAAGGAGCAACAGCCATGATTATCGTTACCGGCGGCGCCGGGCTGATCGGCAGCGCCGTGGTCTGGCGCCTCAACCAGCTGGGGCATGAGAATATCGTTATCGTAGATCACCTGGGAACCAGCGACAAGTGGGCCAATCTGGCCCCCTTGCGGTTCAAGGATTACCTTGAAAAGGATGATCTGCTGCCGCTGCTTGAGAGCGGTGATCGTTGTCCGGTTGGTACCCAGCGGGTACAGGCTGTCATCCATCTGGGGGCCTGCTCTTCAACCACCGAGCAGAACGCCAGCTACCTGATCCGCAACAACTTCGAATATTCGAAACGGCTGGCACGTTTTGCCCTGGAGAACGACGCACGCTTTATCTATGCCTCCAGCGCCGCCACCTACGGCGACGGTGCCCTGGGGTTCAGCGATGACGAATCACAGTTGACCAGCCTGCGGCCGCTGAACGGCTATGGCTACTCAAAGCAGCTGTTTGACCTGTGGTTGCAGCAGCATGGCATGCTGGACAAGGTGGCGGGGCTCAAGTATTTCAACGTGTTCGGCCCCAATGAACAGCACAAAGGAGAGATGCGTTCGGTGGTGCTGAAGGCCTTTGAGCAGGTGCAGGCCGCAGGCTCCATGACCCTCTTCCGTTCCCACCGACCCGAGTACGGTGACGGCGAGCAGCTGCGTGATTTTGTTTACGTGAAGGATGCTGTGGCCATGACCCTGTTCTTTCTGGAGCGGCCCGAGGTCAATGGTATTTTCAACATCGGAACCGGCCAGGCCCGTTCCTGGAACGACCTGGCCCATGCCCTGTTTGCCGCCCTGGGCAAGGCGCCCGAGATCAGCTATATCGACATGCCGGAGCATATCCGGCCCCGCTATCAGTATTATACCTGTGCCGACAACGCCAAACTGCGTTCCGCTGGCTATGCAGGTGAACTGCGGTCACTGGAAGATGCCGTGGCAGACTATGTACGAGGTTATTTGCTGCCCGGTCTGCATCTGGGAGATGCGCCACCGGTGGCCTGACAGGCCGATGGTCTGTCCTGCTCAGCGGCTTTCTGCGACACCGTCAGTGTTGATGGCGGACGTGCTACGCAGAGGTCGAACGGAAGTTCAAGGTAGAAGCTACTCCCCTTGCCAACGGTACTCTCAACGCGTACCGTCCCACCCATGGCCAGCGCCAATCGACGGCAGATCGAGAGCCCCAAGCCGGTACCGCCGTGTTTGCGGGTATGCGACATGTCCGCCTGCACGAACGGCATGAAGATTTGCTCATGCTGTTCCGGGGCTATGCCGATCCCGCTATCGGCCACGCAGATTGAAAGGGTTGCCTGCGTCCCCGACAGGTGCAGCGGTTTGATGCTCAGGCTGATGGTCCCCTGATCGGTAAACTTGATGGCATTGTCCATCAGTATGTCGATGGCTTGGATAAAGCGTTGTTCATCTCCCAGGATTGTTTCCGGAGCCTGATCGTCAATGTTAAGGCTGAGCTGCAGGCCTTTGGTTTGGCAGTCCTTATGTCGTTTTTTTATGTACGCTGTCAGTGAGTCGCGCAGCAGAAACGGAGCCTTGCTGAGCTGAACACCGCCAGCCTCGATCGCGGTCAGGTCCAGCAGGTCATTGACCAAGGCCAGCTCCTGTTTGCCGCCGACAGTGATCATGGTCAGATAATCGCGCTGCTCTTGATTGAGCGTGGTCATCTCCAGCAGTTGGGCGCCGCCCATCACGGCGTTGAGCGGGGTGCGCAGTTCGTGGCTGATGGTGGCCAGAAACTCGCTTTTGGCCCGGTTGGCGTCATCTGACAACTCCTTGGCTGCGCGCAAGGTCTGCTCCAGCTCTTTGTGCTCACTGATGTCGGTTACGGTGCCCACATGGCCGATTACCTTGCCGTTTGCATCCTGCATGATACTGCTTTGTCCATAAACCCAGGTTGTCTTGCCGTCCGGGCGCATGAAACGGTACTCCAGTCTGAAAGGTCGTTGCTCACTGATGGTGCGCTGCCAGGCACCAAACACGTTCGCGCGGTCGTCAGGGTGAATAACCTGAAGCCAGCCATCGTCATGGGCCTGTTGCGGTGTGATGCCGGCCAGCAGGCACCACTGGTCATTCACAAAGATGCAGGATCCGTCAGAGGCGGTCTGAAATACGCCGGTGGGTGACGATTGGGTCAGTGCGGCAAACCGCACCTGGCTGTTGGCAAGCGCACCTTCAGTTGACATCAAGACTGTTTTTTGGCGGCGGTAGAGGTTGTTGCCGCCGATCAGCAGGGCCAGACCCAGCAGCCAGATGCCACCATGGGCCACCCGTAAGCCTTTCAGCGCCTCTTCGGCAACCAGCTCGTGTTTCAGTAGCGGAACAGCGGTACTGATGCCACCACGGATGCCACCTACCGGTATGCCGGTGTCGGCATGGCACTTCAGACAGCCTTTTTCCATAAACATCGGCAGGATAAGCCGAAGATAGCGTTGGCTGTCGATTATACTCACCTGGCTTACGCTGTGGGTAGCCCCTTGTTGCAGTTGGTGCAGTGCCTCACGTTCCCATTCATCAGGTGCATTAATGGGATTTTTGAGCATCAGGCTGGTGATATGGCCTTTGACGCCGTACTGTTCACTGAATAGGGTCATCAGCTGACGGGTCATATAAGCCGGGTTCATCAGGGTCAACTGACCGCCATCGGTTGTTGTCACATCCCGCTTAGGGTGGTTCAGCCACGGGTTCGGAGGGGTCTCGGCAGTGGGGTGCACATACACGCCGCCGTGCATGGTGGCCCAGCGCCGGTATGCCAGATCCTTGTTGATGACGGTTTCCGCCTCAAGACGCGCATTTTCGAGCACCTTGTGCTGTACCAGATGCTGGTTCCAGAGCAGTGACCCACCCATCACCATGGTCCATGCCAAGGCCAGCCCGAGCAGCGGCAACCATTCATGTCCCGACGCCGCTATGTTCCAACCCCGTTTGGGCATATTGTCTTATTTAATGCCTTTTTTGTGCATGGTCGGTCCGTATTGCTTGTCCATCCCCTGGATATGGTTGATCAGCCAGTTCTTGAGGAAGTTCATGATCTCCTGCCCCAGGGCGGTGCCGGCCCGGTATTTGGCCAAAATATCGTTGAGTTGGTTCACCAGCGCCTCGTGGGCCTTTTTCTGGTCGGCCAGACCGGCATAGTTGGCCTGCTGCATCAGCTGTTCCTCGTGGCTGAAGTGGGTCTTGGTGTAGGCCACCAGCTCGTCAAGGATGGTGCCGATGGCTTCGTTGCTACGGCCTGCGCGCATCGCGGCATATAGGTTGTTGATGATGTCGATCAGCCGTTGGTGCTCCTGATCCATCTGCTTGACCGTGACACTGTAGCTGTTGCTCCAGACAATCAGTTTACCCGATTCGGAGAGCTTGAACTGGCCGACCACCTTCTGCAGCTCTTCGGAAAGACGGGAAAGGTGTTGGGCTGTCCCCACGGTGGTCCGGGAGTGCTCCATGGTCTGCTGGGCAATGGTGGTGATCTGATGAATGTTGTTGCTGATCTCGCTGGTGGTGGCGGTCTGCTCTTCAGCTGCAGTGGCAATCTGTTGTACCTGCAGGTTTACGGCATTGATTTCATCCTGAATACGCCGCAGTGCCTCGCCGGAGCGGGCTGCCTCTTCAGTGCCCTGTTCTACCTCGGCAACCCCTTCTTCCATGGCCGATACAGCGGTTTTGGTCTCCTGCTGGATCGCTTTGATCATCTGGTCGATCTCGCGGGTCGCCTTGGTGGTGCGCTCGGCCAGGGCCCGCACCTCGTCGGCCACCACGGCAAAGCCGCGCCCCTGTTCGCCGGCCCGGGCCGCTTCGATGGCGGCATTTAAGGCCAGCAGATTGGTCTGATCGGCAATATCCTGGATGGTGCCGATGATCGAACCGATCTGGTCGCTGCGTGCTCCCAGTCCTTCGACGGTCTGGGCCGAGGCCTGTACCCGTTCAGCGATGCGTTGCATCACGCTGATCGATTTTTCCACCACTGCCGCCCCGTGGGCAGCCGCTTCATTGGCCCGGTCGGCACCTTCGGCCGCCAGCATGCAGTTCTGGGCGATATCGCCCGAGGTGGCGGACATCTCCTCGCTGGCAGTGGCCACGGTGATGGCCTGCGAGGCCACATCCTCGGCACCGCTTACCATCTCCTGGGCATTCTGCTGCATTTCTCGGGATGAGCCGGCAACGTGGGTCGCTGAATCAGAGAGAGTGCCGATCAGCTCTCGCAGCGAATTGACCATGTTCTGGAATGACACCGACAGTTGGCCCACCTCGTCGCCGGTATCTACCTCCACCTGCACGCCCAGGTCGCCAGTGGCCACCTTTTCAGCCCCGCTGGCCAGCTGTTTAAGCGGTCTGGTCATGCTGCGTGCAAAGCTGATGATGATCAGCAGTCCGACGCCGATATTGGCGATGATGATCAGGATAATCCAGACCCGGGTGGTCTTGGATATGGCCAGGGCCCTGCTGCTCTCCTTTTCCGACTGGTCAATGGCGAACTTTTCCAGCTTATCCAGCGCGGCCAGAGCCTGGTTGAAGCTCTTGCTGGATGCACCCATTATCAGCGCCGCGCTCGTCGCCTGGTCGGCCCCTTGCTGGGCAGCGTCCTTGATAGCTGGGTAGGCCGCCAGATAGGTCTCCCAGGCCTGCTTGAACTCGTCATAGACGGCCTTTTCCTCCGGGGAGGCGAGCAGTTTCTCGTACGCGGCCTGTTCCTGCTTGAATTTTTCGGTCATCGATTCGTTTCGCTGGGCGTACTTTTCCTTGTCGGCAGGTTGTGGTGCAATCACCATCAGCAGCTCTCCGCGTCGATGGCTGCCCAGCAAGGCGTTCATGGCGGTTACGGAATGGATGGCCGGAATCTGCGTTGTGGCGATCTCGCTGGCCAGTGTGCCGATTCTGCTGTTCTGTACGATGGCATAGATGCCCAATACACTGGAAAGCAGGATGACGATCAGGAAGGTGATAATCATCTTGGTGGCGATGGTAAGCTTGGTGAGCATGCTGATCCTCCAGAAGGGGTAAAAGGTGTCTGCAGGTAGTCTATCGCGGAAGCGTTAAAGTTCAAGCAGACGAATCTATTGTTTTCTTGTGCAGTAGGGGTCTTTGTTGCTGAAGGGGTCCAGTCCGAAGCTGGCGGTGACCGCCATGCAGCCGCCGCAGACGGGGCGCAGATCGCAGCCGATGCATGCTGTAGAGCCGGAGCGGTAGCGGGTTGCCAGCTCAGAGCCGTAGATTGTTTCGAGGGACTGCTCCCGGATGTTGCCAAGCGGAGAGGGCAGCTTGCGGCAGGCGTGGACTTCACCGTCGGAGAGGATCGAGAGGAAGTTGAAGGCTGCACCGCAGCCAAAGCCGGCGCAACCACCAAACAGTGGCCGCTCCTGTTGCTCAAACACACAGTTGAGCAGGCTGTCCTTGAGGGCGAGTACCGTTATCTCCGGCAGTGCTGCAACATAGTCGTTGAGAAAGTCCTGGTACTCTTCAATACTGGGTAGCGCGAGCTTGGCACCTTCACCGAACAAGGCCAGGCGGTTGAAGGTAAGGCCACCGGTTATCCCGGCCAACTCGCGGCCCAGCGGGAGCACCTGATTAAGGTTGGCCTTGGTCAGGGTCAGCATGACCAGATTGGGGATACCCAGTTCGGTTAAGAGTTTCAGGAAGGCTACGGTGCGACGGTAGTTGCCTGCGCCGCGAATCTGATCGTTGTGCTGTTCGAGCCCTTCCAGGCTGACTTGATAATAGACCGGCGGTTGGATTGCCATCATTCCTTCCAGGGTGGCACGGTCGCTGGCATTGCCCAGGATGGCGATCATCAGGCCGTGGTCGGCGGCTGCCTGGTATAGCTCGAAGAAGCGGGGGTGCAGCAGCGGGTTGCCGCCGGTCAACGTTACCTGGGGGCGTACAAAGCGCTGCCGGCAGAAGTCCCGCAACTCTTGCATCAGCCCGAGGGCGCGATCAAAGGGGAAGTCAGCCCTGTGACTGCGGTCATAGCAATGCTTGCAGGACAGGTCACAACTCTGGGTCAGGTGCCACTGCAGGGTAAAGACCTCGGCCGCAGCACGGTCGGTGGGGCGACGCAAGCGGGATGACGGTGATAGCAGAATGCCGGAGTGTATCGCGGCACTCAGCAGATCATCGATAACAGCGACGGAGACCCCTGCGGTCCGGGCGGCCTGCTCGGGACTGATCTCCTCGGCCACCAGTTTGATGGCCAGTAGCTGTTCCGGCTTGGCCGCAGTGCAACGCAGGCGGTTACTCGAAGGCTCTCGCCAGACCGCGACCATTTCTTCACCTGCGGTAACCTGGGCAAGCCGCTCTTCGCTGATGGCTGTCACGAGTGGCGGCAGGTTGCGCCAGCCCAGGGTGACCAGTTCCAGGGAGGGATTCAGGCAGAGGCTGGTCAGTTCTTCCCGGGATGGGATGACAGCCGTCAATGAGCGGTGACAAAGCAGTTCTAGTCGGGCCAGCGTTGGAAGCCATGGCAGGTGGTGCGGGTCCTGGCCGTTGGCCAGGTAGTCTGGAATGTCTTCCAGGGCGAGCGTTTTCTGTGCAGTACCGATAGTGCGGTCCCAGGCAGCCTGGCCCATCAATGTGCGGGTGGTGGGGAAAATGGCAGTTACCTCGTCAGGCAGCTTTTGCCTCGATGAACGGGCGGCGGACGTCTTCTAGTAACGTCTGCCGCCCGGATGCTGCAGCCAACTACTTGTTTTGGGTACCGCCGGTACCCGTGGCGCCACCTCAGCCACTGGCACCTCAGCCGCTGGCACCAGGCTTCTGCCCTGGTTTTTCAGCAGGCTTTTGTTGCGCGGGTTTCTGCTCTTCGGCCGCTTTGTCCTTGTCGGTTTTTTTGTCCTCGGCGCTCCCGGCGCCGGTTTTACCGCCTCAGCCACTGCCCGAACCTTCTTGTTGGGTGCTCCCGGCACCCTGTTTCCCGCCTCAACCACTGGCCCCCTGAACCTGCGTCGGCAAAGCTACCCCTGCCATCAGGCCAGCAATGCCGAGCCCTGCAACCGCCTTTTTAATCGTGTCCTTGTCCATACTGCTCACCTCCCTTCCGGATCAACTTCGGTCAGGTAGAGATTTTACCACAGTGAGACAAATGTCAAATCGGTAAAAGCGATAGGTCTATTGCTGAGGTGGTTCCGGTTTAGCAGCACCGCCGCAACCGGAGGCGCCGCCACAACCGCTCATCCCCGGTTTGGCAGGAGCTGCACCTTCGGCTGCCGGTGCTTGCATGGCTCCTCCGCAACTGCTGGCGCCGCCATTCTTTTTCTTCATCTTCTCGCACTTCGGGCATTTTTCCATACCGCCGCAACCACTGGGTCCTGCCTCGGTGGCTGGTTTGGCACCGTCGGTGCTTGGTGTCGGATGTACATGTTCTGCTGCAGCGGGTGCTGTCAGCCCTGCTACCAGACCGGCAATGCCCAGTCCGGCGACGAGGTTTCTGATGGCGTGGTGGTCCATGACGAGTTCTCCCTGTTTTGTGTGTAATGCGTTTGTTGACCGCAGAAGTAAAGTTATTCATTCGTTTAATAAAATGCAAGCTTATTTTTAATGAGTAGGTGCTGGCATTCAGCAACCTGGCTGTCAGCTGCAGAACCTTGACCAGTCAGCCTGCCTGGGTGTATAAAAACTAACTTTTGCATCAATTACTTGACTCGTTAGGAATGGGCAGCGATGGAAACCAGAGAACTTGCCAAGGGGTATGAACCCCATGAGGTTGAAAAACGGTGGTACGCAGAGTGGCTGCAGAAGGGGTATTTTCACGCAGAGGCAGGCGGTGATGCTGCACGGAAGCCGTACAGTATCGTGATTCCCCCTCCCAATGTGACCGGCGCCCTGCATATGGGCCACGCCCTCAACAATACCCTGCAGGATGTTCTCTGCCGCTGGAAGCGGATGACCGGCCATAATGTACTCTGGATGCCCGGCACCGACCATGCCGGTATCGCCACCCAGAATGTGGTGGAGCGGCAGTTGGCCGCCGAGGGTAAGGACCGACACGAGTTGGGCCGCGAGGCGTTCATCGAGCGGGTCTGGCAGTGGAAGGGTGAATCCGGCGGGCAGATCATCGGCCAGTTGAAACGGCTGGGTGCCTCCTGTGACTGGGAGCGCGAACGTTTTACCATGGATGCGGGCCTGTCCAAGGCGGTGCGCACCGTGTTCGTCAAGCTGTACCAGGACGGGCTGATCTACCGTGACAACCGTCTGATCAACTGGTGTCCCCGTTGCCATACCGCTCTGTCGGACATTGAGGTGGAACACGAAGAGAAGAAGGGGCACCTCTGGCATATCCGCTACCCGGTGGTGGGCCAGCCGGGTCGTTTTGTGACCGTTGCCACCACCCGGCCCGAGACCATGCTGGGGGATACCGCCGTAGCCGTGCATCCCGAAGACGAGCGCTACGCCGATCTGCATGGCGCCAGGGTGCTGCTGCCGTTGGTCAACCGCGAAATTCCGGTGGTGGCTGACGAGTATGTGGACCGTGAGTTTGGCACCGGTGTGGTCAAGATCACCCCGGCCCACGACTTCAACGATTTTGAGGTGGGCCTGCGGCACGGTCTGGACAAGATCAACGTAATGGACGAGTCCGGTGTGATCACTGCCGCCGGTCATCAGTACGAAGGGATGGACCGCTTCGCCGCACGGACCAAGATCGTTGAAGATCTGGAGGCGGCCGGGCTGCTGGACAAGATCGACGACCACGGCCTGTCGGTGGGGGGCTGTTACCGCTGTAAAACCGTGGTGGAGCCGTACCTGTCGTTGCAGTGGTACGTCAAGGTGGGCCCCCTGGCCGAGCAGGCGCTTGCGGCGGTCAAAGACGGCCGTACCCGCATTCTGCCGAAGCAGTGGGAAAACACCTATTACGACTGGATGGAGAACATCCGCGACTGGTGCATCTCGCGCCAGATCTGGTGGGGCCATCGCATCCCGGCCTGGTTCTGCGACCACTGCGGCAAGGTGACGGTGGCGATGGAAGATCCCAGCCAGTGTTCCCATTGCGGTAGCGACGAGCTGCGTCAGGAAACCGACGTGCTGGACACCTGGTTTTCTTC
>DFYU01000040.1 GCA_002383415.1 Geobacter sp. UBA4074
CAGCACGTCAACACCACCGACTCGGCGGTGCGGATCACCCACCTGCCCACCGGCACCGTGGTGGCCTGCCAGGAAGAGCGCAGCCAGATCAAGAACCGGGCCAAGGCGATGAAGGTCCTCAAAACCCGCATCCTGGACACCATCCTGCAGGAACAGAACGCCAAGATGGCCGCCGACCGCAAGCAGCAGGTAGGTAGTGGCGACCGTTCCGAGCGGATCCGTACCTATAACTTCCCCCAGGGGAGGATGACCGATCACCGCATCGGCCTGACCCTCTACCGCTTGGATTCGATCATGGCCGGCGATATCGAGGAGATCACCGACGCCCTGCGCACCTATTATCAGATGGAGGCGCTGCAGGCCCAATCCGAAGGGGCGTGACGCTTCCAGCTCACGGCGCTCTCGTCGTTGGCTCGTTTAGCGTTGAAGACGCCTAGTGGTTGTGGCCGTCTGTCTGCCTCACGCTCAGACGGCCCGTTTCTGCTGCTACATCGGCTTGTTCGCTGCAATCGCTCGAACTCGCCCTGCAGGCTCAAACAGTCGCGATTGCGGGCGCTCACTGCGCCGTGATCAGCAACGAAACCGGCCGATTCGCTTGGCGGCAGGCAGACGGCCATTCCCCAATCCCTTTGGCAGGTAACTACTCCCTATGCCCACCGACGCCGACATCTGGACCACCCTCAAGGTCCTGACCTGGACCACCGGCTACCTGGCCGAAAAAGGGGTCGCAAACGCCCGTCGCGAGGCGGAGTGGTTGCTGTGTGAGGCCACCGGCCTGGATCGGGTCGGGCTGTACCTCAACTTCGACAAGCCGATGAGCGACGAGGAGCTGGCCGCCTACCGCGCCCTGGTGGTCCGCCGCGGCAAGCGGGAACCGTTGCAGCATATCCTCGGCTCCCAGGAGTTCGACGGCCTGACCTTTGAGGTTTCCCCGGCCGTGCTGATCCCCCGCCACGACACCGAGACCCTGCTTGAACAGGCACTCCAGCACGCTCCGTCCTCCCGTACAATCCTTGATATCGGCACCGGCTCCGGCTGCATCGCCATCGCCCTGGCCAAACGGCTGCCCGAGGCGACAATCACCGCCGTTGACCTCTCGCCCGATGCGCTGGTCGTGGCGCAGCGCAATGCCGAACAGCATAGTGTGGCGATCGAATTTCTGCAGGGTTCCTTTTTTGAGCCACTGGCTGGGCGTCGCTTTGATCTGATCGTCTCCAACCCCCCCTACATCACCACCGCCGATCTGGCCGGTCTGCAGCCCGAGGTGCGCGACTTTGAACCGAACCTGGCCTTGCATGGCGGAGCTGACGGATTAGATGCCTACCGGGCCATCATCGCCCAGGCCGCTGACCATCTGCAGCCCGGCGGCTGGTTGTGGTTTGAGGTGGGGGCAGGGCAGGCAACCGATGTAGCGGCGCTGCTGGCGCAGGCCGGATTTAATGGTATCATCACTGCCAGCGACCCTGGCGGTATCGAGCGGGTAGTGGGGGGGTGTCATGGAGCGTGACGAGGCGTTGCGAGTACTGGAAGAGGCCGATTGTCTGCTTGACCAGGCGGCCGTGGATCAGGCCATCAGCAGAATGGCTGTCGACATTGCGGAGCGGATCGGCAAGCTCAAACCGCTGGTGTTCTGCGTCATGAACGGCGGGCTGATCTTTTGCGGCCAGTTGCTGACCAGGCTCGCCTTCCCATTGGAGGTGGGCTACCTGCATGCCACCCGTTACGGCCGTGAGACCATCGGCGGTGATCTGGAGTGGCAGGCCGTGCCGCAGGTGGAGATGGCGGGCCGTACCGTGCTGCTGGTGGATGACATCCTGGATGAGGGGGTGACCCTCAAGGCGCTGGTGGACGAGTGTCTGGCCCGCGGCGCCCGGCAGGTGCTAACCGCCGTGCTGGTGGACAAGCTGCATGACCGCAAGGTGCTGCCCGGCTACCGGGCCGATTTCACGGGCCTGGAGATCCCGGATCGCTTTGTGTTCGGCTACGGGTTGGATTATGACGGCATGTGGCGTAATGCGGCCGGCATTTACGCGGTAAAAGGCTTGTAGCTGATGAAGAGCTTTTTCCAGTTCGAGCGCTACAGCACATCCTACCGGCAAGAGACCCTGGCCGGAGTCACCACCTTCCTGACCATGGCCTATATTATCGTGGTCAACCCGGCCATCCTGGCGGTGGCCGGTATCCCCAAGGAGGCCCAGGTGACCGCCACCATCCTGGCGGCGGTGATCGGCTGCCTGGTGATGGCCTTCTGGGCCAAACGGCCCTTTGCCATCGCACCCTACATGAGCGAAAACGCCTTTGTGGCCTTTGTGGTGGTGAAAGGGATGGGCTACTCCTGGCAGATTGCCCTGGGGGCGGTCTTCTGGGCCGGCCTGGCCTTTCTGCTGTTGACGCTGTTCAAGGTGCGCTCCTGGCTGGCGGAATCGATCCCGCTGTCGCTCAAGGCCAGCTTTGCGGTGGGGATCGGCCTGTTCCTGACCTTTATCGGCCTGAACGAGGTGGGGCTGGTGGTGCTGGGTGTGCCCGGCGCTCCGGTTCGGCTGGGCAACATCGCCCAACCCACTGTGCTGCTGGCGATCGGCGGCTTTCTGCTGACGGCGGTGCTGTTTGCCCGCCGGGTCAATGGGGCACTTCTATACGGTATCGGCATCACCACCCTGGCCTCGGTGCTGCTGGGGATCACGCCGCTGCCTGACCGACTGGTCAGCCTGCCGCCGTCACTGGCACCGATTCTGTTCAAGCTGGATATCGCCGGAACCCTGCAGCCGGGCATCTTTCCGGTGGTGCTGGTGATCTTCATGATGGCCTTTCTGGACACCATCGGCACCCTGCTGGGGCTCTCGATGCGGGCCGACCTGCTGGACAAGGACGGCAACCTGCCTGAGATCGAACGGCCGATGCTGGCCGATGCGGTGGCCACCACCATTGCGCCACTCTTGGGCACCACCACCACCGGGGCCTACATCGAGTCGGCCACCGGCATCGCCGCTGGCGGCCGCACCGGCTTCACCGCCCTGGTGGTGGGCGGTCTGTTCGGACTGTCGCTGTTCTTTGCGCCGCTGTTTACCATGGTGCCGGCCCACGCCTACGGCATCGCCCTGATCGTGATCGGCGCCCTGATGATCCAGCCGGTCACCCGCCTGGATTTTGACGACTTCAGCGAGCTGATCCCCGCCTTTCTGACCATCGCCTTGATGATCTTTACCTACAACATCGGAGTGGGCATGACCGCCGGTCTGCTGTCCTATCCGCTGATTAAGCTCTGTACCGGCCGGGTACGTGAGGTCTCCAGCGGGATGTGGGTGCTGGCGCTGCTGTCGCTGACCTTCTTTATCTTCATGCCCAAGGGGTGAGCTGCTGCGGCGTGCTGGCAGGTAAAAAAAGAAGGCGGGGAGATCCCCCGCCTTCTTGCGTTTGTTGCGCCTGATGGTCGTTACAGGCGGAATCTGCCCACCAGCTGCTGCAGGTCCTGCGCCGTACGAGAGAGCCCTGAGGCGGCATCGGCGGTCTGGTGGGCGCCTTTGGCCGTGTCCTGCACCACATCGGTGATCTGATGGATGTTGCTGGAGATCTCGCCGGTGACGGCGGTCTGCTCCTCGGCAGCGGTGGCGATCTGCTGCACCTGCAGGTTGACGTCGCTGATCGCCTCCAGGATCTGCTGCAACGCCTCGCCTGAACGGCGTGAGCTGTCCATCCCCTTTTCCACCTCGCGCACCCCTTGCTCCATGGAGGCCACGGCACCATCGGTTTCCGACTGGATGGCCTTGATCATCTCGCCAATCTCATGGGTTGCCTTGGTGGTGCGTTCCGCCAGGGCCCGCACCTCATCGGCCACCACGGCAAAACCCCGGCCCTGTTCACCGGCCCGGGCCGCCTCGATGGCGGCATTTAAGGCCAGCAGGTTGGTCTGGTCGGCGATGTCTTCGATGGTGCCGACGATGGCGCCGATCTGGTCGGAGCGGGCCCCCAGCGATTCGACGGTGTGGGCCGACTCGCGCACCTTGTCGGCAATCGCCTGCATGCCGGAGATGGTTTCTTTAACCACCTCGGCACCGCTGTTGGCGGTCTGGGATGCGCGGCAGGCGCTGTCGGAGGCCAGGGTACAGTTGTGGGAGATATCGTTGGAGGTGGCCGACATCTCCTCGCTGGCGGTGGCCACGGTGGCCGACTGGGCCGCCACCTCTTCGGCGGCCGTGGCGATCTGCTCGGCCGTGCCGTGTAGCTGGCTGGAGGCGGTGGCCACCTGGGTGGTGGTGCCGCAGACCTGGGCAATAATGCCGTGGATGTTGGCCACAAACTGGTTGAACCAGCGGGCCACCTCGCCCAGCTCATCGCGGCGGTCTTCCGCCAGGCGGCGGGTCAGGTCGCCTTCGCCCTGGGCGATGTCATGCAGCATTGTCACCAACGTCTGCAGCGGCTTGGTGATGCCGGCGATGATGGCAAAGCCGAGGCCGATCGCCAGCATGCTGAAGATGACGGCAAGGGTAACGCTGAAGATCAGCCCACGCTTGGCCTGGCTCGCCCTGTGTTCGGCCAGCTGCGTCAGGCTGGCGGCCAGCCTGTCCTCCAGCTCTTTCTGCAGATTGATCTTGGCAGTTATGGTGCTGAACCACTGCTCCGGGGCGATGCCGAAGCCGCTGCCGATTCCTTTGTCCAGCACTGTTTTGAGCATCTCCTCGGTCTGCCTGCTGGGCTGGGCGGTGGTCACACGCTCTTGAAACTCTTTGACCAGCAGCGGATCGGCAAATCGTTTGAAATTAGCTTGGCGCAGCTCCTCGGCGGCTGCAATCCGCACGACCCGTTGGTAGCTTGCGGCATCGCTGGCGTCTGCCGCCAGGATGCCATTGACCGTGGCCCGCAACTGTCCGCTGGACTCCTTCATGGCCTGAAAGGCGGTGTAGCCGAAGGCCTGGAGAGCAATGTCCGGGGCAGCAGCGTTACTGACCACGGTGTAGGCCACATTTTGGCAGGCGGCGATCAAGCTGGTGTAGTAGCCAAAGGACTCCTTCGGTTCCAGGGTCAGCGCATCTGCTGCGGACCGGACGGACGCGATGCGCTGGACGTCGTTGGTTACGACGTCCAGGGTTGCTTTCAGTGCCGTGGCCCGGCCCCCCTGGGCGGCAGCCGTGGACTGGAAGGTTTTCAGTGCGCCGTCAACGGCCTGTCGCTGTTTGTGCAACTCTTCCTTGAATTTTTCGCCTCTGGAGCCGAGATAGCCGGCGGTCAGTCCCCGTTCCTTCTGCAGTTCGTGGACCAGAGCGCCTCCTGAGATGGAGACCGTGATCAGGGATTGGGTGGTGCGCATGCTGTTCAGGCTGCGCAGGTTGTCCAGCAGGTTTGCGGTGGCGAACAGGATCATGCCGATGATCGGAATGGCCAGTACCAGTAGCAGTTTGAAACTGATTTTCATGTTTTTTAACACCTGTCACCTCGCCTTGTCGCATCACAGTAGTCTTTAATGGGTAATTGAGGACAAACTATACCCAAATGGTCCTATAGGTGAAGCGATTAAAACTTTTGATTAATGGATAAAAGCGATTTTTTTGACCAATGTCAAAAAACAGAAACGGCGCCACCGGGAGGTGACGCCGTTTAAAAACGGTCGATGGTGGTGCTGGGCCTTAACCCTCGGTCAGCACCTTTTCATCGTAGAGTGCCTCGATCTTGCGGCGGTGCCCCAGTTCCACTTCGGCGAAGGCCAGCAGGGTCTTCTGCAGTTTGGGGTCCTCGGTCATGCCGGCCGCTGCCTTGTACAGTTGGTAGGCGCTTTCCTCGGTCTTGAGGGCGTAGGCCAGAATCTCCTGGTAGGACATCTGGGGATGGAACGGCACATCCTTCAGGTACTGGCCGATGGTGGCCTCCGGCAGCTTGCAGACCTTCAGCTCGTCAATCTTGTTCGGGTCAACCTTGGAAAAGACATCCTTATGGCTTGCCTCTTCCTGGGCCAGCTCTTCAAACATCTTACGGCTGGCCGGGCTGACGGTCAGTTCCGCAGCCCGCTTGTACAGCTGGTAGGCGGTCTCTTCACGCTCAATGGCAAAATCAATAACTTCCTGCAGTGATATGAAGCTCACGTAACTCCTCCTGTTTAGGTGCAGTATTCTTCTATGTAGGCCAGTACTTCGGCTGGATGCTGCTCAGCCTTGGCCACCTTGGTCCAATGTTTTTTCAGGGTGCCGTCGGGGGCGATCAAAACCGTGGAACGGTTAACCCCGGAAACGGTCTTGCCGTACATTACTTTTTCGCCGTAGGCCTTATAGACCTTCATCATCACGGCGTCAGGATCGGACAGCAACACCATGTTCAGATTATGGTTTTCGATAAATTTCTGGTGCGAACTGAGCGAGTCTTTGCTGATACCCAGCATGATAACCTGATGTTTGTCAAATAAGGGCTTCAGATCACGGAAGCCACTGGCCTCCTTGATTCAGCCGGAGGTGTTGTCTTTAGGGTAAAAAAACAGCAGCAGCCGTTTGCCGGCATAGTCTTCAAGGCGGTGACGTTTGCCGTCACTTCCCTCAAGATCGAAGCCTGGAGCAGGTTTATCGATCAACGACATGTTTAGCTCCTGTACGTTAAATATTGTGTAACGTGTATACGTGTAGTCAGCAAAAGTCAAGATGAGCCGCCTGTTCCTGGCGGTAAACAAATGTGCGTGCAATTGCCAGCAAAAAATGTTACCGGAAGGTAACGGGGGTGATGCAATGCAACAAAGCAGTGACCTGTACCGCAACATTCTTGAGAGTGTGGTTGATGGCATCATTTTTTCTGATGCAGACGACCGGCTCACCTTTATCAACCGCCGTGCTGAGGAGATTAGGGGCATCAAGGCTCAGAACTTCATCGGACGCACCATTATCTCTGTTCACTCACCAAACTCGGCAGGTCGTATCCGCGAGTTGCTGCAGCACCTGCGGGACGGCACTATTACCCAGGCCAAGCGAGTCATCGAAGTGAAGGGGCGCTACTTTGAAAACATCTATTACCCCGTGAAGGACGAAATCGGCAACTATCAGGGTACGCTGCTGATCAGTCGCGATATCACCGAGCGCCAGCAACTGCAGAACGAGAACCGCTCACTCAGGCAACGGGTTAGCTGCTGCAGCTTCAGTGGTTTTGTCAGTATTAGCGCCTCAATGTTGCCGGTTTTCCAGACTATCGGCGCCGTTGCCGGACTCGAATCGACAGTGCTGATCACCGGCGAAAGCGGCACCGGCAAAGAATTGGTGGCGGCAGCCATTCACTGTAACAGTGCTCGCAAGGATCGGTCGATGATTACCGTCAACTGTGCTGCTCTGCCCGAACATCTGGTGGAATCGGAACTGTTCGGCTACCAGCGCGGCGCTTTTACCGGCGCTGTCAGCAATCATCGCGGTAAGTTTGAACAGGCCGACCACAGTACAATCTTCCTAGATGAGATTGGTGACCTGCCGTTGACCGCACAGGCCAAGCTGCTGCGTGTTCTGCAGGAGCGGACCATCAGCCGGTTGGGCAGCGAAAAGGATATTCGGGTCGATGTGCGGATCATTGCCGCCACCAACCGCAACCTGAAGCAACTGGTGGCCGATGGCTTGTTTCGGGAGGATCTGTATTATCGTCTGCATGTGATCACGCTGCCGGTCCCCCCTCTGCGGGAACGTCGCGAGGATATCCTGGCAATGGCTGAATACTTCATCAAACGGTTCTGTGACCGGATGGGTAGACCGCAGCTGGGTCTGTGCGAATCAACGCGTCTGGCGCTGCTCTCTCATGATTTTCCCGGCAACGTGCGTGAACTTGAGCACGCCATGGAGCGCGCCGTGGCGCTCTGCGCCGGCGATTGCATCGCGCCGTCCGACCTGCCCGACAGTTTTTTGGCGGCCCGCAGTGATGGTGGGCCTAACTGGCAGCAGCCACTTTATGATGATTATCAACCACACGATGAACTCAGGCACAGTTTGGCTGATGCCAGGGGAGCCTCGGAGCGACGGCTGATATTGGATGCGCTGGCTCGTACCAACGGACGCAAGGCTGAGGCTGCCAAGCTGCTGAATATTTCGCGTAAGACCCTCTGGGAAAAACTGAAACAGATTAACCAAACGTAACATCCCGGATTATGTGTTACCTCTGGGTAACGTTTTTTTCTTCGCATATACCCCTCGTGCTGTCCTCTGTCGAATTAAAATAACCACAAATCATAGTGTTACAAGTTTGTTTGGTGATTGGCATGCCTTCTGTATAGGTGTGTTGTATTGCCCGGTGCTGTTTGCCACGAGTGGTCTGCTAGCAGCACGTTTGTTCGAGCTATGCTGCCAAGGAGGTAGGAATGCCAATATCTGGAGTGGTTGTCACATGCAGGCCCGGCCAGGAACAGAAGGTGGCGGTGCAGGCGCGGTTGGTGCCGGGTGTTGAGGTTCACGGCGTGCTACCCGAGGGACGGGTGGTGATTGTGGTTGATGCGGCATCGGTAGAGGCCGAGGTTGATATAGCCTCGCAGCTGGAGCGTCTGGATGCAGTGATTTCCGTACAGATTGCGTACCATAATTTTGAGGATACACCCTGAGAAGGAGGCGCAGATGGAACTGACGAGACGTGATTTTCTGAAGGCCAGTGCGGCAGCCGCCGCCTTTGCAGCAGCCGGAGCTTCGGGTCTGGCGCCCCGTACGGCCCAGGCCGCAGACGAAAAAGGGATCACGTGGGGCAAGGCGCCCTGTCGGTACTGTGGCGTGGGCTGCTGCGTGCTGGTGGGGGTCAAGGACGGCAAGATCGTGGCCACCAAAGGCGACCCGGCCGGACCGGTCAACAAAGGCCTGAACTGTATCAAGGGCTACTTTCTTGGCAAGGCCCTCTACGGCAAGGACCGTCTAACCCACCCGCTGATCCGTAAGGGCAACAAGATGGTCAAGGCCTCCTGGGATGAGGCGCTGAACCTGATCGCCAGTAAGTACCAGGAGGCAATTACGACGCATGGCCCTGATTCGGTCGGCATCTACGGCTCCGGCCAGTGGACCGTCTTCGAGGGCTATACCGCTGTCAAGCTTTTCAAAGGCGGCATCGGCACCAACAACGTCGAGCCCAATGCGCGACTCTGCATGGCATCGGCAGTGGTGGCCTACATGAACACCTTCGGCTCCGATGAACCAATGGGCTGTTACGACGATCTGGATCTGGGCGACACCTATATCCTGTGGGGCGCCAACATGGCCGAGGCCCACCCGGTATTATTCTCCCGCCTGATCGATAACAAGTTGAAAAACCCCAAGGTGCGCCTGATCGACATTGCAACCCGCAAGACCCGCACCACCCAAATGGCCGACGAGTACATACCGATGGTTCCCCAAGGTGATTTGGCGGCCCTCAATGCAATTGTGCATGTCATACTGCGGGACAAGCTGTACGACGAAGCCTTCGTCAAGCAGCATGTGTCCTTTAAGCGGGGTACTGAAAATCAGCCCTATGGTCTCAAAGACAAGGAGGCGCCCAAGGAGGAGCCGAAGAATCTCAGTTTTGAGGAGTTTAAGGAGCTGATGAAGCCGATGACGCCGGAATGGGCGGAGAAGCTGTCCGGCATCCCGGCTGCGACTATCGTCAAGCTGGCCCATATCTATGGCGACAAAAACCGTAAGGTTAACTCGCTCTGGACCATGGGGGTCAACCAGCATGTGCGCGGTGTCTGGGTCAACAACCTGATCTACAACGTACACCTGTTGACTGGGAAGATTGGCAAAAAGGGCGAAAACCCGCTTTCGCTGACCGGACAACCGTCGGCCTGCGGTACCGCCCGTGAAGTGGGCACCTTTGCCCATCGTCTGCCGGCTGACATGGTGGTGATGAACGAGGCACACCGCAAGAAAACCGCCGAGATCTGGGGCATCGATCCCAAGAAGATATCTCCCAAAATGGGGCTGCACACCATCGAGATGTATCGCGCACTTGATCGTGGCGAGCTGAAATGCCTCTGGATCCAGTGTACCAACCCGTTCCAGTCGATCCCCAACCTGAACCGTTATCGCAAGGCAGCCAACGGCCGCAAGGCGTTCATTGTGGTTTCGGATATCTATCCCACTCGCTCCACCGAGGTGGCCGATGTGATCCTGCCTTCGGCCACCTGGGTCGAAAAGGAAGGGGTCTTCGGCAACACCGAACGTCGCACCCAGCATTGGTTCAAGATGATCAATCCGCCGGGCGAGGCCAGGGAAGACACTTGGCAACTGATCGAGTTTGCCAAGCGGCTGGGGCTGGGCCATCTGTTCCCGTATAGCGAGAAGCATTTTTACAAGGAGATGTGGGAAGAATACCGTCGATTCACCATCGGCAGCGGCAAGGATCTGGCCCCCTACGAGACCTACCACAAGGTGCGCGGTCTGCGCTGGCCGGTTAAGGCCGACGGCAAAGAGACCCGCTGGCGTTATGTCGATTTTGATGACCCGTACGTGAAAAAAGGGGAAGGACTTAAATTTTACAAGGCGCCAGGCCACAAGGCCAACGTCTGGTTCCGTCCCTATGAACCGGCAGCAGAAGCGCCGGACCGCGAGTACCCGTTCTGGTTCTGCACCGGCCGGTTGCTGGAACACTGGCACACCGCCACTATGACCGGTCGCGTGCCGGAACTCATGCGGGCCATGCCGGGCGCAACACTGGAGATGCATCCCGACGATGCCAAGCGTATGGGGATCAAGAATCGCGACAAAGTCAGGGTCAGTTCGCGGCGCGGCTCGATCGTGCTGCCGGCAGAGCTGAATGGCCGTGGCAAGCCGGAGAAGGGCAATGTCTTCACCACCTTCTTTGACGAAACCAAGCTGATTAACGAACTGTGCATCGACGCCTTTGATCCGCTCTCAAAGGAGCCGGATTTCAAGAAGTGCGCCGTGAAGATAGAAAAGGCGTAACGACCAATGGATGATTCGTCAGCCGATAGCGCCATTTCGCGGCGACTCTTTCTGAAGGGTAGCGCCTTGAGCGCCCTGGTGCTGGCGCTTGGCGGGGCGGCCGTTTCGGCGGTCTATCTGCGATCCGCCCAGGCCCGTGATTTCTATCTGCGCCCTCCGGGGGCGCTGGAAGAAAAACGGTTTTTGGCGGCTTGCGTCAAATGCGGCAAGTGCGCCCAGGCCTGTCCCTATCGGTCGATCGTCATGGCTGGTGGCGAGGCCGGTGTCGGGATCGGTACACCGCACATCATTGCTCGCGAAACCCCCTGCTACCTCTGTAGCGATCTGCCTTGCGTCAAGGCCTGTCCCAGCGGTGCACTGGACAAGGGGTTGCAGGAGATTGAAAAGATAACCATGGGAACGGCAGTGATCGTGGATCGAGAGGGCTGCCTCTCGATCCGCGGGCTGCGCTGCGAGGTTTGCTATCGGCAGTGTCCGTTGATCGACAAGGCGATTACCATCGAACCGCGACACAACGTCCGCACCGGCGAACATACCATCATGGAGCCGGTGATCCACAAGGACAAGTGCGTTGGTTGCGGCATCTGCGAAAAAGTATGCGTGCGCGAAAAGCCTGTGATCGTTGTTCAAAAGCGGGTTGAGAAACAGGAAGATTTTTATGAGTTTTAAAACCTGGACCATTGCCCGTCGATGCGTGCAATTGATGATGGTTGCCCTGTTGGCCTCACCCCTGGTCGGCCTGTCTATCTTCAGGGGCAACCTTGCCGCTGCCGATCTGCTGGGGCTGCCGCTGGCTGATCCGTTGGCCTTTTTGCAGGTTTTGGTCGGTAGCCGAGTGGTGGTCTGGAGCTATCTGGCCAGCGCGTTGGCGGTGATGGGCTTTTATTTTCTGCTGGGCGGCCGCAGTTTCTGTGGTTGGGTCTGTCCGGTGGGCCTGTTGACCGAGCTTGCCGACCGGCTGCGCAAGCGGCTGGGAACTGGTCAGACAACGTTGCCGTTGACGTTAAACCGCTGGGCGTTGGTGTTGGTAGTGGTGGTGGCGGCGCTTACGTCGGTGCCACTGTTCGAGGTGCTGTCGCCGATCGGCATGGTGGGGCGCGCGATCGCTTTCGGCTCGTTGCTGCCGTTACTGTTGGTGAGTGTCATCGTGTTGTGTGAAGTGGTGGTTGCTCAGCGTGTATGGTGCCGTTCGCTCTGCCCGCTGGGAGGTCTGTATGCCTTGGTTGGCCGTTTTAGCCCGTTACGCGTAGGTTTCAGGCCTGAGCACTGCACCCACTGCAATGACTGCCTGCAGGTCTGTCCGGTGCAGGAAGTACTGCTTCCGTCCC
>DFYU01000085.1 GCA_002383415.1 Geobacter sp. UBA4074
ACCAAGGGGATGATCGGCGCCCGCGAACTGGCCATGATGAAGGACGGCGTGATCGTGATGAACGTGGCCCGGGGTGGCATCATCGACGAGCCGGCCCTGCTGGATGCCCTGAACAGCACCAAGATATCCATCGCCGGGGTAGATGTCTGGAGCCAGGAACCCCCCACTACCGACACCTTGAAGGCGCTGATCGCCCATCCCAAGATGACCGTGACCCCTCACCTGGGTGCCAATACCCAGGAGGCCCAGATCAACGTGGCGGTGGATGTCTCCAAGGAGATCCTTAACTATCTGGACGAAAAACCGCTGGAGAATGCGGTCAATATCCCCCGCTTCGACATGGCCCTGATGGACCAGATGCGCCCGTTCCTGAACCTGATGAACGTGATGGCCGACTTTGGTATCCAGCTCTTGGACAGCCACCCCAGCAAGCTGACCTTCAGCTATGCCGGCAACATCGCCCATTACGACTGCTCGCCGTTGACCGTCTGCGGTCTGGCGGCCCTGTTGGACCGGGTGGTGGACCAGGAGGTCAATATGGTCAACGCCAGCCTGATCGCCGACCAGATGGGGATTGTGGTGGAGGAGACCAAGACCACCTCGGCCGACGCCTTCTCCAACCTGATTACTCTGATTGCCGAAGGTGACGGCAAGCGCCGTACCATCGCCGGCACCCTGTTCGAAGGTGCGCCGCGTATCGTCCGGCTGCGTGACTACGCCATGGACTTCACCCCGGAAGAGCATATGCTGCTGCTGCACTACGCCGACCGGCCCGGCATGATCGGCAAGCTTGGCACCATCATGGGCCAGCGTGACATCAACATCGCCGCCATGAACCTGGGCCGCAGTGAGAAGCGGGGCGAGGCGATGGTGATCCTGTCACTTGATTCAGCCGTGCCCACGGAGGTGATTGAAGAGATCCGCCAGGCCACCGATGCCAGCTTTATCCGGCCGATCCATATGCCGGCCCTCAAATCAGAAAAACGGTAACGGATTTTAATCTTTCTTCCCCTTGACCGTCCGGGCGGGGGGTGCTAGAGTACCGCAACGTTTCACATAACCGGCCTTTTAAACTAACCCCGTGAGGTTAACAAAGGTGTACGATAACCAGCCAGATATAAGGAAGGGTCTTTCCGTGCACGCGCGGAAAGACCCTTTTTTTATCTCAAAGGAGGACAGCAATGGCAGGTGATACGACCAAGACCGTAATCCTGGACAACAGCGGTATCCGGCGGGCAATGACCCGCATCTCCCACGAGATCCTGGAAAAAAACAAGGGGCTCTCGAACGTGGTGCTGATCGGTATTCAGTCCGGCGGTGCCCATCTGGCCCGCGAGATATCCAACTGTATGGAGCTTATCGAGGGGGAGCGGGTGCCGGTGGGCTCGGTGGACATCACCCTGTACCGGGACGATTTCAAGAGCCAGGCGCCCCATAAATCGGTGGGCAAGACCGACATCACCTTTTCTCTGGAGGGGAAGCGAGTGGTGCTGGTGGACGATGTGCTGTACACCGGCCGCACCATCCGGGCCGCCATGGACGCCCTGATGGATTACGGTCGGCCGCAGCTGATTCAGCTGGCGGTGCTGATCGACCGGGGCCACCGCGAACTGCCGATCCGGGCAGACTTTGTGGGACGTAACGTGCCCACCAGCCAGAAAGAAAATGTGGAAGTGCTGTTTGACGACAAGCAGCAGCCGGTTGAAGTGGTGCTGGAAAAATAACCCAGGGGGGAGACCAACGTGGCCACCGAGTTCAAGCATAAGGACATCATCGCGCTCAGGGATCTGAACAAGGACGAGATCGAACTGCTCATCTCCACGGCGGAGAGCATGCGTGAGGTCAACAGCCGGTCCATCAAGAAGGTACCGACCCTGCGGGGCAAGACCATCATCAACCTGTTCTATGAATCATCCACCCGCACCCGCACCTCCTTCGAGATCGCCGGTAAGCGGCTTTCGGCCGACACCGTCAACATTGCCCCCTCCAACAGCTCGGCCACCAAGGGGGAGACCCTCTCCGACACGGCCCTGAACCTGCTGGCCATGAAGCCGGACATCATCGTGATGCGCCATGCCGTCTCCGGCTCCCACTACTACCTGTCCAAAAAGGTGGGCTGTTCCATCATCAACGCCGGTGATGGCGCCCATGAACATCCCTCCCAGGGGCTTTTGGACATGCTGACCATCAAGGACCGTTTTGGCCGGCTGGATGGCCTCAAGGTGGCCATTGTAGGCGACATTACCCACAGCCGGGTGGCCCGTTCCGATATCCAGGGCCTGACCAAGATGGGCTCCTCGATCTACCTGGCCGGTCCGCCCACCATGATGCCCCCTGGCGTTGAGCGCTTGGGTAATGTCACGGTCTGCGGCACCATGAAGGAGGCTATTGCTGACGCCGACGTGGTAATCATGCTGCGCATCCAGCAGGAGCGCCAGGGCAAGACCCTGATGCCCAATGCTCGTGAATACTCGCGCTACTTCGGCCTGAATCCTGAAAACCTGAAATGGGCCAAGCCGGATGCCATGGTGATGCACCCCGGTCCGATCAATCGCGGGGTGGAACTCTCCTCCTACGTGGCTGACGGCGGCCAGTCCCACGTGCTGAAGCAGGTGGAAAACGGGGTGGCGGTCAGGATGGCGATGCTCTACCATGTGTGTGGTGGCGAACTGGAGTAACAGGTTAAGGCTGAGGTTTAGGTTGAGCTCAAACTAAACCTGAACCTGTGAACAAGGTGAACGAAAACCTATCTTTTGCGAGGTGAACATATGAATCTTCTGATCAAAGGCGGCAGGGTGATTGATCCTTCACAGGGTATTGACGATACCCTGGATGTCGTGGTGGAAAACGGCAGGGTCAAGGAGATTGGCAAGGGGCTGGCAGCACCGGCCGGGGCGGAGACCATCGACGCCAGCGGCAGGTATGTGGTGCCGGGCCTGATCGATATGCACGTCCACCTGCGGGACCCGGGTCTGGAGTACAAGGAGGACATCGTCTCCGGCACCAGGGCGGCGGTGGCGGGCGGCTTCACCTCAGTGGCCTGTATGCCCAACACCAAGCCGGCCATCGATAACAAGGCCGTGGCCAGCTACATCATCAACAAGGCAAAAACCGAAGGCTTCTGCAATGTCTTCCCGGTGGGCACCATCACCCAGGCCATGCATGGCGACCGGCTGGCCGAGATGGGTGAACTGAAAGAGGCCGGTTGTGTGGCGGTCTCGGACGACGGCAAGCCGGTCAAGAACAGCGAACTGATGCGTCGTGCCCTGGAGTACGCCAACGGTATGGGTATCCTGGTGATCTCCCACGCCGAAGAGCTGGAACTGGTGGGTGAGGGGGTAATGAACGAGGGCTTCACCGCCACCGAGCTGGGGCTGAAGGGGATTCCCCGGGTGGCCGAGGATATCGCCACCGCTCGTGAGATCATGCTGGCCGAGTACGTGGGCGCTCCGGTGCATATCGCCCATGTCTCCACCGCCGGCTCGGTACGGATCATCCGTGAGGCCAAGGCCCGTGGCGTGAAAGTGACCTGCGAGACCGCCCCCCACTACTTCACCCTGACCGACGACGCGGTGCGGGGCTACAACACCAACGCCAAGATGAACCCGCCTCTGCGGGAGGCGGCCGACGTGGCGGCCATCAAACAGGGTCTGAAAGACGGTACGATCGACTGCATCGCCACTGACCACGCGCCACACCACCTGGACGAGAAGGATATGGAATTCAATGAGGCCATGAACGGCATCATCGGCCTTGAAACTTCTTTACCACTCTCCCTCGGATTGGTGCGGGAAGGGGCGATAAGCTTGCAACAATTGGTGGAGAAAATGAGTTGCAACCCATCAAAGATACTTGGAGTTGATCGCGGAACGCTCAAGGCGGGCAGTGTGGCCGACATCACCGTGATCGATCCGGATAAAAACTGGACCGTGGTGGCCGAGCAGCTGGCCAGCAAGTCCAAGAACACCCCCTGGCTGGGGGAGCCCATGACCGGCGCGGCTGCTGCAACCGTGGTGGCCGGTAAGATTGTTTTCAACGGCAGATAGAACCAACTAATCAGGAGAAGCAATGAGTACGAAAGCGATCCTTGCGCTGGCAGACGGGCGCATCTTTGAAGGCAGATCATTCGGGGCCGGCGGTGAAGTGACTGGCGAGGTGGTGTTCAATACCGCCATGACCGGTTATCAGGAGGTCTTGACCGACCCCTCCTACAAGGGCCAGATGGTCACCATGACCTACACCCAGATCGGCAACACCGGCATCAACCCTGAGGATATCGAGAGCCGCGGCCTGTTCCTGTCCGGCTTGATCGTGCGGGAATACCTGGACTTCCCCTCCAACTTCCGCAGCACCATGTCTCTGGATGCCTACCTGAAGGAAAACAACGTGGTGGGTATTCACGGTCTTGATACCCGGGCCCTGACCCGTCACCTGCGGGACCAGGGCGCCCAGAACGGGATCATCTCAACGGTTGACTTTGACCACTCCTCGTTGGTGGCCAAGGCCAGGGCGGTGCCCAGCATGGCCGGCTTGGATCTGGCCTCCGGCGTGTCGGTGGACAAGCCGTATCACTGGACCGAAGGGCTCTGGCAGCTGGGGGCGGGCTATCCCCAGGTTGATCCCGCCAGCCTGAACTACAAGGTGGTGGCCTACGATTTCGGCATCAAGTACAACATCCTGCGTTGTCTGGTGGATGCCGGCTGCGACGTGACCGTGGTGCCAGCCACCTTCCCGGCCGATGAGGCCCTGGCCCTGAACCCGGACGGTATCTTCCTCTCGAACGGCCCCGGCGATCCGGAGCCGTTGACTGAGTCCATCGAGATCATCAAGCAGTTTGTGGGCAAGAAGCCGATCTTCGGCATCTGCCTGGGGCACCAGCTGCTGGGCCTGGCCCTGGGGGGCAAGACGGTCAAGCTGCCCTTCGGCAACCACGGCTCTAACCTGCCGGTGATGGACATGGCCACCCGCAAGGTTGAGATCACCTCCCAGAACCACGGCTTTGCGGTGGACCTGGATTCGTTGGGGGATGCCGCCTGTCTGGGGCATGAAAACCTGAACGATCAGACCGTGGAGGGAATCAGCCACTGCACGCTGCCGATCTTCTCGGTGCAGCATCACCCCGAGGCCTCGCCGGGGCCCCATGATTCGCATTACTTGTTTTCGCGCTTCGTGGCAATGATGGAAAAACATAAGCAGCACTGATGCAGCCGTACCACGCCCTGTATCAATCAGGAGAGCTGCTGCAGCGGGTCAAGGAAGGCTACCGACGGTTGGCGGCCTGTGACCTCTGCCCGCACCGCTGCGGGGTGAACCGGATCAGGGGCGAACAGGGCAGGTGTCGTAGCGGTTTTAAACCGCGCATCGCCTCGGCCAACCTGCATCGTGGTGAAGAACCGCCGATCAGCGGCAGCAAGGGATCGGGCACAATCTTCTTTTCCGGCTGTACTTTGAGTTGCGTCTTCTGCCAGAATTTCCCGATCAGCCAGCAGAACACGGGCGAGACGATCAGTACCCTTGAGCTGGCTCGTCGGATGCTAGGGCTGCAACAGCGTGGGGCCCACAACCTGAATCTGGTGACCCCCAGCCACTGGCTGCCCCAGTTGCTGGCAGCGCTCTGGCTGGCCATACCGCAGGGGTTCAGGCTGCCGCTGGTCTGGAACTCCAGCGGTTACGAGACGATGGATGCCCTGCAACTGCTGGATGGTGTTGTGAGTCTCTACCTGCCGGACATGAAATACAGCGACGACCTGCAGGCCAAAGAACTGTCCGACGCGCCTGGGTACACGGCGATCAACCGGCTGGCGGTGCAGGAGATGCTGCGCCAGGTCGGTCCTCTGCAGACCGATGACCACGGTATTGCCACTCGGGGGTTAATTGTTCGCCATCTGGTGCTGCCGCAGGGCAGGGCCGGCTCGGCAGTGACCTTGCCCTGGATTGCCAAACACCTTGGGCAGGAGACGCACATCGCCCTGATGAGTCAGTATTTCCCGGCCCATCGGGCAGCAGCCATGTGCGGAATCAACCGTGGTCTGACCCACCAAGAGTATGATGCCGCCGTGTCAGCCCTGGAAGATGCAGGATTGGAGAACGGCTGGGTGCAGGAGC
>DFYU01000037.1 GCA_002383415.1 Geobacter sp. UBA4074
ACGACGCCACGGTCAAATCGATGGGGCAGATCACCAGCGCCCTGGTGGGCATCGCCACGGTGCTGACCGCGGTCTTCCTGCCGATGGCCTTCTTCGGCGGTTCCACCGGCGTCATCTACCGCCAGTTTTCGATCACCATCATCGCGGCCATGATCCTGTCGGTGCTGGTGGCGATGATCCTGACCCCGGCCCTGTGCGCCACCCTGCTCAAGCCGGTTGCAAAGGGGCATGATCCCTGTGAAAGCGGCTGGTATTGCCCCTTCTTCCGCTGGTTTAACCGGATGTTCGACAAAGGCCGGGGCAAGTATGAAGGCATTGTCAGCCGCTCCTTCGGCCAGCCGATCCGTTATCTGCTGCTGTACGGCAGCATCGTCGTCATCATGGTGTTTTTCTTCCTGCGCCTGCCCACCGCCTTCCTGCCGGATGAAGACCAGGGCTTCGTCATCTGCCAGATCCAGTTGCCGGCCGGGGCCACCCACGAACGGACCATCAAGGTGGTCGAACAGATCGAGCAGCACTTCCTGGAGAATGAAAAGCAAACCGTTGAATCGATCATTACCGTGGCCGGTTTCAGTTTTGCCGGTCAGGGCCAGAACATGGGCCTTGCCTTTGTGCGGCTTAAGGACTGGAAACTGCGCCAGCGGCCTGACCTGAAGGCGGCTGCCGTAGCCGGACGGGCCATGGGGGCCTTCTCTCAGATCAAAGACGGCATGGCCTTTGCTTTTTCACCGCCGGCGGTGGTGGAACTGGGCCAGGCCAACGGCTTTGACTTCATGCTGCAGGACCGCAGCGGTCTGGGCCACGACAAGCTGATGGAGGCCAGAAACCAGTTGCTGGGGATGGCAATGCAGAACAAAAAGCTCGTGGCCGTACGCCCCAACGGCCAGGATGACTCGCCCCAGTTCAAGCTGGACATCGACGATGTCCGCGCCGGCGCCCTGGGGGTCTCCACGGCGGATATCAACAGCGTGTTGGCCACCGCCTGGGGCAGCTCCTACGTCAACGACTTTATCGAGAACGGCCGGGTAAAAAAGGTTTACATACAGGCTGATGCCGGCTACCGGATGGTGCCGGAGGATATCAACAAATGGTACGTGCGCAACAACCGGGGTGAGATGGTGCCGTTCTCGGCCTTCGCCACCGCCCGCTGGCAGTACGGTTCGCCCCGCCTGGAGCGCTACAACGGCATCCCCTCGGTGGAGATCATGGGCCAGGCTGCCCCAGGGGTGAGCACCGGCGAGGCGATGGAAGAGATGGAGCGGATGGCCGCCAAGCTGCCGCCCGGCATCGGCTACGAGTGGACCGGTCTCTCCTATGAGGAGAAGGCGGCCGGCAAACAGGCCCCGGCCCTGTACGCCATATCGCTCTTGGTGGTGTTCCTGGCGGTGGCAGCGCTCTATGAGAGCTGGACCATCCCGTTCGTCAACCTGCTGATGCTGCCCTTGGGTCTGGTGGGCGCGGTAACGGCCGTGACCCTGCGGGTACTGCCCAACGACGTCTACCTGCAGATCGGCCTGTTGACCACCGTCGGCCTTTCCACCAAGAACGCGATCCTGATCATCCAGTTCATCAAGGCGCAGCTGCACGAAGGACATGACCTGGTGGAAGCGACCCTGTCGGCGGTAAAGATCCGGTTACGTCCGGTGATCATGACCTCGTTGGCCTTCTTCTTCGGCACCCTGCCACTGGCGCTGACCAAAGGGGCTGGCGCGGCGGCCCAGAACGCCATCGGCACCGCCGTCACCGGCGGTCTGCTGTCGGCCACCTTCATCGACCTGATCTTCATCCCGTTCTTCTTTGTGATGGTCTCGCGGCTGTTCGGCCGCAAGAAGTACAAAATGGAACACGCTGATACTGCTGCTACGACTGCAGCGGAGGGGCACTGATATGAACACCAAAAACAATCGTAACGCAGAGGATGCAAGCAAGGCGCAAAGGCGCAGAGCACTGCAAAGCACCTGTATTTCTGGCATGATGTTCCTGCTCGCCGGCTGCACCATGGCCCCCAGCTACACCCGGCCCGATGCGCCGGTGGCGTCTGACTGGCCCGCTGGTCCGGCCTACACGACCAGGACGGCGCAGGCTGATCAAAAGCCGGTGGCCGAGATTCCCTGGCGTGAGTTCTTCATCGAACCGCGCCTGCAACAGGTGATCGAGCTGGCTATCAAACATAACCGCGACCTGCGGGTGGCGACCCTGACCATCGAGAAGACCCGGGCCCAGTACCAGATCCAGCGGGCCGAGCTGCTGCCGCAGATCGACGCGACTGCCGGCGCCACCATCCAGCGTCTGCCGGCCGACCTGTCCGGCAGCGGACAGGCCCGCATCAACCGCCAATACAGCGTCGGCCTGGGGGTCAGCAGCTACGAGCTGGACCTGTTCGGCCGGGTACGCAGCCTCAAAGATCAGGCCCTGGAACAGTACCTGTCCACCGAGCAGGCCCAACGGGCAGTACAGATCAGCCTGGTGGCCGAAGTAGCCAACACCTGGCTGGCCCTGGCTGCCGACCGGGAACGGCTGCAGCTGGCCCAGGAGACCCTGAAGAGCCAGCAGGAAAGCCTGCAGTTGATCCAACGCCGTTTCGATGCCGGCGCCTCGTCGCAGCTGGATCTGCGTCAGGCCCAAACCAGGGTTGAGGCGGCCCGGGTGGATAGCGCCCTCTACACCGCCCAGCTGGCCCAGACTGAAAACGCCCTGACCCTGCTGGTGGGCGCAAGCGTGCCGGCCGAGTTGCTGCCCAGCACGTTGAGCAGTGTGGCTGCGCTGCAACCGCTGCCGGCCGGGCTGCCCTCCGAGGTGCTGCTGGGCCGTCCCGACATCCTGGCGGCGGAGCATCGCCTGAAAAGCGCCAACGCCAACATCGGCGCGGCCCGGGCCAATTTCTTCCCCCGTATCGGCCTCAGCGCCAGCTTCGGCACCGCCAGCGCCAGCCTGAGCGACCTGTTCCAGCCCGGCTCAACCGCCTGGAACTTCATGCCCCAGGTCAGTGTGCCGCTGTTCGACACCGGCGCCAACCTGGCCCGGCTGGATGTCTCCAAGGCCGAACGGGATATCGCGGTCGCCCAGTACGAAAAGACGATCCAGACCGCCTTCCGCGAGGTGGCCGACAGCCTGGCCGGCAACGGCACCCTGGGAGAGCAGCTTGCCGCCCAGCAGGCACTGACCGAGGCCACCGCTGACAGCCACCGCCTTGCGGAAGCCCGCTACAGCAAAGGGGTCGACAGCTACCTGACCGTGCTGGATTCCCAGCGTTCCACCTACAGCGCCCAGCAGGGCCTGATCAGTGTACGTCTGGCCAAATTGGCCAACGAAGTCACACTCTACAAGGTGTTGGGCGGCGGAGCCGCAAAATGACCAGCGTACCGCGTCTGGCATTGGTAGCCCTGCTGCTCCCGGTTACAGCACTGCTGACCAGCCCGGCTGCGTGGGCCGGGCCGGCAGAGCCGGCCTCCCCGTCTGGGCTGCCATCGTCGTCACCAGCAGAGATTTCTTCTGACGCAACCGCTGTGCAAACCCGACTGCACCAGGAACAGCAGGCCTCCGGCCTGCTGTTTTCTATTGTGCCCCACAAATCCAACTACCTGTTGCCGGTCAGCTATAACAGGAAGCCGAACCATGCCGCCTACAACGGATCAAGCACCCATGACGAATCGCTGGACAACCTGGAGGTCAAATTCCAGCTCAGTATCAAGACCCCACTCTGGGAAAACATTTTCGGCAACAACGGCACCTTGTATGCGGCCTACAGCCAGCTTGCCTTCTGGCAGGCCTATAACAGCAAAACATCCTCCCCCTTTCGGGAAATAAATTTCGAGCCGGAGCTCTTTCTGGCCTTCACGACCGGTTACCGGCTGTTCGGCGTCACCAGCCAACTGGCAACGATCGGCATCAATCACCAGTCCAACGGCCGCTCTGAGCCGCTTTCCCGCAGTTGGAACCGGATCACTGCCAGCATGCTGTTTAACCGTGGCGATACCTACCTGACCCTGCGGCCATGGTTTCGCATTCCCGAGAGCCGTCAGGATGACGACAACCCCCACATGGAACGTTATTACGGCTACGGCGAACTGCAGCTGCTGCAGAAGATCGGTGACCATACGCTGACGCTCATGCTGCGCAACAACCTGCGCAGATCCGACAACAAGGGGGCAGTGCAGCTGGACTGGAGCTTTCCGCTGCATAAAAAACTGAAGGGCTATATCCAGTATTTTAACGGCTATGGCGAGAGTCTGGTGGATTACAACCATCTCAATAACCGGATCAGTGTCGGCGTCATGCTGACCGACTGGTTGTGATGCGAAGAGCGGGAAACGTGCTAAACTGAAGGCAGATCAGTCATCCGCGCCCCAGCAGCCTGCAGAGCGGAGAGAGCATGACACCACAACAGAAAAAATGGCTGAGTATCGGCATTATCGCGTTGGCAGCCACTGGCGCGGCCGTTATCGCCTGGCAGAAGTACCGCGCCGACCGCAGCACCAACGGCCTGATGAGCGGTAACGGCCGGGTTGAGGCGGTGGAGATCGATGTGGCCGCCAAGGTGGCCGGGCGGGTTAAGGAGATCAGGGTAGCAGAGGGCCAGTTTGTCACGGCCGGCCAGGTGGTGGCGGTGATGGACACCGCAAATCTGGAGGCCCAGTTGCGGCAGGCCCAGGCCCAGCTATTGCAGGCACAGAGCAGCGTGGCCACGGCCCACAGCCAGCTGGCCCAGCGCCGGAGTGAACGGGCGGCGGCCCAGGCCACCGTTGCCCAGCGCGAGGCAGAACTGCTCAAGGCCCGCCAGCATGCCCGCCGATCGGCTGAGCTGGCCCACAGCGGAGCCATCGCAAAACAGGACGCCGATGACGATGCGGCCCAGCTGCGCAGTACCGAGGCGGCACTGCATGCCGCCCGGGCCCAGGTGGCGGCCAGCGACGCCACGATTAACGCCGCTGCCACCCAGATCAACGGCGCCCAGGCGGCGGTGTCGGCTGCCAAGGCTAATGTTGAACGAATCCAGGCTGATATTGATGACAGCATGCTCACCGCCCCCCGCGACGGCCGGGTGCAGTACAAGGTGGTCCAGCTGGGTGAGGTGGTGGGCGCCGGTGGCCGCATCGTCAGCCTGGTGGACTTGAGCGACGTCTACATGACCTTCTTCCTGCCGAGCTCGGCGGCCGGCAAGGTGGCGCTGGGAAGCGAGATCAGGCTGGTGCTGGATGCGGCACCGCAGTACGTGATCCCTGCCCGGGCCTCCTTTGTGGCCGATGTGGCCCAGTTCACCCCCAAGACCGTTGAAACCGCTGTTGAACGTGAAAAACTGATGTTCCGCATCAAGGCCCAGATATCCCCTGAACTGCTCAAAAAACACCAGGCACAGGTCAAGACCGGCCTGCCGGGCGTGGCCTGGGTGCGGCTTGATCAGACCAGGCCATGGCCATCGCAGCTGCAGGTCAGGCTGCCGCAATGAACGAGCCTCCCCCCCCAACCCCGGTGGTCAAGCTGACCCAGGTCAGCCTGCGCTACGGCACGACGACCGCCCTGCAGGATATCACCCTCGATCTGCCGGCGGGCTGTCTGATCGGCCTGATCGGACCGGATGGGGTGGGCAAATCCAGTCTCTTGTCACTGATCGCCGGTTCGCGGGCCATCCAACAGGGCAGCATCCAGGTGCTGGGCGGCAGTATGGCCGATGCCCGACACCGCACACAGGTCTGCCCCCGCATCGCCTATATGCCGCAGGGGCTCGGCAAAAATCTCTATCCAACCCTGTCGGTGTTTGAGAACGTCGACTTCTTCGGCCGCCTGTTCGGCCACGACCGCCGGGAACGTGAACGACGGATCGACGAGCTGCTGCAGGCCACCGGGCTGGCCCCGTTCCGTCAGCGGCCGGCCGGCAAACTGTCCGGCGGCATGAAACAGAAGCTGGGGTTGTGCTGCGCCCTGATCCACGATCCCGACCTGCTGATCCTGGACGAGCCCACCACCGGCGTTGATCCACTGTCACGACGACAGTTCTGGCAACTGATCGAGCGGATGCGGGCCCATCGTCCGGATATGAGCGTGCTGGTGGCCACGGCCTACATGGAAGAGGCGGCCCGCTTTGACTGGCTGGTGGCGCTGCATGCCGGCAGGGTGCTCGCCACCGGCTCCCCGTCGGCGCTGCTGACCCAGACCAAGAGCAACAGCCTGGAAGAGGCCTTCATTGCCCTGCTGCCCCCCGCTGCCCGGGCCGGCCACCAACCGGTGCTGATCCCGCCCCGCACCTCCGAGCGACAGAACGTAACCGCCATCGAGGCCCACGACCTGACCATGCGCTTTGGCGATTTCACCGCCGTGGACCGGGTCAGCTTCCGGATTGGCCAGGGCGAGATCTTCGGTTTCCTCGGCTCCAACGGCTGTGGCAAGACCACCACCATGAAGATGCTGACCGGCCTGCTGCCGGCCAGCGAAGGTGAAGCCTGGCTGTTCGGGCGGCCAGTGAACCCCCACGACCTGGCCACCCGCCGCCGGGTGGGCTACATGACCCAGGGTTTTTCGCTCTACAGCGAGTTGAGCGTGCAGCAGAACTTGGTGCTGCACGCCCGTCTGTTCAGTATGAGAGAGGCTTGTATTCCGGAGCGGGTAACGGAGATGGCCCGGCGCTTCGGACTGGAACAGGTGCTGGACAGCCTGCCCGACGCCCTGCCGCTGGGGGTGCGGCAACGGCTGTCGCTGGCGGTGGCCATGATCCACGGTCCGGAGCTGCTGATCCTGGACGAGCCCACCTCCGGCGTTGATCCGGTGGCCCGGGACGCCTTCTGGCAGATCATGGTGGAGCTGGCCCGCCGCGATCAGGTGACCATCTTCATCTCGACCCACTTCATGAACGAGGCCGAACGTTGCGACCGGATCTCGCTGATGCACGCCGGCCGCGTGCTGGTCAGCGACGAGCCCGCTGCGCTGGTAGCAAAGCGCGGCGTGGCCACCCTGGAAGAGGCCTTCATCAGCTATCTGGAAGAGGCCGACCATGAGCCGCAGCAAGCTCTGTTGCCTTCGGCAGCGACCGCCGAGCCGTTGCCAACCACGGCTGCTGCCCCATCCCCGCGCTGGTACAACCTGTTCAGCCTGCGCCGCATGGTCAGCTACAGCCGCCGTGAGGCGTTGGAACTACGTCGCGACCCGGTGCGGCTGACCCTGGCGCTGCTGGGCAGTGTGCTGCTGATGCTGGTGATGGGCTACGGCATCAACATGGATGTGGAAGACCTGCAGTTTGCGGTACTGGATCGGGATCGCACACCCATAAGCCGTGACTACGCCCTCAATCTGGCTGGATCACGGTATTTTCAGGAGCAGCCACCGCTCACGGACTACGCCGACCTGGACCAGCGGCTGCGGGCCGGCCAGATCAGCCTGGCCATCGAACTGCCACCGGGCTTTGGCCGCGACATCAAACGCGGCAGCCCGGTCAGTGTAGGGGCCTGGATCGACGGCGCCATGCCGACCCGGGCCGAGACGGTTAGCGGTTATGTGCAGGGTATGCACAGCCAGTGGCTGGCCGGCCTGGTGCGTGAACAGCGGCAGCCCGGCGTCAGTGCCACCATCGAGACCCGCTTCCGCTACAACCCCGATGTCAGGAGCCTGCCGGCCATGGTGCCGGCCATGATCCCGCTGTTGTTGATGATGATCCCGGCCATGCTGTCGGCGCTGTCGGTGGTGCGGGAAAAGGAACTGGGCTCCATCGTCAACCTCTACGTCACCCCGGTCACACGGCTGGAATTCCTGCTGGGCAAGCAGCTGCCGTATATCGTCTTGGCCATGCTCAACTTCCTGCTGTTGACCGGGCTGGCGGTACTGGTCTTCAAGGTGCCGCTCAAAGGCAGCTTCGGGGCCCTGCTGCTGGCGGCGTTCCTGTATGTGATCGCCGCCACCGCCTTAGGGCTGGTGATCTCCAGCTTCATGCGCAGCCAGATCGCCGCCCTGTTCGGCACCACCCTGCTGACCATCCTGCCGGCGGTCCAGTTCTCCGGCATGATCGACCCGGTGTCGTCGCTGGAGGGGGCCGGCGCCCTGATCGGCAAACTCTACCCCACCACCCACTTCCTGACCATCACCCGCGGCGCCTTTTCCAAGGCACTGGGTTTTGCCGAACTGCAGTCATCCTTCCTGCCGTTGCTGCTGGCGGTGCCGCTGCTGACCCTGCTGGGCGCGCTGCTGCTGAAGAAACAGGAGCGCTGACCGTGCGGCCGGCCAACATCCTCCACCTGGGTGTCAAGGAACTGCGGGGCCTGCTGCGGGATCCGGTCATGCTGTTTCTGATTATCTACGCCTTCAGTCTGGCCATCTACACCGCCGCCACCGCCATGCCCGAGACCCTCAACAAGGCGCCGATCGCCATTGTGGATGAAGACCGTTCCCAGCTCTCCCAGCGGATCAGCGACGCCTTTTACCCGCCTCACTTCATGCCGCCCTCCCTGATCAGCCTGCGCGAGATGGATGCGCGCATGGACGCCGGCCTGGATACCTTTGCCCTGACCATCCCGGCCTCCTTCCAGCGCAACCTGCTGGCCGGTCGCAACCCCAGCATCCAGCTCAACGTGGACGCCACCCGCATGAGCCAGGCCTTCACCGGCAGCGGCTACATCCAGATCATGGTCGGCAACGAGATCAGTCGCTTTCTGCAGGCCTATGGCGCCGACCCCACGCCGCCGGTTGAACTGGCGCTGCGGGCCCGCTTCAACCCCCAGCTGAACAAGACCTGGTTCGGTGCGGTGATGAAGCTGATCGACAACGTCACCATGCTGTCGATCATCCTGACCGGCGCGGCGCTGCTGCGGGAGCGGGAACACGGCACCGTGGAACACCTGCTGGCCATGCCGGTCACCCCCCTGGAGATCATGACCGCCAAGGTCTGGGCCATGGGGCTGGTGGTGCTGCTGGCCACGGCCGGCTCCCTGCTGCTGGTGGTCCAGGGCTGGCTTGCGGTACCGATCGAAGGTTCGCTGCTGCTGTTTCTGCTGGGCTGCACCCTGCACCTGTTCGCCACCACCTCGCTGGGGATCTTCCTCGGCACCCTGGCTCGGTCCATGCCGCAGTTCGGCCTGCTGCTGATGCTGGTGCTGCTGCCGCTGCAGATCCTGTCCGGCGGCACCACCCCCCGCGAGAGCATGCCCGAGCTGGTCCGCTACCTGATGATGGTGGCCCCCAACACCCACTTCGTGATGCTGGCCCAGGCCGTACTGTACCGTGGCGCCGGCCTGGCGGTGGTCTGGCCCCAGCTGCTCTCCCTGACCTTGATCGGCTCGGTGCTGTTCAGCTTGTCGCTGGCGCGTTTCCGCACAACCATCGGCACCATGGCGTGACACAACCTTTTTCAGGCGACCACTTGATTTTGTCAGTGCCGGCCCCTGGCAATTCCGTCGTTTTCTGATAGTATAAAAAAATGCCGGCTGCTGCCACTGCTGGGATTCATGTGGGCTGTCTGCCGGAGATGCCATGGATAGATGCTGATGTTCATTGTTAGATGAACGAAACGATTCATCCCAACCAAGGAGGGCGTGAATATGCAGGTGACACGACGGCAGTTCTTCAAGTTCTGCGCCGGAGGCTTGGGGGGTTCCAGCGTGGCGATGCTGGGCTTTCCTACAGGCAAGGCGCTGGCAGAGGTCCGCAGCTTCAAGCTGACCCGCACGACGGAGGTGCGCAACACCTGCCCCTACTGTTCGGTGGGATGCGGCTTGATCATGAGCAGCCTGGGGGACCGGGCAAAGAATGCCACAGCATCGATCATCCATATCGAAGGGGATGCCGATCATCCGGTCAATCGCGGCACACTCTGTCCCAAGGGCGCCGGCCTGCTCGATTTCATTCACAGCCCGAACCGTCTGAAATACCCCGAGTATCGGGCGCCAGGCGGCAACGAGTGGCAACGCATCTCATGGGATGACGCCTTCAGCCGTATCGCCACACTGATGAAACAGGACCGCGACACCAATTTTGTTCAAAAGACCGCCGATGGCCTGACGGTGAATCGCTGGCTGACCACCGGTTTCCTGGCCGCCTCAGCCGCCAGCAACGAAACCGGCTACCTGACCAACAAAATGCTGCGCAGCCTGGGGATGATCGCCATCGACAACCAGGCCCGAGTCTGACACGCCCCCACCGTGGCAAGTCTTGCCACTACATTCGGTCGCGGCGCCATGACCAACCATTGGGTCGACATCAAGAATGCCAATCTCGTCGTTGTGATGGGGGGCAATGCCGCCGAGGCACACCCCTGCGGTTTCAAATGGGTAACAGAGGCCAAGGCCCACAACAATGCCAAGCTGATCGTTATCGATCCACGCTTTACCCGTTCCGCGGCCGTGGCCGACTATTACGCTCCGCTCCGTTCGGGTAGCGACATCGCCTTTTTGGGAGGTCTGATCAACTATCTCCTAAGCAATGACAAGATCCAGCATGAGTATGTGAAGAAATTCACCGACGCCAGTTTCCTGGTCAACGACGACTACCAGTTCGATAACGGCCTGTTTTCCGGCTACGACAAAGACAAGCGAGCCTACGACAAGAGCTCCTGGTCCTATCAGAAGGGGCCCGACGGCTTTGTGCTGGTCGATGAGACGCTGCAGCACCCGCGTTGCGTCTTCAATCTACTCAAGCAGCATTATTCCCGTTATACCGTGGAGATGGTCACCAAGCTCACCGGCACCCCCCGTGACCAGTTTCTCAAGATCTGCGAGATGATCGCGGAGACCTCGGCCCCTGACAAAACCACCACTTTTCTCTACGCCCTGGGCTGGACCCAGCACTCCACCGGCACGCAGATAATCCGGACGACGGCAATGGTGCAGTTGCTGCTGGGCAACATCGGCATGGCCGGGGGCGGTATCAACGCCCTGCGCGGCCACTCCAACATCCAGGGTCTGACCGATCTGGGGCTGTTGTCCAACTCGCTGCCCGGCTACCTGACCTTAGCCGGTGATAAGGAGCAGGATTTCAAGACGTTTCTGGATAAACGCGCCTTTAAGCCGCTCCGTCCGGGCCAGATGAGCTTTTGGCAGAATTATCCGGCCTTCCATGTCAGCCTGATGAAATCGTGGTACGGCAACGCAGCGACCAAGGAAAACAACTGGTGCTACGAATGGCTGCCCAAACTGGACAAGGTATACGACGTCCTGCAGGTGTTCGAACTGATGCACCAGGGCAAGCTGAACGGTTACTTTGCCCAGGGCTTCAACCCCCTGGCGGCGTTCCCCAACAAGGCCAAGATTGGGGAGGCACTGGCAAAATTGAAATACCTGGTGGTGATTGATCCGCTGGCAACGGAAACCTCTGAATTCTGGAAAAATTACGGCGAGTTCAACAACGTCGATCCAGCCAAGATCCAGACCGAGGTCTTTCGCCTCCCCTCCGGTTGCTTTGCCGAGGAAGACGGCTCGCTGGTCAACTCCAGCCGTGTCTTGCAATGGCACTACAAGGGAGCGAACCCACCGGCTGAAGCCCGGGGCGATGCCGAGATCATCGCCGGGCTCTTTCTCAAACTGCGCGAACTGTATCGGAAGGGAGGAGGGGCCTTCCCCGACCCAATCCTCAATCTGAGCTGGCCATACCTGATTCCTGCCAGCCCGTCGGCCGAAGAGGTGGCCCGAGAGTTCAACGGCAAGGCCTTGGCCGATGTAACCGACCCGAAGGACCCGACCAAGGTGCTGGCCAAGCCGGGTGAACAACTGGCCGGCTTCGCCCAGTTACGCGATGACGGTTCAACGGCCTGTGGTTGCTGGATCTTCTCCGGCGCCTGGACTCAGGCTGGAAACATGATGGCGCGTCGTGACAATAGTGATCCAAGCGGCTTGGGCAACACTCCCAACTGGGCCTTTGCCTGGCCGGCCAACCGCCGGATCATTTACAACCGGGCCTCCTGTGATGCAACCGGCAAACCGTGGGACCCCCGGCGCAAGGTGATCGCCTGGGATGCCAAGGCACAGAAATGGCAGGGGATGGATGTGCCCGATATGCGACCTGACGCCGCACCGGAGCAGAATGTGGGGCCGTTCATCATGAACCCGGAAGGGGTGGCGCGCCTGTTTGGTGTTGATAAACTGGCGGAAGGACCGTTCCCCGAACACTATGAGCCGTTCGAAACACCGCTGGAGACCAACCCCCTGCATCCTGCCGTAGTAAGCAATCCGGCGGCGCGGATCTTCAAGGACGACCTGGCGGCGCTGGGCAGCTCCAAGGAATTTCCCTACATCGGCACCACCTACCGCCTGACGGAACATTTTCACTTCTGGACCAAGCATGCCAAACTGAACGCGATCCTCCAGCCGGAGCAGTTTGTGGAGATCGATGAGGAGCTGGCCAAGGCGAAGGGGATCAAATCCGGCGACAAAGTCAAGGTCAGCTCGAAGCGTGGCCATATCAAGGCGGTGGCGGTGGTGACCAAACGGCTCAAGGCGCTGGATGTGGACGGGAAGCGGGTGCATACCGTGGGGATTCCCATCCACTGGGGCTTCAAGGGGGTGGCTAAAAACGGCTATATCGCCAACACCCTGACCCCCTTTGTGGGTGACGCCAATACCCAGACCCCCGAGTTCAAGACCTTCCTGGTCGCCATCGAGAAAGCGTAAGGGAGCGAGCCATGGCACTTCAATCATTGGACATCAAGCGCCGTTCAGCCACCACCACACCGCCACCGGGCGTGCGCAAAACCGTGGAACTGGCCAAGCTGATCGATATTTCAAAATGCATCGGCTGCAAGGCATGCCAAGCGGCTTGCATGGAGTGGAACGACCTGCGGGACGAGGTCGGAATAACTACCGGAGTCTATGACAACCCGCGGGACCTGAACGAGAAGACCTGGACCTTGATGCGCTATGCCGAGGTGGAATCTGAAAAGGGAAAACTGGAATGGCTGATCCGCAAGGATGGCTGCATGCATTGCGCCGATCCGGGCTGCCTCAAGGCCTGCCCGGCGCCGGGGGCCGTCATCCAGTACCATAACGGCATCGTGGATTTTCACGAGGAGAACTGCATCGGCTGC
>DFYU01000061.1 GCA_002383415.1 Geobacter sp. UBA4074
GCCATGATCGCCACGGTGCAGGCGCTGGTGTGAATCCGGCCCTGGGCCTCGGTTTCGGGAACCCGCTGCACCCGGTGGGTGCCGGACTCGTATTTCAGCTTGGCGTAGACGTCCTGGCCTTCGATGGAAGCGATGACTTCCTTGTAGCCGCCCCGCTCCGATTCGGAACAGGACAGCATCTCAACCTTCCAGCGGTTCTTCTCGGCAAAGCGGGAATACATCCGGAACAGGTCGCCGCAGAACAGGGCCGACTCGTCGCCGCCGGTGCCGGCCCGGATCTCCAGGATCACGTCGCGGGAATCGTTGGGATCCTTGGGCAAGAGCAGGATCTTGATCTCGGCATCGAGGCGCTCCTTCTCCTCGCTCAGGCGGCTGATCTCCTCCTCGGCCATCTCCTTCATCTCGGGGTCGGCCAGCAGCTCCTTGTTTTCGTCCAGCTCTTCCAGCACCTTCTTGTAGCGGCGAAAGGCCTCGATCAAGGGCGCCAGATCGGCATGCTCGCGGGACAGCTTGCGGAACTCGGGCTGGTTGGCGATCACGGTCGGATCGGACAACAGCGATTCCAGCTCCTGAAAACGGATCTCTAAATCTTGTATCTTATCAAACATGCTCTCTATTCCTTACACCACTATGCGGTCATCACTATAGCCGCCATTTTCATCCAATGCTTCCTTGACTGAACAAATCGCCACCTCCAGCTGGTCGTCATCCGGCTCGCGGGTGGTCAGGCGTTGCAGGGCCAAACCAGGAGCGATCACCAGCTTGACCAACGGGTGTTGATCGTGCTTGGCGCTCCATTTCAGGAACTCGTAGGAGATGCCGGCGATCAGCGGCAGCAGCACCACCCGCGAGAGGGCCTTCCAGATAAACGGCCAGGCCTTGGGGATCAGCGAAAAGACGGCGATGCTGACCAGCATCACGATCAGCAGGAAGCTGGTGCCGCAGCGGGGGTGCAGTCGGCTGAAACGCTTGACGTTCTCCAAGGTCAGCTCGACCCCCTCTTCAAAGGCATAGATCGTCTTGTGCTCGGCGCCGTGGTACTGGAAGACCCGCTCGATATCCTTCATCTTGGCGATGGACCAGATATAGAGCAGGAACACCACCACCCGGATCACGCCATCCACCAGGTTGAAGATGATGTTGTTATCACCGATCACCGGCACCAGCAGCTTGGTCAGGTAGAGCGGCAACACGAAGAACAGGGCGATACCGAAGCCGAAGGCCACCACCATGGTGCCGGCCAGGGCCCAGGAAGAAAGCTCTTCCTGTTTCGCCTCCCCGCCTTCCTGCTCCTCCTCCACCAGCGCCTCGTTGGCCGAGAAATTGAGGGCCTTGATGCCGATGATCAGCGAGGTGACCAGGGCCACCGCACCGCGCACCAGCGGCAACTTGACGATCGGGAAGCGCTCCGAAAGGGGCGGCGTCTGCTCGCGTTTGATGACGATCTCACCACTGGGGCGACGCACGGCAATGGCCATGGCCCGGGGGGCGCGCATCATCACCCCTTCCAGCACCGCCTGGCCGCCGATATTGATTTTTTCCATTTAGGTCAGACTCCTGAACTGCTTACGTATCTCGGCCGTGCGGCCGCAACAGAACTCACCTTCCGGGCAAGGGCCGGCCACACAACCGGGGCCGGCGTCGCGGAAGATGGTGGGGGCGATCTGCTTGACCAGCTTGAGCATGCCCACCGCCATGGAACGGATTTCCCACTGGGCCCGCTCACAGCAGCGCAAGCGGAAGAAGTGCAGCAGCTCCCGGGCGTTCATGGTCATGATGATCTTGGTCTCGGTGGCATTGGGCAGCAGGTAACGGGCATCTTCGGCCGCAATCCCCATCTCCACCAGTTGCTTGTAGGCCTGGTGCACCACGCCGGTGGTGAACTCGAAGATCCGCTTGGCCTCGTCATTGGCGGCCACGGCTGGCGGCAGCACAGCGGCAAAGCGCTCGGCGTGGGAGACATAACGTTGCGACTGCTGGGAGTAGGAGGCCACCCGGTGCCGCACCAGCTGGTGCGAGGTGACCCGTGAGATCCCCTCGATACCGAAGGTGAAGGAGGCATGCTCCAGTACCGAGTGGTGCCCCAGTGACATGATCTTGTCGATAAAGGCAGCGCAGTCGCCACTATCGATCCTGGCCCGCAGTTCTTCCAGGTCGGCCGGCGAATAGCAGAGCCGGGCCGCAAGGGCCACGGTCCGTTCCGGTTCAGCGGTGTATTGCAACAGTTCGATGTTCATACGATCCCCACAAGATGCAAAAAGGGGGCTGCACCTCTCCGGCACACCCCCCTCGATACCCTACACGTGGACGCTAGGCCTGGCCGTAACGCTTCTTGAACCGCTCGACGCGGCCGGCGGTGTCCACCAGCTTCTGCTTGCCGGTGAAGAAGGGGTGGCAGGCGGAGCAGATTTCAGTAAAGATTTCCTTACGGGTGGAACGGGTCTGGAAGCTGTGACCACAGGCGCACTTCACGGTGATCTCGGCGTAAGCGGGGTGAATTCCTTCTTTCATTGCAACTCCTCCTCTTTTTCAGCTCGTCATAAAGCTGTATCTTGGCGAAAGTGTACTGTATCGGATTTTCGCAAAAAAATTCAAGCTTTTTCTTGTTATTTATTCATTGAATCCAGAAAATCCTGATTGGTCTTGGTTTCTGACAGCTTGTCCAGCAGAAACTCCATGGCATCCACCACGTTCATCGGGTGCAGCACCTTGCGCAGGATCCAGATCCGGTTGAGCGACACCTTTTCGATCAACAACTCCTCCTTGCGGGTGCCGGACTTGTTGATGTCAATGGCCGGGAAGGTGCGTTTTTCAACCAGGCGGCGGTCCAGATGGACCTCCATGTTGCCGGTGCCCTTAAACTCCTCGAAGATCACCTCGTCCATCTTGCTGCCGGTGTCCACCAGGGCGGTGGCGATGATGGTCAAAGAGCCGCCCTCTTCGATGTTACGGGCCGCGCCAAAGAAGCGCTTGGGCTTCTGCAGGGCGTTGGCGTCCACGCCGCCGGTCAGGATCTTGCCGGAGGGGGGCAGCACGGTGTTGTAGGCCCGGGCCAGACGGGTGATGGAATCCAGCAGGATCACCACGTCCTTCTTATGTTCCACCAGCCGCTTAGCCTTCTCGATCACCATCTCGGCCACCTGCACGTGACGGGTAGCCGGCTCGTCAAAGGTGGAGGAGACCACTTCGCCCTTGACCGAACGCTGCATGTCGGTCACCTCTTCGGGCCGCTCATCGATCAAGAGCACGATCAGGTAGACCTCAGGGTGGTTCTCGGCGATGGAGTTGGCGATATTCTGGATCAGCATGGTCTTGCCGGTGCGGGGCGGGGCCACGATCAGGCCGCGTTGTCCCTTACCAATCGGTGAAACCAGCTCCATCACCCGCATGCCGTAGTTGTCTGGCGCGGTCTCCAGTTTCAGTTTTTCTTCAGGATAAAGCGGGGTCAGGTTGTCGAAGAGGGTCTTGTCGCGGGCCGCCTCAGGTGACTCGAAGTTGATGGTCTCCACCTTGAGCAGCGCAAAATAGCGCTCGCCCTCCTTGGGCGGGCGGATCTGGCCGGAAACTGTATCGCCGGTACGCAGGTTGAAGCGTCGGATCTGACTGGGGGAGACATAGATATCGTCGGGACCCGGCAGGTAGTTGTAGTCCGGCGCCCGCAGGAAGCCAAAGCCATCCTGCAGGGTCTCCAGAACCCCTTCGCCGTAAATGGAACCGTTCTGTTCAGTCTGGGCATTCAGGATGGCAAAGATCAGGTCCTGCTTGCGCAGGCCCGAGGCCCCCTCAATGTTCAGATCACGGGCAATGGCATTCAATTCACTGATTTTCTTGTTCTTGAGTTCCTGGAGGTTCACAACGCGTTTCTCCTGCTGGTGGGATTAAGGGTGAGAGACATTAAATAGGGTTACCGAAGATCGGGGCACAGAGGATCGAAGCTGCCGGACACGAGCCGAAGCCTTTCTTTAGATGGATGGCACAGGTGCTGCACACAATGAAAGATCAGGCATCTAACGTTTTATCACGGATGTTACGCTGGGGATGTAACCGCTGGAATGAAAAAAACGGGGTGGATGGAAACCATCATCTACCTGTAGTTTCACCTAAAACACAAACCGGGGAAGGCTGTCAACAGGAAAGTGATGCGACAATAAGCCGTTACCCCGATAACTCCTTGACCCCCCCAACACGAACAGTTATAAAGAAAAACTGCCGCAAACAGCGGCCAACAGCCCATTTACAAGGCAGGTACCATCCGTGCTTGGACAGTCTCTCCTGAATGCCATCGGCAACACCC
>DFYU01000121.1:0-161 GCA_002383415.1 Geobacter sp. UBA4074
CGGTGGACTGCCTGCTGGCTGCCACGGTCCGGCAGGGGCAACACAGGCTGATGACCTTTGACAAAGCACTCGTAAAACAGTGCCAAAAAGAGGTATGAGTCGCGACACCCTGTTCCAATCGACTAGCTTATACCCACACGAAAGCGGGCGCCCCGATCGGA
>DFYU01000121.1:172-4392 GCA_002383415.1 Geobacter sp. UBA4074
CGGGTGCCCAGCATGTAGGCCGGGGTGGTGACGATCTTATTGGCGTTGTCCACCACAAACTCGGTCACGCCACAGGTCTGATGCCGTGAACCGGTCTTCTCGATCTCGGCGGCGGTGCCGGCATCAGAGCCGATGGTCAGGGTCGGCGCAGCGCCCTCACCCAGGATAGCGGCGATCAGGGCCGGGGCGATGCAGATGGCGCCGATCGGCTTTTTGGCGGCATGCACCTCCCGCACCAGCCGGGCCACCTCAGAATTAACACTGGCCGCGGCCCCCTTCTGGCCGAAGTCGCACAGGTTCAGCGCAGCGCCAAAGCCGCCGGGGAAGATCAGGGCATCCAGATCGGCAGCCGTGACCGTCTTGATGTCTTTAATGTTGCCGCGGGCGATACGGGCCGACTCCACCAGCACCCTGCGCTTGGCGCCGGTGGCCTCCATGCTGCAATGGTTCACCTCGGCCAGCTCCGTATCAGGGGCCATACAGACCGCCTCGGCACCAGCCTGGTCAATGGCCAACAGGGTCAGCACCGCCTCGTGAATCTCGCTGCCGTCCCGCACCCCGCAGCCCGACAGCACCACACCGATCTTTTTGCTCATGGTTTCATCCTCCTGCCTGTTGTTGTTCGGCCAGGGCCGTTCGTAACGCATCATCAAAGCTGGTCAACGGGATCGGGATCAGCTCGCGGATCCGATTGTCGCGGCAGATCACCTCGTTTTTGAGCCCTTCGATCAGGGCGATGGCGATGGCCGCCTTGACCGGGGTCACCAGGCCGACCCAGTAGGCGGACAGTTTGGGGGTCAGCACCGGCACCGGGACAATCCAGATCCGCCGCCCCTCGATCCGGGCAAAGCGCTCCATCATCTCCTTGTAGGTCAAGACATCCGGGCCGCCGATGTCGAAGGTCTGCCCCTCGGTGCGCGGTTCTTGCAGGCAACCGGCCAGATAGGCGATCACATCGGCAACGGCGATCGGCTGGTTGCGGGTGGCCACCCAACGGGGGGTGATCATGATCGGCAGACGCCGCACCAGGCTGTGTACCATCTCGTAGGAGGCGCCACCGTAACCGATGATCACCGCGGCCCTCAGAAAGGTGGTGCTGAAGCGGCCCGACTGCAGGATATGAGCCACCTCCAACCGGCTGGCCAGGTGGTGGGACAGATTGTCACCGGTCTCCCCCAGCCCGCCCAGATAGATCACCCGCCTGACCCCGGCCGCCTCGGCGGCAGCCACGAAGTTGCGGGCCGCCTGACGGTCCTGATCGGCAAAATCACCGTTACCCCGCCCCATGGAGTGCACCAGATAGTAAGCGCTGTCCACATCGGCCAGGGCCGCCGTCAGGCTGTCCGGATCGAGCAGGTCGGCCTGCACCTGCTCGCAACCGGTGGGATGACCGGCAGGTCGACGGTCCATGCAGCGCACCCGATGGCCCCGTTGCAGCAGTTCATGCACCAGGCGTCGGCCGATGAAACCGCCGGCCCCGGTGACCAGTATCGCCTTGCTTGTCAGTGTCGTCATAGTGGTCAGTAGTGTGCCATAAAATCAGTGGCTGGCAAGCAGACTATTTTGTGGCACACTAGCACCCATGGTCACACACCCGACACAGCAGATCGCCTGTCAGCAGGTGCTGCAGGAAGACAACTCGGTCTTCTCGATCCAGTGGACCGATCTGCCCCCCGGCCTGCAGCAGCTCTCCGGGCAGGAACTGCTGCAGCACTACCTGAGCGACATCACCAGACAGACCTGGGGTCTGGTGCGGCCACTAACCACCGAACAAGGTCTTGCCTTCACCCTGGCAGGCTGGCTGCCGCTCTTGACCTTCCTGCCACCGGAACCGGTTACACTCCCTGAGGGGGACGGCCTGGCCCTGCGGATCTGCGGCGGCTGGCTGGTGCAGCCGGCCCACTGCGAGCGGGGCGAGCTGCTGCTGTTGACCGCGCCGCTGCCGGACAACGGCCAGCGAATCACCCTGCGGCTGGCCGACTATTGTCCGCTGTTGCTGGGATCACCGCGCCCCTCCTGGCTGCGGCGCTGGCTCTACCGGCTGACCCAGGCTGCCCTCCACCGTCTGGTGACCATCCGCTTCCTGGCCCGACTGTATCGACGACTGGCTGGCCCCGCAGCCTGCGTCCACACGGTAGCGGTGGCAGTGCGAGACGGCCGGCGGACCTGAGATTGCGATAACAGCCCCGCTGTGCTACCATACCAGACCATTATCGCAGACCATTATCGACCCCAAACCGCACCACCAGAGGAGTCGTATCCCAACCATGCCACACAGCGAACTGAACATACCCGAAGCCCTGCCCCTGTACCTGCTGAAGGACATGGTGGCCTTCCCCTACATGGTCTTCCCGGTCTACCAGGATGAAAGTGGCGCCCTGCCCTTTAAAGAGGCCCAGGAGCATTACGACGGCTTCATGGCGGTCACGCTGCAGCGGGCCGATCAGGAGGAGGCCGAGGTGCGGACGCGGCTGCACGATATCGGCACCGTCTGCCGGGTGACCCAGATCAAGAAGGTCAGCGGCGGCCGCCACAAGATCACCCTGGAGGGGGTCAACCGGATTCAGCTGGGCGACCTGGAGCAGACCAGCCCCTTCCCGCTGATCCAGGTGGAGGTGCTACGGGAATTTGCCGAAAAGGGGCTGGTTTCCGAGGCACTGGTGCAGTCGCTGATCGGCCTGCTGAAGATCTCACTCTCCTATGGCAAGCCGCTGCCGGATGACGTGATGAAGATGATCGACTACATCGACAACCCGGCCCGCCTGTCAGACCTGGTGGCACTCTACGTCAACCTGCCGCTGGCCGACCTGCAGGAACTGCTGGAGACCATCGATCCGCTGGAGCGACTGAAAAAGGTCTACATCCATCTGACCAACGAGGTGCAGAAGCTGCAGGTCAACGCGGAACTGAAGACCGAGGTCAACCGGCGTGTGGGCAAGAACCAGAAGGAATACCTGCTGCGGGAACAGATGAAGCAGATCCAGGAGGAACTGGGGGATGAGGACCCCCGGTCGGCCGACATCAACGAGCTGCGCAAGAAGATCGAGGAGGCCGGCCTGCCGGACGAAGTCAAGAAGATCGCTGACAAGGAACTGAAACGGCTGGAACGGATCAACGCCTCATCGCCGGAATACACCGTCTCCCGTACCTACCTGGACTACCTGGCCGGCATGCCTTGGAACGTCTCCACCCAGGACCTGTTGGACATCGTCAAGGCGGAAGGAGTGCTGGACGAAGACCACTACAACCTGAAAAAGGTCAAGGAACGGATCCTGGAGTTCCTGGCGGTGCGTTCCCTGAAGGAATCGATGAAGGGGCCGGTACTCTGCTTTGTCGGACCACCCGGCGTCGGCAAGACCTCTCTGGGCCGCTCCATTGCCCGAGCCATGGGCCGCAAGTTCGTGCGGGTCTCCCTGGGCGGGGTGCGGGACGAGGCTGAGATCCGCGGCCACCGCCGCACCTACATCGNNGCTGGACGAGATCGACAAGCTGGGCCAGGACTTCCGCGGCGACCCCTCGTCGGCCCTGCTGGAGGTACTGGACCCGGAGCAGAACTTCTCCTTCCAGGACCACTACCTGGATGTGCCCTTCGACCTGTCCAAGGTGATGTTCATCACCACGGCCAACCAGCTGGACCCGATCCCCGGCCCCCTAAAGGACCGGATGGAGGTGATCCGGCTGGCCGGCTACTCCACCGAGGAGAAACTGCATATCGCCCGCAGCTTCATCATCCCCCGCGAGCTGGAGGAAAACGGCCTGGCCAAAACGCCGCCCACCTTTACCGAAGAGGCGCTGACCCGCATCATCCGCGAGTACACCCGCGAGGCCGGGGTACGCAACCTGCAGCGCACCATCGGCCAGGTGCTGCGCAAGATCGCCAAGGAGATCACCCAGACCAAGCCGCTGCGCAAAGAGATCACCCCCGAGGTGGTGGCCGAGCTGCTGGGGCCCAAGAAGTTCCACAACGAGGTGGCGGCCGAGCTGGACCGGGTGGGGGTGGTGACCGGCCTGGCCTGGACCGAGACCGGCGGCGATATTCTCTTTGTTGAGGCCACCGCCATGCCGGGCAAGCCGGAGCTGATCCTGACCGGCTCGCTGGGGGACGTGATGAAGGAGTCGGCCCGGGCGGCCCTCTCCTACGTGCAGGCCCATGCCGGCCAGTTCAATATCCCCCACGGCGCCTTCGAGGGGCGCCAGATCCATATCCACGTCCCCTCCGG
>DFYU01000138.1:0-14494 GCA_002383415.1 Geobacter sp. UBA4074
CGGTTGAGGCGGTCAGCCAGACCGTTGCCGTACCGCTGCGTTGGAGCATCTCCATGGCCTGCTTGAATAGGGCGCTGCCGATGCCGCGTCCACGGTTGACCGCACCCACCAGCAGGTTGCCGATCCAACCGGAGCGGCCGTGGCGGATGGCAGTCACAAACCCCACCGGCTTGCCCTGTTCGTGGCAGACCAGACAGCCCTCCGGTGAGCGTTCCAGCAGAAAGGCTAGTTCGCGGCGGTGGCTTACCCAGCCTTCGTCTCTGGCCAGTGCCAGAAAGGGATGGATGTCGTCGGGCGTAAAGGTGCTGATCTGCATGGTCGTCTCCTACAGCAGGCCGACCGCGTCGGCCCGGCACTGCTTACAATGCCGCATCTGCCCGATGATCCGTTCGTTGTCGTTGCGCACCTGGGCCAGGTAGGCGTCGGACGGGGGCACTACATGGGCCAGGTCGGCCTGGGGGATCAGCGGCATCACGTTCATCACAAAGGCCCCCAGCCCCCTGATCCGCTCGGCGATCTGCGGGATCTCGGCATCGTTGATGCCGGGGATCAGCACCGTGTTGACCTTGACCACCATGCCCAGTTCTACAGCCCGCTGCAGCCCCTCATACTGGCTGGCCAGCAGGATCTCGGCCGCCGCTTCGCCGCTGTAGCGCCTGCCGTGGTAGTAGATGTGGCGGTAGATGCGGGTTGCGGTGGCGGCCTCGATGGCGTTGATGGTGATGGTCAGGCTGTGCAGTCCAAGCTCGGCCAGGCGATCCAGCGATTCAGGTAGCAGTAGCCCGTTGGTGCTCATACATTTCATCAGGTCGGGGAACTGTTCACCCACCAGGCGAAAGGTCTCGAAGGTGGCCTGGTTGGCCAGCGGGTCCCCGGGACCGGCAATACCCACCACCCGCATGGTGGGGCCCAACAGTGGGGAGGCCATCACCTCGCGCACCTTGTCCAGCGCCTCGGCCGGGGTCAGCAGGCGGCTGGCCACACCGGGGCGCGATTCGTTGGCGCAGTCGTGCTTGCGGGTGCAGTAGCCGCACTTGATGTTGCAGGCCGGGGCCACCGCCAGGTGCATCCGGCCGGTTGTGTGCTGACCGCCGCCGAAGCAGGGGTGGCCCTGTACTTTTTTCAGTTGTTCGCATGCCGTTGCCATGGTTGGTCTCCTTTCAAACGGCAAACGGCGCCGCAGGGGGATGCCCCGCAGGCGCCGTTGCCTGAGCTTGTTTTTGATAAAGCATGGAGCATGCCAAAGTTGGCAGCTATTTTGCTTTGCTGAGCGGTATGGTGATTGACGTAAGCCCGGAAGAACTGAAACAGCGTGCGCGGGCCGCCTTTGTCGGCATGGCCATCGGCGACGCCCTGGGGGCCACGGTGGAGTTTATGACCGCCCCGGAGATAGCGGCCCAGTACGGCGTCTTCAAGGAGGTCGTCGGAGGCGGCTGGCTGCGGTTAAAGCCGGGGCAGGTCACCGATGACACCGAGATGGCGCTCTGCATTGCCCGTGCCGTTGCCAAGCATCAGGGCTGGTCGCGGGAGGCGATCGCTCGTGAGTTCGCTATCTGGCTCAGGTCCCGGCCGGTGGACTGCGGCGATACCTGCCGCAAGGGGATTCGCGCCTTTATGCTGCATGGCACCCTGGATGCGCCCTACAATCACTGGGACGGCGGCAACGGCGCCGTGATGCGGGTGCTGCCGGCAGCCCTGTTGTCGTTGCCGGACCGAGAGCTGCTCAAGAAATACGCCCTGGAACAGGCCCGTCTGACCCACCACCAACAGCTCTCCGACGCAGCTTGCCTCTGCATCGGCAGCATGCTGCACCTGATCCTGCAGGGGGCCTCCAAAAGTCGGCTGCGTAAAGAGGCCGACGCCCTGGTGGCACGTCATCACCAGTTCAGTTTTGTGCCCTATCGCAGGCTGGCAACCGCCTATGTGGCCGATACCCTGGCAACGGTCTTCCACTACTTTTTCAGAGGCCGTGACTTCGAGGACTGTCTGGTCGGTACCGTCAACCAGGGAGGGGATGCCGATACCACCGGCGCCATCTGCGGCATGCTGGCCGGTTGTTACTATGGCAGCCAGTCGATCCCCAGGCGTTGGCTGAAGAAGCTGGATAAACAACTGGTGCTCGAGTTGGAGCGGCACGCCGATCAGTTAGTCATGGCCAGCCCGGCCGGCAGGGCGCTCAGCGGTTGTTCGTCGTCGAGTTGATCAGCTCCTCTGCCAGTGCAGCCATGCTGATGCGGCGTGCCATGGCCTGGCTGCGCATCCTGCGGTAGGCCTGCTCTTCGGTCAGCCGTTCCCGCAACATCAGCAGTCCCTTGGCCTGTTCGACCTGTTTCCGCTCCCTAAGCGCCCTCTGGGTGGCCTGTAGCTCTGTTTTCAGTCCTGCGCATTGTTGTACGGTGAGCAGCGCCAGTTCGACGGCCAGTGGCAGTTCGGATGGCAGCGACGGTTTGGCTAAAAAGGCATCAATCTGGTCAGTGTCTGCCTGTTTTAACAGCGGCCGATCAGCTGGCCTGACCATCAGCAGCGTCATGATCGCAAGGTGGTTTTGCAGTCTGGCGGCCAGCGTCAGACCCTGTATCGGAGCTGCCGCCTCAAGCACGGCAAGCTGCGGCAGATGCTCGACCGTCAGTGCCAGCGCTTCGTCGCGGCTGGAGCAGAGCAGCACGGTGCGAAAGCCGAGTTCCAGCAACGTGGCCTTCAGCTGTCCTCGAAAAACGTTATCACTGTCGCAAACCAGTGCCGTGTGCATGCCGTAACTCCAGTTTTCTGTGGTGGTGTCCTTCGAAGTTGCATCTGCTGTGCCAGAGTTTGTTTGGTGCCGACGGTGCGCCGGTTTTATGGATTTAGATTGTCTGTGCTGCAAAAATTCAGAGCTCTGGTATAGTTTCCGAAAAGCTCTGCACCTGTTGCCGATGTTAGGGGATGGCTGATGTTCTACCTCTCGTTGATTCAGAATATAGCCCTGCTGGTGGCCTTAACCTTTGTCCACAGCCTGTTGGTGCGGCGCCTTAATCGCACGGGGCTGCTCGTTCCGCTGCTGACCGGGGCGCTGTTTGGCGGGGTTGTGCTGCTAGTGATGCTGACCCCGGTGGTCTTTCAGCCCGGCCTGATCTTCGATGGCCGTTCGATCATACTGGCGGTGGCTGGTCTGTTTGGCGGCCCGGTGGTGGCTGTCCTGGCTGCGCTGCCGGCCGTTGTCTATCGCTGGTGGCTGGGAGGGGTGGGCGCTGCGGTGGGGGTGGCGGTAATCATCGGTTCAGTCGGTATCGGCATCGGCTGGCACTATCTGCGTAACCGCCGGCCATGGGCTGCCGAGCCGCTGGGTTTATTGCTCTTCGGCCTGTTGGTGCATCTCTGGATGATGGGCAGTATGACCTTCCTGCCGCCAGAGCTTGCCGCGGTGGTGCTGGCCAAGATCACCGTGCCGGTGCTGCTGCTCTATCCGCCGGCCACCCTGCTGGTCTGTCTGCTGTTCCGGCAGATGGAACAGCATATCGCCACCGAACTGGCCCTGGATCAGGAACGCCTGAACCTGAACTCCCTGTTGCAGGCGGTGCCGGACCTGTTGTTCGAGATGGGCCTCGATGGTCGGTATTATGCCTGCTATACCCGCCACAGCGAGCAGTTGGCCGCGCCGGTGGAGGAGCTGCTGGGCAGGACCGTCAGCGAGGTGATGCCGTCCGAGGCGGCAACGGTCTGTCTGGAGGCCCTGCAGGAGGCCCAGACCACCGGCCATTCCCACGGGCGGCAGCTGTGTCTCACCGTGCCCAGCGGCACCTACTGGTTTGAGTTGGCCGTGGCCCGCAAGACGGACTCCCATGCCACTGAACCCCGTTTTGTCGTGTTGTCGCGCGACATCACCGCGCGCAAGCAGGCCGAAGGCGAGTTGCAGCAGGCCAAGGAGACGGCCGAGGCGGCCAATCAGGCAAAAAGCGAGTTTTTGGCCAACATGAGCCATGAGATCCGCACCCCCATGAACGGTGTGATCGGCATGGCCCACCTGCTGCGCAACACCGAGCTTTCTCCCGAGCAACAGCAGTATCTTGACAACATCGAGCTTTCAGCCAATTCGCTGGTGGCCTTGATCAGCGATATTCTCGACCTGTCCAAGATCGAGGCCGGCAAAATGGAGCTGGTCTCGACTTATTTTTCACTCAGGCATTGCCTGCAGGATATGGTTGAAAGCCAGCAGTTCCTGATCCGTCAAAAGCGGCTGAACGTCAGCATCGACCTGCCCGACCAGCTGCCGGACCTGTTGCATGGCGACCGTTTGCGCGCCTGTCAGATCGTACTCAACCTGCTGGGTAACGCCATCAAGTTCACCGGCGAAGAGGGCCGGATCACGCTTGCCGGTCAAGAGCTCCAACGGCATGGCCGACAGGTGCTGCTGCGCCTCAGTGTGGCCGACAACGGTGTCGGCATCCCGCCGGAGAAACTGGAGGCAATCTTTGCCCCCTTTGAACAGGGCGACAATACCACCACCCGCCGTTATGGCGGCACCGGTCTGGGGCTGACCATCTGCCGCCGGCTGGCCGAGCTGATGGGGGGGCGCATCTGGGCCGAGGCCAATCCTGGGGGGGGCAGCGTTTTTACGGTGGAGCTGCCCTTTGAGTTGGCGGTTGATGCACCAAAACACGAGGCTGCGCAGCCACCACCGCTTTCGCTTGATTCGGCCCTCTTCACCCGACCGCTGGAGATCCTGCTGGCCGAGGATAACCGGGTGAATGCCGAGTTCATTGTGAAGGTGTTGAGCCGGATGGGACACCGGATAACCGCTGTCGAAGACGGTCAGCTGGCGCTGGATCAGCTGGCACGGCAGCGTTTTGATTGCATCTTGATGGATGTGCAGATGCCGGTTCTGGGAGGCGATGAGGCCACGCGCCGGATTCGTGAGCGCGAGCTGCAGACCGGCGGCCATCTGCCGATTATCGCGCTGACCGCCCACGCCATGTGTGAGGAACGTGAGCGCCTGTTGGCAGCCGGGTTCGACGCCCATGTTGCCAAACCGGTAGACCTGGCGGTGTTGTGCGCTGAAATGGCACGGCTGATCAAGACATGAACGCGCCAGTGGCGGTGGTCTGCATTGGCTGAGTAAGGTCTGGCTACTACAACGGCAGGAAAGGTTGTAACGGATGGTTCGTTTTTCGGGGCTTACACGGTTCAGGCTCAGTTGGTTGGTCTGCGCTCTGCTTGCGGTGGTCACAGTGGCTGCACTGCTGGGCGCAACCCGTCAGAAACCGCCTGCCTTTACGCCGGCTGAGCAGGCTTGGCTTGCCAGCCATCCTCAGATCCGGGTCGGCGTTATGGCCGACTGGCCGCCGATCAGCTTTGTCGATCGGCATGGGGTGCCGCAAGGGATTGGTCCTGATGTTGTCAGGGCGCTGAACCAGCGGTTGGGGGGGGCGTTGGTGCTGGTGCCGGGGCCCTTCAGTCACAATTATGAGCTGCTGCTGGAGGGCAAGCTGGATGCCCTGATGGATATCAGTCTGCGTCCGGAACGTGAGTCGCAGCTCACTTTTACCCGCAGCTACATCACGATTCCCCATCTGCTGGTCGGTCGCAAGGGTGGCCCCCCCTTCCGCTCGGAGCACGATCTGGCCGGCAAGACCGTGGCCCTGGAAGAGGGGTTTTACAACGTCACCCATTTTGCCAAAAACTACCCCGCTGTCATGGTACGGCAGTACCCCTCGAGCCTGGACGCGCTGCATGCCGTAGCCCGGGGCGAGGCCGACGCCTATGCCGGTAACCGGGCCGTGGCGATTCATCTGATCGAACGGGAGTTGTTGACCGAGTTGCGGCTGATGGCGGCCATCAAGGGTCCCAGGTCGGAGCTCCGTCTGGCGACGGCCAGGGATCAGGCCACATTGGCCAGCCTGCTGGACAAGACATTGGGTGCCCTGCCAACCTCAGAACGAGCGGCTATTGGCGACAAGTGGCTATCACACCAGTACGAGCGGGTAACCGACTACCGTATGCTGTTGATGCTGGCGCTGTCGGCCGCTGCCGTCATCATTGGCTTGTTGCTGGCGCTGATCCTGATTTCACGACGGCTCACCAATCGTTTGCAGCAGCAGCAGAAGTTTCTGCAGGACCTGTTTGAGTACAACGGCACCGGCAACCTGATCGTCTCCTCGGAGCGGATCATCCGTCGGGTGAACCAGCAGTTTTGCGAGATGTTCGGCTATCAGCAGGATGAGCTGATCGGTCAGTCGGTGCGTCTGCTGCATCTGGACCAGCAGCACCACGATGATTGGGCGCCCACCTTCCTGCAGGCCAGGGATGGCAAGACTCAGCTGCACGCCGAATATCCGCTGCGCCGCAAGGATGGCCGCCCCTTCTGGTGTGTCCTGACCGGGGTCAGGATGCCACTGGATGACGGCGAGGTCGGCGTGGTCTGGAGTCTGTTTGATATCAGCGAGCGCAAGCAGGCCGAGCAGGAGCTGCAGCAGGCCAAACAGGAACTGCAGGACTCCCACCAGCGGCTGCTGACCGTGTTGAACGCCCTGGATGCGATCGTCTATGTGGCGGACATGCAGACCTACGAGCTGCTGTACATCAACAAGCAGGTCCAGGAAACCCACGGCGACATCGTTGGTCAGCCCTGCTGGCAGAAGATGCAGGTCGGTCAGAGCGGCCCCTGCAGTTTCTGCAGCAACCAGTATCTGCTGGACGAGCAGGGGGAGCCGCGAGGCGTGTATGTCTGGGAGTTTCAGAACACGCTCACCGGGCACTGGTACGCCATCCGCGACCGGGCCATCCGCTGGGTGGATGGCCGGATCGTGCGGCTGGAGATCGCCACCGACATCACCGAGCGCAAACAGGCAGAAGAGCGTACATTGCAGGCCAAGGAGGCGGCCGAGGCGGCCAACCGGGCCAAGAGCGAGTTTCTGGCCAACATGAGCCACGAGATCCGCACCCCGATGAACGGGGTGATCGGTATGACCCACCTGCTGCGGACCACAACGCTCAACGAGGAGCAACAGCAGTATCTGGAGAGCATCGAGAGCTCGGCCACCAGCCTGGTGTCGTTGATCAGCGATATTCTCGATCTCTCACGGATCGAGGCGGGTAAAATGTCGCTGGAATCCACGGATTTTTCACTGCGTAGTTGTATTCAGGAGCTGCTGGACAGCCAGCGCTACCATCTCCAGATGAAGGATGTACGGGTGGAGACGGCCTTTGCCGATGATCTGCCGGTGCTATTGCGCGGCGATCAACTGCGCACCCGTCAGCTACTGCTGAACCTTGTGGGTAATGCCATCAAGTTCACCGAGCAGGGCACCATCACCATCGCCGCAGATCAGGTTTCCCGCACGGGTGATCAGCTGCTGATCCGGCTGACCGTCAGCGACACCGGCATCGGCATGACCCCGGAGGCGATGGAGGGTATCTTCGCCCCCTTTACGCAGGCCGACAGTTCAACCACCCGCAAGTACGGCGGCAGCGGTCTGGGGTTGGCCATCTGTCGCAGGCTGGCTGAACTGATGGGCGGCCGGATTTGGGTTGAGAGTCGGCTTGGCGTTGGCAGCAGCTTCTTTGTGGAACTGCCGTTCCAGGTGCCGGCGCAGTCGCTCGCCACGCGCAGGCAACCGCTGCACACCCAGTTTCCGCTCCGTCCGCTGTCGATTCTGCTGGCTGAAGACAACCAGATCAACGCCCAGTTCATCACCAAAGTGCTGGAGCGCCAGGGGCATCGTGTCACCCTGGCGGAGACTGGTCAGCAGGCATTGGATCTGCTGGCCGGGCAGTCGTTCGATTGTATCCTGATGGATGTGCAGATGCCGGTCATGGGTGGCGATCAGGCCACGCTGATCATTCGTGAGCAGGAGCGCCAGACAGGCGGTCATATCCCGATCATCGCCTTGACGGCCCATGCCATGGATGATGAACGCCAGCGTCTGCTGCAGCAGGGCTTTGATGCCCATGTGGCCAAACCGGTCGATATCGCACTGCTTGGTGCCGAGTTGCAGCGGCTGACGGCGTAGGGCAGCTGACGGCGCAGGTGAGGTTGAATAATGGGGATTGGGCTGACATCGCGACGTGATTTTCTGGTCGGCTTGGCGGGCCTGGCACTTTTGCCGCTGCTGCCCGGCTGTGAGCAGCGGCCTCCTTTGCGGATTGCGGCCCATCCCTGGCCTGGTTATGAACTGCTCTTTCTGGCTCGGCGCGAGGGTTGGCTCAGCGAAGAGCAGGTGCGGCTGGTGGAGACCAGTTCGGCCACCGCATCGCTGGAAACGCTGGAGCGAGGCACGGCGGATGGCGCCTGTCTCACCCTGGATGAGCTGTTGCGGGCCCGCGACAGCGGCTTGCAGCTGACCGCCGTGCTGGTGTTTGATGTCTCGGCCGGGGCGGATCACATCCTGGCCCGGCCCGGTATCAGCTCCGTCAGGCAGTTGGCCGGCAAGCGGATCGGGGTGGAACAGTCGGCACTGGGGGCCTTGATGCTGCACCTGACCCTGCAGGCTGCTGGTCTTGACTGCAGGCAGGTGCAGGTGGTGCCGATGACGCCGGACAACCATTATCAGGTGTGGCAGACCGAGCGGCTGGATGCCATGGTCTGCTATGAGCCGATCGCCAGCCAGATGCAGGCCATGGGCGCCCACAGCATCTTCGACAGCCGCAGCCTGCCGGGCATGATCGTTGATCTGTTAGCGGTGAGGACCGATCTGCTGGATCAGTACACGGAGCAGTTACGCAGCCTGACCAGTGCCCATTTCAGGGCTTATCGTCATCTGGTGCACAATCCGCAGGATGCCGCCTACAAGCTGGCCGGGCGTCTCACCCTGTCTGCAGACCGCGTGCTTGATGCCTACCGTGGTCTGCAGCTGCCGGTTGCCGGCGCCAACCGGCGCTACCTTCAAGGGAGCAAGGCCCAGTTATTGACCACGGTTCAGACCTTGTCGCCGATCATGGTGCAGCATGGCCTGCTGCAGCAGCCGGCCAGCCTGAAAGGCCTGTTTGATGGCCGTTTTCTTCCCGCAGAGGACTTTTGATATGGTCGCAGGTTCGTTTTCGATCCGTATAGCGTTGACGCTGGTCTGTCTGTTGCTCTGCCTGCCGTTACCGGCTCGGGCCGACCGTACCCTGACCCTGGGGGTGCTGGCGATCCAGCCCAAGCCGGCCGCCCTGGCTCGTTGGCAGCCGCTGGCCGACTATCTCAGCCGCAGCCTGGATGGCTACCGCATCGAGTTGTTGGCCCTTGACCAGCAGGAACTGCAGCAGGCCCTGGATAGAAACCAGCTGGACCTGGTGTTCAGCAATGCCTCACACCTGGTGCAACTGCGCCAGAAAAACGCCCTGACCGGCGCCCTGGCCACCTTGGTTGATCTGCAGGAGGGGGTGCCGGTAGCCAGTCTGGGGGGGGTAATCTTTACCCGCGCCGACCGCACCGACCTGCAGACTCTGCAGGACCTGAAGGGGAAAAAGGTAGCCGCCTTCAGCGCCAGCGGCAGCCTCGGTTCCTATCCGGTGCCGATCTACGAACTGCGCAAGGCCGACGTCAGGGCAGATCAGCTGAAGATGCTGTTTACCGGCGCCCCGCAGGACCTGGTGGTGCAGGCGGTGCTGGAGGGTAGGGCTGATGCCGGCTTTGTGCGCACCGGGCTGTTGGAGCGGATGGCCGCCAGAAGCGACTTTGATATGGCGCAGATCAAGGTGATCAACCGTCAGCAACTGCCTGGTTTTCCCTTTTTACTCTCAACGCACCTCTATCCGGAGTGGTCCTTTGTGGCGCTGCCCCAGCTGCCCCACGATGTCGGCCGCAGATTGGCAGCGGCGCTCTTGACCCTTGAGCCGAACAGCACCACGGCCCGCGCCGCAAAAATCTATGGTTTCACCATTCCGGCCGACTACCTGCCGGTGGAGGAGCTGTTGCGGCAGCTACGACTGCCTCCCTTTGAAGAGGCCCCCAACTTTACCCTGCGGGACATCTGGCAGCGTTATCAGGTGCAGTTGCTGCTGATGCTGCTGGCGGTCTGCTGCATTGTCGGACTGAGCGTGATGCTGAGCATCGGTAACCGGCGGCTGGCCGAGGCCCGGCGCGAATCGGAACAGGCAGCCGGCCAGTTACAGACCCTGCTGCAGACCATTCCCGACCTGATCTGGCTCAAGGATGTCGATGGGGTCTACCTGTCCTGTAACCGTCGCTTTGAGCAGTTTTTTGGCGCCACCGAGGCTGAGATCGTCGGCAAGACCGATTACGACTTTGTGGACAAAGAGCTGGCTGACTTTTTCCGCGAGCATGACCGCAAGGCCATGGCCGCCGGCGGACCCAGCATTAACGAAGAACAGTTGACCTTTGCCAACGATGGTCATAAGGAGCTGATTGAAACCGTCAAGTGTCCCATGTATGGCAAGCGCGGTCAGTTGATCGGCGTGTTGGGCATCGGCCGTGACATCACCGAACGCAAACAGGCCGAAGAGCGGTTACGGGAATCGAACCAACTGCTCAACGACGCAACCGAGCGGGCCAACCAGCTGGTCCGTGAGGCCGAGTCTGCCAACCGCGCCAAAAGCGAATTTTTGGCCAATATGAGCCATGAAATCCGTACCCCGCTCAACGGGGTGATCGGCATGACCCAGCTGCTGGAACTGACCAATCCAACCCCGGAGCAACGGGAATACCTGAACTATCTGGAGATCGCCTCCAATAACCTGCTGGCCCTGATCAGCGACGTGTTGGACCTGTCCAAGATCGAGGCCGGCAAGATTGAACTGGAGTTGGCTGATTTTTCCCTGGCCAAGGCCATCGACGAGGTGGTGGCCACCCAGATCGGACGGATACGACAAAAGAAGCTGGAGCTGGTCACGAACATTCCACAGGACGGCCCGGTTATGGTGCATGGCGACCTGTTGCGCTTCAAGCAGATCGTGCTGAACCTCTTGGGTAACGCCATCAAGTTTACCGAGCAGGGCAGCATCACCATTACCGCACAGGTGGTAGCGCAACAGGATCAGCACGGAACGCTGCGGCTTGATGTCCGGGATACCGGTATCGGCATGTCACCCGACGTACTGGATCGGATTTTTGATAATTTTACCCAGGCTGACAGCTCAACCACCCGCAAGTACGGCGGTAGTGGTCTCGGACTCACCATCTGTCGCCGTCTGGTCAAGTTGATGGGCGGCAGGATTTGGGCCCAATCGATGCCTGACGTCGGTAGCTGTTTCCATGTCGAGTTGCCCTGCACCATCAGTCAGCAGCACGATGAGGCCTCCGGCCAGACAACGCCGGAACAGGTCGTCGCCCAGGACGGCAGGTCGCTGTCGGTGCTGGTGGCGGAGGACAATCCCTTGAACGCCACCACCCTGCTGGCTATGCTGCAGCGGATGGGGCACCGGCCTCAGTTGGCCGAGGACGGCCAGAAGGCCCTGGAGGCGTGGCGCCAGGCTGCTTATGACTGCATCCTGATGGATATCCAGATGCCGGTGCTGGATGGCATCCAGGCCGCTGCGGCCATCCGGCAGCAGGAGTACGCCAAGGGCGGTCACATCCCGATCATCGCCCTGACGGCCCATGCCCTGCGTGGCGACCGGCAACGGCTGTTGGCTGAAGGCTTTGACGGCTACCTGCCCAAACCGTTGGAGATGGGGGAGCTGGCCAGGGAGCTGCAGCGTCTGACCATGCAGGAGGCGTTGTGAGCGCCGGTTTTGTCGATCACTTTGCCGGTGTGGCGACGCACTACGCCAGCCACCGCCCCAGCTATCCAGACGAACTGTTCGCCTGGCTGGCCAGTCAGCTTGCAGAGCGGCACCTGGCGTGGGATTGCGCCACCGGCAGCGGTCAAGCGGCCCTGGCCCTGGCCGGACATTTTGACGAGGTGCTGGCCACCGACGCCAGCAGCAGCCAGCTGGCTGCCGCAACGCCATGTCCCAACGTCGACTACCGGGTGGCGCCGGCCGATGCCTCCGGCCTGGCCGCGCAGTCGGTTGATCTGGTGACGGTGGCCCAGGCCCTGCACTGGTTCGAGCTGGGTCCGTTCTATGCCGAGGTGCACCGGGTGCTCAAGCCGGGAGGGTTGCTGGCGGTCTGGACCTACGGTGTCTTCCGGTTGGATGGTGGCGACGCCGCACAGCAGCAGGAGCTGCTGGATCGCTTCTACTGGCAGACCGTCGGCCCCTACTGGCCTGCGGAACGGCGGCATGTGGAAAACGGCTATGCCGACCTTCCCTTTCCCTTTGACGAGCTGGCGGTGCCGGCCTTTGCCATGGCGGTGGACTGGACCCTGGACGACCTGGCCGGGTACCTGCGTAGCTGGTCGGCCACCAGCCGTTACCGTGAGTTGGTGGGTGTCGATCCGGTGGCGGAGCTGACCGAGCTGCTGGCGCCGTTGTGGGGTGCGGCCCCCCGGCGGGTCAGCTGGCCGCTCTCGTTGAAGGTCGGCAGGCTGGTGCGCTAACCAGTCGCCGTTGTTTTGCTTGACGCTCCCCCCTGATCGGCACTACAAACATCTCATGGATCTGCTTTCCCACCTGAACAAGCCCCAAAAACAGGCGGTGCTGCATGGCGCAGGACCGCTTTTGATTCTGGCCGGAGCCGGCTCCGGCAAGACCCGCGTCATCACCCACCGCATCGGCCACCTGATCCGGGAACGGGGCGTTCGCCCGGTCAACATCCTGGCGGTGACCTTCACCAACAAGGCAGCCAAGGAGATGGCCGAGCGGGTGCGCAGCCTTTTGGGCAGCGATGATATTCCCCTGGTGGCCACCTTCCACGCCACCTGCGGCCGGATCCTGCGCAAAGAGATCCACCAACTCGGCTTTGATCAGAACTTCGTGATCTACGACGACAAGGACAGCGAACGGCTGTTGAAGGAGCTGTTGCGCGAGCTGAACCTGGATGAGAAGCGCTTTCCGCCCAAAACCGTGGGGGCGCGGATCGACGATTGCAAGAACCGGGGCCTGTGGCCCGATGAGCTGCCGCTGGGCGATCTCTGGGACCAGCGCTTTACCCAGATCTACGCCGCCTATCAGGAACGGCTCAAGCGCTGCAACGCGCTGGATTTCGGCGACCTGCTGCTTTTGACGGTGCGGCTGTTCGAACAGCAGCCGGCAGTGCTGGCCCGTTGGCAGGAGCGATTCCAGTGGCTGCTGGTGGACGAATATCAGGATACCAACCCGGTGCAGTACCGCCTGATCCGGCTGTTGGCAGGTGAGCGCAAGAATCTGTGCGTGGTGGGGGACGACGACCAGTCGATCTACTCCTGGCGCGGGGCCGACATCCGCAACATCCTGGAGTTTGAGAAGGATTTTCCCGATGTGACCGTGATCCGGCTGGAGCAGAACTACCGTTCCTCGGGCACGATCCTCAAGGCCGCCGGCGCGGTGGTGGCCAAGAACTTCGGCCGCAAGGGCAAGACCCTCTGGACCGACAATCCTGACGGTGAACCGATCCAGGTCATCCGTCAGGAGAGCGACCGCGACGAGACTCGTTTTGTGGCCAGCGAGATCAGCAGGCTGCAGCGTCACGGTCTGCCCCTGACCGAGCTGGCGGTCTTTTACCGCACGAACGCCCAGTCGCGGTTGGTGGAAGAGGCGCTGGTGGCCGATGGTCTGCCGTATCATATCGTCGGCGGGGTGCGGTTCTATGCCCGCCTGGAGGTCAAGGATATCCTGGCCTACCTGCGGCTGTTGGAAAACCCGGCCGACGAGCTGTCGCTGAAGCGGATCGTCAACGTGCCGCCACGCGGCATCGGCGCCGCTACGGTGGACAAGGTGGCCGAATACGCCAACCAGCAGGGAATCAGCCTGCTGGCCGCCCTGCAACAGGCCGGCCAAAGCGGCCTGCTGGCCAGCAGCCCCCGGGGCAAGGTGGCGGCCTTCAGCGATCTGCTGCAGCGTTTCAGCAGCCTGGCCGCAACCCGCACCCTGCCGGAACTGGTGCGGGCGGTGATGGAGGAGAGCGGCTACCTGGAGCGGCTGCGCCAGAGCCGTGACGAAGATGACCGTGAGCGGCTGGAGAACCTGGAACAGCTGCAGGCGGCGGTGGAGGAGTTCAGTGAGTCCAACCCGGAGGCCGGCTTGACCGGCTTTCTGGAGCAGGTAGCGCTGGTGGCCGATCTGGAGCGGGGAGAGGCCGGGTCACCGTCGGTAACTCTGATGACCCTGCATGCCGCCAAGGGGCTNNGTTACGTGGGGATGACCCGCGCCCGGGAACGGCTGTACCTGCTGCATACCCGGCGTCGGCACCTGTTCGGCCAGGAACAGGCCAACCTGCCCTCACGCTTCCTGAAGGATATCCCGGCCGAGCTGCTGGAGGATCAGGGGCAAGGGGTAAGGGGCAGGGGGTATGAGGCGGTGACCAGACATGCCCCTGCCGTCCACAATCTGTCGGCAGTGGCAAGCGTCCTCGACGAGGTGGAGCTGGTACCGGAACCGAGCGAGGAGTACGGCGGCGTCTTTGTGGGGATGCGGGTGCGGCATGCAAAATTCGGCACCGGCACTGTCCGTAAGATCGAAGGCCAGGGGGATGACCAGAAGCTGGTGGTCTGGTTCA
>DFYU01000138.1:14523-24511 GCA_002383415.1 Geobacter sp. UBA4074
TGATCGCCTCGCCCCATTTCAGCGAAAAGGTGGGGCACCCGGTCTTTCTCAAGTGTGAAAACCTGCAGAAGACCGGTGCCTTTAAGCTGCGCGGGGCGATGAACTTCATGACCGCCCGCGATCGTTCAGAGCTGAAGCAGGGGGTAACCGCCGCTTCGGCCGGCAACCATGCCCAGGGGGTGGCCTATGGCGCCGATCTGCTGGGCATCCCGGCCCGCATCTTCATGCCGGAGACCACGCCGCCCCAGAAGGTGCAGGCCACCCGCGATCTGGGGGCCGAGGTGGTGCTGACCGGCGCCAATTTTGACGAATCATTCGCTGCGGCCCAGGCCGACAGCCAGCAGAGCGGTATGGTCTTCATCCACCCCTTTGACGATCCGCTGGTGATGGCCGGCCAGGGCACCATCGGCCTGGAGATTTTAAAGGAGCTGCCCGATGTCGAAACGGTGATCGTGCCGGTGGGTGGCGGCGGCCTGCTGGCCGGAGTGGTGACCGCCATCAAGGAGACCCATCCCGGTGTGCGGGTGGTGGGGGTCGAATCGGCGGCCGCCCCCTGCATGTACCGGGCGGTGCGCGATAACCGGATCAGCGAGGTGCCGCTCAGGCTGACCATCGCCGACGGTATTGCCGTTAAAAAGGCTGGGCAGCTGACCACGCCGATCATCCGGCGGCTGGTAGACGAGATCGTGCTGGTGGAGGAGGAGGAGATCGCCTTGGCGATCGTGGCACTGCTGGAACGCAGCAAGCTGCTGGTGGAGGGGGCAGGCGCGGTGACCCTGGCCGCCCTTTTGAACGGCAAGCTGGCCGGGCCGCTGGGTAAGACGGTCTGTCTGTTGTCAGGCGGCAATATCGATGTGCGCACCCTGGCGCTGGTGGTGGAACGGGGCCTGTTGGCGGCCGGTCGCTACCTCAAGCTGCGGATCGAGATGCAGGATGCCCCCGGCGCGTTGGCCCAGTTGGCCACCGATCTGGCCACGGTGCGGGCCAATATCCACGACATCACCCACGACCGGCGTACCAGGGGGGTGGTGATGGGTAGCACGGCGGTGCAGTTGCTCCTGGAGACCCGTGGCCAGGACCATGCTGACGAGATTGTGGCGGCCCTGCAACAGCGCGGGTATTGTTTGGAACTGTCTGAGGACTAGCGGGCTGTTTCGGCCAGCTGCTTTTTGACCAGGCCTTCGATGACCCGCTCGGCGCCGGCGGCGAAGCCCATGATCTGCTCTCGTACGACACCGTTCTGGTCGATCAGGTAGAGCACCGGCAGGGCACGCACGCCGTAGTCGGCGGTCACCTTGCTGCTGGCCATGACGATCGGGTAGGGGATTTTGTGCTGCTGTACGTACTCCTTGACGATCCGTTCGCCGCCTTCATCGACGCTCATGCCGATCACCTGCAGCCCCTGTTTGGCGTACTTGCGGTGCAGTTCAGCCAGAAAAGGGATCGATTCACGGCAGGGGGGACACCAGGTGGCCCAGAAATCAAGGATCACCACCGAGCCTTTCAGGCCGTCACTGGAGATCGGCTGACCCGAGATGGCAAAGGCCTTGAAGGCCGGCGCCGGTTGACCGCGCCGCGGAGCGGCATCGGCGCTGACGACACAAAACAACAGGGCTGCAGCGCAGAACGCTGCAGCCCGTTTTAACGTAGCTACCGAATGGCGCATGGTGTTAGAGCGCCTTGGCAATCAGGGCGTCCAGCTGCGACTTGGGTACGGCGCCCACTACCTGGTCAACGATGGCGCCGCCCTTGAACAGGATCAGGGTCGGGATGCCGCGCACGCCGTATTTGCCGGGGGTGGCCGGGTTGTCGTCCACGTTGACCTTGNNGACCTTGCCGACCTTGACCTTGCCGTTGTAGTCATCGGCCACGGCGTCAATCAGAGGGGCAATCGCCTTGCAGGGAGCGCACCAGGTGGCCCAGAAATCCACCAGCACCGGAATGTCGGATTGCAGTACCTCGCGGTCAAAATTGGCATCGGTAAAGGTCATCACGTTGTCGCTAGCCATGGATGCAGGCCTCCTTTAGGCAATGTATTCAACTTTTTGAATAATACTGCGGATCGGAAAATTTGCAAGCAAAAACGTCCGGCAGCAGAGCCGTACAAACGTCTGAAGCGGCTTGAGAGCTGATGCGGCAGCGTTGCGAAAAGTCATTGACGCTGGGTTGCGCTCACACGTAGAATACCAACCCTCATTAAAAAGCTGCTACTTCAAGCCGGGCGGGATCGCCTGTTAGGTCCGCGCCCCTGGATGCCGTGCCCATGACCGATATATCATTCTACCTGACCCTGGCCTTGTACGGTGTTACCACCCTGCTCTACCTGGCCTGCCTGTTGCGTTCAACCCCCTGCCTGTCCGGTTTGGCCCGCAAGCTGCTGGTGGCCGGCTTTCTGGCCCACTGTCTGGCGGTGATCCATCGCGCCATCGCCGCCGGCCATCTGCCGATCACCAACATGCACGAATCGCTCTCCTTCTTTGCGCTGTCGATCGTGGCGGCCTACCTGTACTTCGAGTTCCGTTTCAAGGTGACCAGCCTGGGCTCCTTTGTGCTGCCGCTGGTGCTGGTGCTGATGATCGGCTCCAGCGCCTTTCCCAGTGAGCTGCGTCCATTGAATCCCGCGTTGCAGTCGGCCTGGATCTATTCCCACACCCTGCTGGCCTTTGGCGCCTATGCCTTTTTCACCATTGCCGGCGGCGTGGCCGGCATGTATCTGCTGCAGTCCCATTTCCTGAAAAAGAAGCAGTTGGGCACCCTGTTTCAGAAGCTGCCCTCGCTGGATACCCTGGATGAGATCGGCTACCGCTGCCTAAGCTTCGGTTTCCCGATGCTGACCGTGGCGATCATCACCGGCGCCATCTGGGCTGCCCAGGCCTGGGGCAGCTACTGGAGCTGGGACCCCAAAGAGACCTGGTCGCTGATCACCTGGTTTGTGTTTGCCGCCCTGCTGCACGGGCGCCTGACCACCGGCTGGCGTGGCCGGCGGGCTGCCTGGCTGACCGTGGCCGGCTTTCTGATCATGCTGTTTACCTTCATCGGGGTCAACCTGTGGATCCCCGGTCTGCATAGCTACAACTAAGGGGCGCTGACGGATGCATATTATAGTTGTCGGCCTGTCCCACAAAACCGCTACGGTTGAGATCCGCGAGAAGGTGGCCTTCTCGCCCAACAGCATTGAACAGCCGCTCAAGGCCTTGCTGGCGCTGGAAGGGATCGTGGAGGGGGTGATCGTCTCCACCTGCAACCGGGTCGAGATCTACGCCACCACCCGCGACATTGCCGGCGGCGTCGGCCGTCTGCGTCGTTTCCTGGCCGACTGGCACCACCTGCCCTACGACAGCATCGAGCCCCATCTCTACAGCTATCACGGCGAGGCGGCCATCCGGCACGTCTTCCGGGTGGCCGCCTCGCTGGATTCGATGGTGGTGGGAGAGCCGCAGATCCTGGGGCAGATCAAGACCTCCTACGGCTATGCCGCCGAGTTCGGCAGTTCCGGCATCATCCTCAACCGCTTTCTGCACAAGGCCTTTTCAGTGGCCAAGCGGGTGCGCACCGAGACCAAGATCGCCTCGTCGGCGGTCTCGGTCTCCTTTGCAGCAGTTGAGCTGGCCCGCAAGATCTTCGACAGCCTGTCCGACAAGACGGTGCTCCTGATCGGTGCCGGCGAGATGTGCGAACTGGCGGCCCGCCATTTTCTGACCAACGGCGCCAAGCAGGTGCTGGTCACCAACCGTACCTTCGAGAAGGCCCAACGCTTGGCCGAGGAGTTCGAGGGGCAGGCGCTGCCCTTTGAGGAGCTGTTCGACCAGCTGCACAAGGCCGACATCATCCTGACCTCCACCGGCGCACCGCACTTCATCGTAACCCCCAAGGATCTGAAAGAGGTGATCCAGCGGCGCCGGATGAAGCCGATGTTTTTCATCGACATCGCCGTGCCGCGGGATATCGATCCGGCGGTCAACGATCTGGATGCAGTCTACCTGTACGACATGGACGACCTGCAACAGGTGGTGGCCGCCAACCTGGAAAACCGGATGCAGGAGGCCGAAAAGGCCGAGGCGATCATCGCTGAGGAGATCGTCCAGTTTGCCAAGTGGATCGCCACCCTGGAGGTGACCCCCACCATTGTGGCCCTGCGCCGGCGGCTGGATGATCTGCGGCGCGCCGAGTTGGCCCGCACCCTGGTGGCCTGGAAGGATGCGCCCCCCGATGTGGAGAAGCGTCTGGACGCCCTGACCACGGCCCTGATCAACAAGATCCTGCACCAGCCGACCATTGTCCTTAAACGTACCGGCCAGGGCAATCGCACCGATCTGTACTTGGATGCGCTGCGGGCCCTGTTTGATCTTGAGCTGGGCGTTGATGAAGCGGACAGCCCGCTGGAGTTGGAAGAACCACCCACTACCCCTTAAGGAGTTAGCAATATGGCACCCTCACGTTTGCGTATCGGCACCCGCGCCAGTCAACTGGCCCTCTGGCAGGCCAATTGGACCAAGTCGCAGCTGGAACAACGTTACCCCGGCATTGTGGTGGAACTGGTCAAGATCAAGACCATGGGCGACAAGATCCTGGATGTGCCGCTGGCCCAGGTGGGCGGCAAGGGGCTGTTCGTCAAGGAGATTGAAGAGGCGATGCTGCGGGGCGAGATCGACCTGGCGGTACACAGCATGAAGGACGTGCCCACCGAGTTTCCCGATGGCCTGGGGCTGGTGGTGACCACCGAGCGTGAAGATCCCCGCGACGCCTTTATCGCTGACGGCATTACCTTCAGCCAGCTGCGCCAGGGTGCCCGCATCGGCACCAGCGCCCTGCGGCGTCAGGCACAGTTGCTGAAAGCCCGGCCTGACCTGGAGATGGTCATCATCCGTGGCAATGTGGAGACCCGTATCCGCAAGCTGAAAGAAGACAACCTGGATGCGGTGATCCTGGCTGCCGCCGGTCTGAACCGGCTGGGCTTCACCGACGTGATCAGCGAGCTGCTGGATACCGATTTCTCGATCCCGGCCATCGGCCAGGGGGCGCTGGGTCTGGAGTGCCGGCTGGATGACGCCGCCACCATCGAGGCGCTGGCATTCCTGAACCATGCCGATACCGCCGCTGCGGTGGCGGCCGAGCGCGCCCTGCTCAAGCGCTGCGAAGGCGGCTGCCAGGTGCCGATCGCGGCCCACGGCACCGTCAGCGACGCAACCCTAACCCTGGTTGGCTTCATCGCCTCGGTGGATGGCAGCCAGACCGTGCGCGACAGCATCAGCGGACCGGCCACTGACGCCGTGCGGCTGGGCAGCGAACTGGCCGACCGGCTGTTGGCGAGCGGTGGCAAGCAGATCCTTGAGGAGGTCTACCAGCGGGAACTGGGCCACTGAGCCGATGGCCTCCCTTGCTGGCAAACGGGTGCTGGTGACCCGTGCCGTTGAACAGGCCGGTGCTTTTGTGATGCAACTACAGGAGCTCGGGGCACGGGTGGTGGAATGCCCCACCATCCAGCTGGCACCCCCCGAACAGTGGGAACCGGTGGATGCCGCCCTGCGGCAGCTGTCCGACTTTGACTGGCTGATCCTGACCTCGGCTAACGGGGTCAGGTTTTTTTTCGAGCGTCTCGTAGAGCTGGGGCTCTCGGCAGCTGCGCTGCAGGGCTGCAAGATCTGTGTGGTGGGTCCCAAGACGGCTGAGGCGCTCAAGCTGCGAGGCGTCACGGCCGATCTGGTGCCGGAGCAGTTTACCGGCGAAGGGGTGGTGGCCGCCTTTGCCGTACACGATCTGCGGGGCAAGCGGGTGCTGTTTCCCAAGGCGGCCGGTGCCCGCGACGTGATACCCCGTCTGTTGGCGGCGCAGGGGGCCGAGGTGCTGGATCCGGTGCTGTACCGCACCTTGCTGCCGGAACAGTTGCCGGAGGCGGCGCGTAACGCATTGGAACGGCACGAACTGGACCTGGCGATCTTCAGCTCGCCCTCCACGGTACAGAACCTGGCACTGTTGGTGGGTGGTGCCGATCGGCTGGTGCAGCTGCTGCAGGGGGTGGTGGTGGCCTCCATCGGTCCGATCACCAGCCGAGCCTGTCGGGAACTGGGTCTGACGGTGGCGGTGGAGCCGACCCAGGCGACCTTGCCCGATCTGCTTGCCGCCCTGGAAGCTTCCGCCATCACCTGACACAAGAGTGCTGACGTGCTGAGACGTGAGAAACCCCTGCCGGTGCCCCGGCAGGGGTTTCTTGGTGTCGTGCTATGGGTGCTGGCCTTAGTCGTTGATCAGTTGCAGCATCTTGGCCGCCACATCCTGGCCACTGATGTTGTAGCTACCCTGGGCCAGTTGCTCTTTGATCTGGTTGACCTTCTCCCAGCGCACATCACCGTTGGACGGCTGGACCTCGGCCACCTTGGCCATCAGGTCGGACAGCTGCACCTGGAACGGCTTCTCAGCGCCCTGGGCGGCGTTGGCGTAACGGCTTTTGGTCGTCTCGTTGCTACGCATGACCGGCTGTACGCCAAAGACCATGGCCTGTGAACTGGTATCAATCCTCATGGTTGCATCCTCCATTGCTACTATCATCGGCGAGGTGCTTAAAAAACTTAAGCACCTTCATTGCAATACCAGTTCCTGCACCGCGCCGATGCTTGATAATGGCCGGTCAAACGACTTTGCATCGCCCACCACCACCAGCTTGAATGTCTCTGGCCGCAGGTGTCTGCGGGCGGCCCTGAGCAGGTCCTCGCGGGTGACGGCGGCAATCCGTTCGCGGTAGCGATCAAGGTAGTCGGGCTGGTAGCCGTAAAACTCCAGCCGGGCCTGCTGCAGCACGATGCTGGCCGGCGAGGTGAAGCCGAACAGGAACGAGTTGATGATCGACTCCTTGGCCAGCTTGAGCTCTTGCTCACTGACCGGCTCGCTGCGGATCCCTTTGATGATCCCGGTCATCAGGTCAATTACCTTGAGAGTGGCATCGGCCCGGGTCTCGGTCTCAGCCATGAAGCTGCCGGTGAAGCGGCGGCCCACATCGAAATGGCTGCCGACGTTGTAGGCCAAACCACGGTTGGTGCGGATCTCGATCATCAGTCGTGAGGTGAAGCTGCCCCCCAGGATGAAATCCAGCACCCGTATCGCGTACAGATCGGGATCATCCTTGGTGATGCCCAGGTGTCCCAGCCGGATCACCGACTGGTTGACCTGTTTGGCGGCATACAGCACCGCTGGTTTGTCGTTGGTTGGCACCGCAGGGATGGTGGGCAGAGCCAGCGCACCGACCGGGCGCACGGAGCCGACGCTCCGGTTGAGCTGGTGGATGATCTGGCTGCGGTCGAAATCACCGGACACCGTGATGATCAGGTTGTCGGGCCGGACAAAGCGTCGGTGGAAGGCCTGCAGGTCACTGCGCTTGATGGCCTGCAAGGTGGCGGCCGTGGGGATCTGGCCCAGCGGGTGGCCGGCATACAGCGCCTTGGTCAGCTCGCGGTCTCCCACCTCCTTGGGGTCATCGTTCTGGCGGCGAAGTGCCTCCAGGGCCTGACGACGAGCGATCTCGAACCGTTGCTCGTCGAAGCGGGGGCTGAACAGCACATCGCTGAACAGTTCCAAGGTGCGGGGCAGGTTTCTGGTCAGGCTGGTCATGGTGACCATGCCGTTGTCGCTGCCAAAGGTACTCTCTACCCCTGAGGCCATGAACTCAAGCTCTTCGTCCAGCTGGCGCGGTTGCAGGGTCGTGGTGCCGCCGCCCCGCAGCTGCGAGCCGGTCAGTTGGGCCAGACCACTTTGAGCGGCCGGATCATAGACCGAACCGGTGCGGATCAAGGCGGCTACGGTTACGATCGGCAGTTCGCGATCCTGCAGCAGATAGGCCGGGGTTCCGTTCTTCAGCAACACCCGTTCCGTCTTGGGGATGGTGAAGCTGAGTGGCGGAAAGTTCATGCTGCGCGGATTGGCCCGTTCGGCCCCCCACGCGCAGCCCAGGTTCAGCAGTCCCAGCAGGAGGGCATAGATCACGATTCTCATGGTGCTGCCCTCCCTGTGCCGTTTTTAACCAGGGTGCCGACGATCCGGTTTTCGCGGGTAAAGTAGTTGCGGGCCACCCGTTGCAGGTCGGCCGGGGTGACTTTTTCGATCTTGGCGCGGTAACTGGTCAGAAAGCGCCAGGAGCCGGTCACGGCCTCGTACTCGGTCAGATTGCGGGCCAGGCCGCCGTTGGTGCCCATGCGGCGGGCCTCCTCGTATTCCAGTCGGTTCAGGATCTGCTGCAGCTCCCGTTGAGTGACCGGTTCGGTCTTGAGTCGTTCCAGTTCTGCCAGCAGCGCCTGCTCCACCTCGGCGGTGGTGTGGGGCGCCCGCGGTGTGGCGTGCAGCACAAACAGGTTGGGATAGCGGCTGCCCGGTGCATCAAAGACCGCAACGTCGGTGGCCAGCTGTTTCTCCAGCACCAGCGAGCGGTAGAGCCGCGAGGTGCGGCCCTGGCCCAGGATGGCGGCCAGCACGTCGAACAGTTCGTCGTCCGTGGCCCCCAGGGCGGTCTTGTGGAAGCCGATTACCACCTCCGGCTCGGCATCGCCGATCACCTCCACCCGGCGTTCACCCCGCTGTCGTTCTTCTTGCACCGCCACCTCCGGCACCGGTGTGCCGGGGGGCAGATCGCCAAAGTAGCGCCCCACCAGGGCGATCACCGCTGTGGGATCGATATCGCCCACCACGGCGATGATGGCGTTGTTGGGGGCGTAGAATCGTTTCAGGAAGCTCTCGGCCTTGGTCCGGGAAAGCTGCTCAATGTCCGGCATCCAGCCGATGATCGGCTGGCCGTAGGGATGGGCGTTGTAGGCGCTGGCGATGAAGGTTTCCCACAGCTTGGCCCCGGGCTCGGCATCGTAGGAGCGACGGCGCTCTTCCATCACCACCGAACGTTCGCTGTAGAATTCGCGCAGTACCGGGTTGCGCATCCGGTCCGATTCGATGGCGGCCCACAGCTCAAGCTTGTTGGCCGGCAGCGAGATCAGGTAGGTGGTGCCGTCTTTGCTGGTGAAGGCGTTGTAGCCGGAGCCGCCGTTGCGGGCGTACAGCTCGAAGAACTCATCCTTGACCACGTACTGTTGGGCCTGCTTTTCGAGGCCGGCCAGCTGCTGTTCGAGGCGCTTGATCAGTGCGTCGTCGGCCTTGGTCCCTTTAGCGCGCTCGGCCAGCAGCCGCTGGGCTGTGGCCTCGATGCTGTCCAGCAGGGGCTGTTCTGCGGCGTAATCCCTGGTGCCCAGGGTGGTGGTACCCTTGAACAGCATATGCTCCAGCAGGTGGGCGATACCCCGCTCATCGCTGCGTTCGTCCACGCTGCCCACCCTGAAGCGTATCCAGGCCGATACGGTGGGAGACGTGTGCCGTTCCACCATCAGCAGTTTCAGTCCATTGGCAAAGGTGTGTTCAATCACTTTTTCGTCAAGTCCGGCGGCCTGCAGCGGCACAGCTGCGGCCAGCCAGAGGCCGATCAGTACTCCATACAGCAGACGTTTCATCGTTGGTCGTTCCTCCTAAAACAGCGACAGCTTTACATAGCGGCCGGGGTTCTGCCTGATGTCGGCCACCAGTGCGTCCAGCGCCTCCACGGTTGTGTTCAGCTTGTCGTACAGTTCCTTGTCACTGATCAGCTTGCCCACGGTGCCGTCACCGGCTTTCAGCTGTGCCGTCATAACCTCCAGGTCCTGCATCGAGCGGTCGGCCCGGGTGATCAGCGAAAGGCTCTTGTCGTAGAGCTGCCGGTCGTTGAGCAGCATGCCGAGGGTGGAATCTTTCGAGGTCAGTTTGCGGTTCAGCTCCCGTACGTCGTCAGCGGCCTGAATGCTCTTGTCCGCCAGGGCGGTCAGCTTGGTGTAGAGGCTTTTGTCGTAGATCAGACGGCTTAAGGTCCCCTCCGAGTGCTGGATCTCCTGCAGGGTCTGGTCAGCCCGGCTGAGGATGCTCATCAGTTTGTCGTAGGGTTCGCTGCTGCGGGTAAAACGCCCCAGGCTGCCCTGGCCGCGGTTGA
>DFYU01000022.1:0-294 GCA_002383415.1 Geobacter sp. UBA4074
GCGCCATCTTCTCCGGCCTGACCGGTTTCATCGGAATGTTCGTATCGGTGCGGGCCAACATCAGGACCACGGAAGCGGCCAAATCCGGCATTCACAAGGCGCTCAACGTTGCCTTCCGCGGCGGCGCAATCACCGGCATGCTGGTGGTGGGACTGGGTCTGCTGGGCGTCGCCGGTTACTACATGGTTCTGCAGAAGATCATGCCCGGCGCTCCGATAAAAGACGTGGTCAGCCAGCTGGTCGGCCTGGGATTCGGCGGCTCCCTCATATCCATCTTCGCCCGGCTCGGCGGCG
>DFYU01000022.1:369-1063 GCA_002383415.1 Geobacter sp. UBA4074
GCCATGCTGCTGGGCGCCATCGCCTTCAACAACTTTGACGGCGCTGTCAGCTATCCCCTCATCCTGGGAGGCATTTCCATCATCGCCTCCATCATCGGCACCTTTTTCGTAAAGCTGGGAGGAAACCAGAAGATCATGGGCGCGCTGTACAAGGGACTCATCGCATCGGGGGTTCTTGCCTGTATCGCCTTTTATTTCGTTACCGTCCGGATGTTCCCCGAAGGCAACCCCACCGGCTACAGCGCCATGAATATCTTCATATCCGCCATCGTCGGCCTGGTGGTCACCGGCGCCATTTTCTGGATCACCGAATATTACACCTCGACGGAATACGGTCCGGTAAAACATATCGCCCAGGCGTCCACCACAGGCCACGCCACCAATATCATCGCCGGCCTGGGTGTATCCATGAAGTCAACCGCGGCGCCGGTCATTGTCATTTCCGCCGGCATCATAGTCGCCTTCCAGTGCGCCGGCGTGTACGGCATTGCCATTGCCGCTGTTTCCATGCTCTCCCTGACCGGCATCGTCGTTGCCATGGACGCCTATGGACCCATCACCGACAACGCGGGCGGCATTGCTGAAATGGCTGAACTGGACGACTCGGTCCGCGCGGTCACCGACCCCCTGGACGCGGTAGGGAACACAACCAAGGCGGTTACCAAAGGCTATGCCATCGGCTCCGCCGGCCTGG
>DFYU01000022.1:1088-31192 GCA_002383415.1 Geobacter sp. UBA4074
TACTACTTCGCGGCCCTCTGCATGGAGGCGGTAGGCAAGGCGGGCGGCTCCGTTGTCACCGAGGTTCGCCGTCAGTTCCGGGAGATCAAGGGCATCATGGAAGGCACGGCCAAACCTGATTACGCCTCCTGCGTCGATATCGTCACCAAGTCCGCGCTGAAGGAAATGGTCATCCCCGGCATCATCCCCATCGCGGCGCCGGTCATCGTCGGATTCACCCTCGGCCCCAAAGCCCTGGGCGGCGTTATCGTCGGCACCATCGTAACCGGTATCTTCGTCGCCATCTCCATGACCACCGGCGGCGGCGCATGGGATAACGCCAAGAAGCTCATCGAAGACGGCTTCCACGGCGGCAAGGGCGGAGACGCCCACAAGGCGGCCGTAACCGGCGACACCGTCGGCGACCCCTACAAGGACACCGCCGGCCCGGCCGTCAACCCGATGATCAAGATCATCAACATTGTCTCGCTGTTGATCGTGCCGCTGCTGGGCAAGTTCTAAGCGCACACCTTGCAACACACACAGAAACGGCCAACCGGAGATTCCGGTCGGCCGTTTCTTATTAAACAAAAGATCGTTATACCTGCTATTCGCGCACAAAGGTATCCTGGTCGCTCTCGTGCACCATCCCCATCAGGCGTGCGTATTCGGATTCAATCAGATCGTAGTGCCCCTGGGTCTCCTTCACCACCCGCTCAAAGATCGCCTTGACCATCGGATCAACCACCCCTGCTGCCAGCTGGGTGTACTGACCGATGCACTCCTTCTCTTCTACCAGGGCCAGTTCCATGGCCGCCTGCTCACCCATCTGCTCATTAATCGCCTTCTCAAGCTTCATATAGGTGGGATTTTTGGTGTCCACCGGCGAGGTCAGAAAGGTCTGTAGATCGCCGAAGTCAGTCCCCTTGTAATGGTCGAAGAAATGCTTGACGTGGGTTGCCTCTTCGGCAGCCAGCAGCTCCAACACCTTCTTGGCCCGCTCATTCTTGGCGGCCGAGGCAGCCCTGATATAAAAATCCATACTGTCTTTTTCAGCCTTGATAGCAAGCTTGAGCGCATCCTGAACACTGTATTCTTTGCCCATAACACTTCCCTCCCATTGGATTGATAAATGATGACTAAGGTTATACCGGTAAATAAGAATTGTTCAAGTCGACGCAGCGATTTTTTTCACCAGTAGCCGCACCGCCTCAGCAGCCAGCTGCAGGCCGAACATGGCCGGCAGATACGAGATGCTGCCCATCGGCCGCCGGGCATCCCCCTCCGGCTCCTTCTCGCCGAATCCATGGCTGGCAAACGCTTCATCTGAGTAGATCACCCGTACGCCGTTCGTGATCCCTTCACGCCGCAGCAGCTTGCGCAGCTTGCGGGCCAGACGGCAGCCTTGGCTCTCTGACAGGTCGGCACAACGAACCCGTGTCGGATCAAGCTTCCCTGCGGCCCCCATGCTGGCAATCACCGGGATGCCGCGCTCGACACAACCGCTGATCAGTGCGAGCTTTGCGTCAAAGGAATCAATGGCGTCCAGCACCAGATCGTAGGGCTCAACCAATAGTTGTGGAATGTTATCAGGGGTAACGACGAGTTGCAGGGGGGAAACAGCCAGTGCGGGATTAATCAGTTGAAGACGCTCGGCCATCACTGCCACCTTCGGCTGCCCGATGGTGGTGCTTAAGGCATGTATCTGGCGGTTGATATTGCTGGCCTGAACCACGTCACCGTCAATCAGGATCAGGCTTCCTATGCCAGCTCGTACCAGCGCCTCGGCAGCATAGCTACCCACCCCGCCGACGCCGATCAACAACACGCGGGCAGCGATAAGGCTGCTGTATGAGTCGTCGCCCAACAGCAGCGCGGTGCGAGAAAAAATATCCTGCTCCAGACCATCAGCCATCAGCACCTCAACTACTCCTGCGAGGCAGATTGCGCCCTTTGACTGAAGTAATGCCTAAAAAGCAACAGCATGATCACCGGGATACCCAGCTCAATAATCTCCTCTGCTACCGAGCTGTATTTGGCAAGCAGGTGAGGCACTGACAGTCCGATGGCTATACACTTACGCTCAAGGCCATCAAGACTCTTGGAGACCACCAGCATCGCCAGCACCAGCACCACACCTATACCCATATCTCCACCTGAACGTACTGACTCCCAAAGGGCTTTCAGATGTTTTTTGATCATCATCACGATCAACATGATCACGGCTAAGCCCAGCATGATCACAATCAGCTTCGTGTGCCAAGGCTCCAACGGACTCACATAAAACTTGCTCTTCAAGACACCAATCGTCGTGAAGCGCTTGTCAAAATCCAGCTCACGCATCCCGAACAACAGTGGAATTACGACAAAGTACGGGTAGTGCTTGAAGAACGCAAGGCCACCTTTCAGTAGCAGATAGGCGCAACAAACAAAATAGAGCACGGCGGACGCGATCTCCACCGGACCGTCCTCGCTGAGAAAGGCCTTTCTGGTAGAGTCATCCAATATTGTGCTCAAAGCAAACAATACAACCAACGCTATCAGCACCAGTAAGCACAACTGCCAGAATCTCTGATCTTTCACACTGCACACGCGCGTCACCTCGACACATTACTATGATTAAACGAAGTCCTGGCGTTTCAAAACAGGCAAATCCAAATAAAACACCGCAGTAAACAGGACAAACAGCAGGCTCGTATTCGAACGCCACAGGTAGGACTCGCCAAGGCAAATAACCGCAAAGAGAACCGGCAAGGCGATCCGTACCCGCGACCAATCGTCACGTTGTGTTCTTGCCAGATAAGGCGGCAAAAACAAAATACAGATCAGTACAGCCCCACCCAACACTCCCGTTGTGGACACGGCAAACAGGTACTGGTTGTGGGGATTAAATACCGTAGCCCACTGCGGACTGTACTGCTTATTGATCCTCGCATATTCCGCCGGGAAGTCGCCGACGCCAATACCTAAAAAAGGAGACTCTAAAAACATTCTGAATGTATTCACATACATGTTGATACGCAAACCAACTGAAGAATTAACAACCTGTTTATAATTAAGCACTTGATGCACAGCCAAATCGGTACGCTGTCTGAACAGATCGCTCGCCTGGTAAGCGGTTGTGAAAACAACCACACAAACGCCTACAGCGACAAAACCTGCAATTACTGGACGTCGCGCAAAACGCTGAAAAACCAACAAACAAATCATGGCAAAAAAACCAACCTGACCAGATCTACCGCCTGATATCAGCATATTAATACTAATGGTTATTAAAAAAATCCAATAGGTATATTTTTTATGAACATTCAACTGTTCGAAAAGCACTGCATGTCCTAATAGGTAGACACTAAAGGCAAGGATAGGGTTATACATGATGTGATTGACAAATGGAGCTATTTGCCAATTATCATTACCGCTTCTGATGCCTTCTGGCAATCCAGGAAAATAATGCAGTTGGAACCAATTGTAGTATGACAACAACTCTGTCATGCCAACCGATGCGATGAATGAGCTTATATACAGCTTTATGTGTTCCTTACGAGTTACTGAGACAAAAAGAGGAAACAAGAGAAAAAATATTCCTCGTTTTGCCATTTTCAAACCCCATTCCAGATCAGAGCTCCAGAGCAGACTTATAAAGGGCAGTAAAAAGTAAAGCCAGAAGATCCAGGTTAACGGATGTCGGCATAATGACTCCCACTTATCGCGAAGATTGCCTTCCAGCAACCACAACAACAGCATGAGTCCACTCAAAATATAGGCCGGACCGATTTTGATCGGTATGAAAAAAAAGACTGCTGCCAACAAATAAGAGTTTATAAATGGAATTTTAATTTTAAATTTATCAATATCGGACAAAGTTAAACCCCTTACTGTTATTGATCTAACAACTAAATTTAGCTGTGAATATGTACGTTACAAGAGGTAAAAGCCTTCTTCATATCGAGAGCTTCACCTTCTGATTTGAATCGTATTCTGTTCCACCCAAAAGCCAACACCGGCACCTCAGCTGCGTACACTTGGCGGGCAAACAGTAAAGATGATGATCGTACCCCTAGTACGGCATCATAGTGTGTTTTTGCCATCCAAGTCTCAAGGGGTTCTGCCAAATCAAGCAAACTGTATCCTTCACAGCAGAGTTCCGAATTTGGATCTTTAGGATGTCTTTTGTAGTCAACGTGCTTAAATCCTGCATCTTTAAGCCAAAGCCGAATATCCTGTGTAACAACGTTAAGGTCATCCAGAGATAAAAGCCCTGCGCTAACCAGCGGTTGACCAACGACCAGTGCCCGCTTCTCGTCAGCTTTTGACTGAGCATCGCATCGTTCTGCAAGTGGCGGCAACACCACCGTTTTCTCCGGCGGATATTCGTGAGGCAAGCCTGCAATCACATAGATACGATCACAAAAAACTGCATCAGAGCCGATACGGTCACCACTAAAACACCAATAATTAAGCCGCTTGTCAAACAGGCAACGTAATTTTTTAAAACACTGCAGCACCCGTTTTATCAAACTCAACGGGTAACGTCTTATACTAATTAATCCATCCGGCAATATACGTGCATGCACATGTCTCGCGCCCGCTGTTTGTGGTAACGCACGCAAAAAATAGTTAATAGCTTCTGTGTCAAACACCGCACTGTGTATATTTAGCGTGTCGCACCGGCCAACAAGACCGCTAACCATTTCGATATTTTCAATCAGGCGCCGGTGTCTGCCAGCAAAGCCTGGTAATGGCTCAAGCCGAGGCCACGGCATATATGAAGCCGCATCCCAATCATGCTTCACAACTACCGGCGTTACACCAGATTTATACCAAATCAGCACTTGTCGTCCGTCAGGCTCAATTTGCTTGGCTATGACACGGGCTGCCAAATACTGTAACGGTGAGGCAACAAAATAGATATTAACTGTATTGGTCATGGATTCTTTGACTACAGCTGCTTTCTGATTAACTCTTGATATACATTGATATAGCTGGACACCATAGCGTCAACCGAAAAATCACGCTCGACCAACTCACGTCCGGCTACGCCGAAAGTGCTTGCCAAAACCGGATCTGCCAGCAACTCACTCACGGCATCGAACAGCTGGTCAACGTTAGCTGGCTCCACAAGCCGGCCATTGAGGCCATCACGCACCACTTCCGGAATTCCCCCCGCTCGTGCACCGACAATCGGCACGCCGGCCGCTGCGGCCTGCAACAACGACACTCCCAACCCCTCCATCAAGGCCGGATGGACCACCAGATCGAGGCAGGGCAGAATCATGTGCATGTCTTTGCGAAAACCGGCCAGACAGACTGCGTGCTCCAACCCATGCGCTGCAATATACGCTTCCAGCTCCTCCTGCAGCGGGCCTTGCCCGAAAAAGACCACCCGCAGTGTTGGGAAGCGCTCCAGCAGACGTGGTAACACCTCCAACAAATAGCGATGGCCTTTGCGGGGAATAAGCTGTGCAATCACCCCAATTACCGGCGCTGCAGCCGGCACGCCAAACTGCGCTTCAAACCACTCACGGTCACGGGGCTGCTGATACTGTTCCGACTTGACCACGCTGCGGATGCAGGTCACCCGTTCCGGCGCCACTCCCTCCGCTAGCAGCACCTGCCTGATCCCATCGGAGATACTGATCACACGGCCATAGCTTCCGTATTTCAAACGGGCAAAAGGAGGCCACTCGCGATTGTCGACCCGGCGGGTAAGGATGGAGGGAACCTGCGCCAAACGCGCAACGCTACCGGTCCACAGATCAGCGCCGCGTCGGCTATGGACATGTACAACATCCGGCCGGTGGTGACGAATCAGCTGAAAAAGCCGGATCGGAAATAGTAAATCGAGCTCGCCCTTCATCGGCAGTTCACAGACCGTGGCGTAGTCTGCCGCCTCTTGCGCAATGCGACTACCCTGGGTGCAGACCAGCAGGTTGTCGATACCGCGCTGCGCCAATCCCTCCATCAGGTAGCAGACCTGCAAGGCACCGCCGTACAGATGACGCCCGGTTTCAACATGCAAAATCTTCATAACTGGTGCCTCACCTGACAAATCCGCTCGGCAGCCTGCATCACCTCAGCCACCGTCAAGGCCTGCATGCAGTCAAAATTACCCTCACAGGACGGCGACCGACGGCAGGGAGAACAGGGTAAGCGGTGGTAGAGTACCCTGGTCAACGGGCTTGCGGTTTCCAAATAAGGACGGGTCGCACCGAATAAGGCAAGCGTAGGGCGCCGAAAGGCGGTCCCCATGTGCACCAGTCCAGTATCGACACCTATCACCAGGGCTGCTCGACTCAGTACTGCAGCCGACTGCATCAATGCCAAGCCTCCGGCCATATTCACCGCATACCCCTCTGTCGCCGCAACTATCCGCTCTGCTCGATCCGTATCGGCCGGTCCACCAAGCAGTACCGAACGAAGTCCTAAACGACTTCCCAAGACACAGGCAAGCTCAGCCCAGCGATCGTCGAACCAATGTTTCTGAGGCCGTGTCGTGAACGGGGCAAAGACTGCATAGGGCACGACGACACCAGCGTTGGTAAGATGTTCCTGTGCGCCGACCTGATCTGCGTTTGCAATATACACCTCAGGCTGACAGCCACCCGCCTGCCCCCCCAACACCTCAAGCAGATGACAATACTCCGAACCCATTCGGCGGCCATCCCCCCCCTTAGGGACCATACAAGTCATCAGAAACTGTCCTGGTTCCTTTGAGATCAGGCCTATCCGCTCATCTGCTCCGGACAGTCGAGCCAGTAGTCGAGTTCGCAATAGCCCCTGCACATCAAGCACCATATCCACAGCTTCTTGCCGCAGGTGGTTATGTAATTCACGAATTTCACCCAGCAAAACCAGCAACTTACCCTGCTTTAGCAGCATCCGCCAACGGGACTTGTCAAACAAGATCACACCGTCAAGCAGCGGATGTTCCTGCAGCAGCTTGGCAAAGGCGGGCTCAACCAGCCAGAGCAAACGGGCTTTGGGGAAGCGTTGTTTCAACCCCCTGATCAGGGGAGAGGCCATGACAATATCCCCCATGGCGCTGGTTCGTATGATCAAAATGGTTTGTGCTGTTTTGTCCATGATGCTCACATATGCCGAAGTTAACGACAGCCTGCGAATCGCTGGCCATGCTGCCTGATAACATCCTCAAACATTGCCAGATAACGCTGCACAACTGCGTCCCTGCTGAACCGCTCTTGATGTTTGACGCCCCCGGCTTCCACTAACTGTTCGGCAAGATCAGGGTTGGCAAGCAGAGTGTTAATCCGTTCAGTCAGCTGTCCCACCTGATCAATGTCAAACAGCAAGCCGTCAATGCCATCTTCCACCAACCACGCTGGCCCAACAGAACGAGCGGCGATCAATGGCACCCGCTGCCCCCAACTTTCAACTACCACGTTGCCAAACGGCTCGATCCTTGACGGAAAGACTGAGATATCAGCGGCGGCGAATAGTTCAGCCGTATCGGTCCGCCACCCCAACAAATGCACACGATCAGCCACCCCAAGCTGCTTGATCAACGTCTCCAACTCCTTCCGCAACGGTCCTTCTCCGGCAATCATCACGGTGACATCGGGAATCGGAACGATCGCCCGCAGCAGCACATCGTGCGCCTTTGACGGATGGAGGCGTCCGAGAGCCAGCAACAGGCGATGCTGCTCTGGTACCTTCAAAGCAGATCGTATGGCGACTCGCGCCTCATGGCGGCTAACACCCGAATCTCTTATCTCGCCAAAGTTAGGAATATATTCTGTTCTGTCAGCGGCAATGCCGTTCTCGCAAAAATAACGCACCAGATCGGGCGTATTACCAATCAGACGGTCGCACTTGCGATACCGATCCAGCTTGTAATACCCTCCCAGGCGAGCAACCAGCGGACAAAAGCCGGCAGGGGTTCGCTTGACCGCCCGGTCCATCCAGGCCAATATCAGATCAGGCCTAGTTCCCTTGATGTGGCTTCGTATCGCAAGCCGGCCGGGAATTTCATGCAAACCGCGAAAGCGAATCGCCTTCACCTCTACTTGGGGGTGCGCTCCAAGCAACTTTTCTCGACTTTGATTCGGTTCTATCACCACAGACTGGCGCAACCCAGCATCGGCCAGAGCCAGACACAACTTATCAAAAAATGTCTCTGCACCACCGACCTGGCTAGAGAGCATGACCTGCATCAAATGGAAAGAAGCGGAGGTTTTCATCGTAATTGGTACTCCACCAGTCTGCTACCTACGGCTATGTGTCGCTGCTAAAATGCTTGAACACACACCTGACAATCATTCTGAACATTTTCAAAAGAAAGCAAAATGCGGTCAAATGCGAAGCGTCTTAGTGCAATCACATCAAAAGACTACGAGCAAAAAGAGACATCCTCAGACGGATAGCGACTCTGTCGCAAAACTCATACTTCTTTTGCAGTGAATAATTTATGCATCGATCGTCTTTACTCACTGCTGTCCCATAATTTAACTGAATAAAAGGAGGCTCTGAGAGCTACTTGTGGTATATTGAGTTCGCCAAAACACCAATAAACACGAGGAGATCAGAGCCATGGCGCATAATAACACAGTCCTTAGTCAAGTTGTTCGTTTTTTCAAGAGACATGAATTCGAGACCCTCGCCCGCAAGCACCATGTCGGGCAGCAGTTTCGTTCTTTTTCACGCTGGAGCCAGTTCACCGCCATGCTGGTTGGCCAGCTGACCGGCCGCAAAAGCCTGCGAGACCTTGTTGATAATCTCAAGGTTCAAGGCCATAAGCTCTACCACCTGGGAACCAAGGACGTACCCCGTTCCACACTGGCCCGGGTAAATGAAGAACAACCGCATCAGTTGTACAAAGAGCTCTTTCACAAACTGCTGGGCCGTTGCCAGGCCATCGCGCCGTTGATATTGGTCTTGACGCATTCAAACGGGTTGTACTCGGCAGTGGGCACGATCTTGGTCGCGGCGGCATGCACCACATAATCCACCCCGTCCAGGGCCCGGTAGAGCCGTTCTCGGTCCCGCACATCACCGATAAAAAAGCGGACGCGAGTGTCTCCTGCAAATTTTTTTGCCATTTCCCATTGTTTCATCTCATCGCGGGAATAAATGATCAATCGTCGCGGATTATACTTGGCAAGCGTCAAAGGGACGAATGTGTTGCCAAAAGAACCGGTACCGCCAGTAATCAGTAGTGATTTTCCCTGTAGCATAAAACTGCACCCTGCCTTTTTGAGATAAGATTCATTGGGGGCTGACGTCAGACACTTAAACACCGTAGTACCCCTGATACCACGCCACAAACCTGCCAAGCCCCTCTTCGATACTGGTGGAGGGCCTGAAGCCGGTATCGGCCATCAGGTCGTCCAGATCGGCAAAGGTGGCCGGCACATCGCCCGGTTGCATCGGCAAAAAGTTTTTTTGAGCCTTTTTCCCCAGACACTGCTCAAGCACCTTGATGAAGCGCAACAACTCCACCGGCTGGTTGTTGCCGATGTTGTAGACCCGCCAGGGGGCAAAGCTGCTAGCGGCATCCGGCGCATCACCACGCCACGTGGGATCACTGCTCGGTGGACGGTCGGCCACCCGCAGCACCCCTTCGACAATGTCATCGATATAGGTAAAGTCGCGCTGCATCTTGCCCTGGTTGAAGACGTTGATCGGCTGCCCTTCCAGGATGGCCTTGGTGAAGGAAAAATAGGCCATGTCGGGCCGCCCCCAGGGACCGTAGACGGTAAAGAAACGCAGTCCGGTACAAGGCAGGCCATAGGTGGCGGCATAGCTGTGGGCCATCAGTTCGTTGGCCTTTTTGGTCGCGGCGTACAGGGAAACCGGGTGGTCGACATTGTGGTGCACAGAAAACGGCATGGCCGTGTTGGCGCCGTAGACCGAACTGGAGGAGGCATACACCAGGTGCCTGACCTGCTGACGACGGCAGCCCTCAAGGATGTTCAAAAAACCGGTCAGATTACTGTCAACGTAGGCGTGGGGATTTTCCAGTGAGTAGCGTACCCCGGCCTGGGCCGCCAGGTGGATCACCCGATCGAACGGTTCTGCCGCAAACAGGGCCTCAAGGGCAACCCGGTCCTCAAGTGCAGCGCGCACAAACCGGAAATTGGTATGGCCGGCCAGTCGATCGAGACGGTCCTGCTTAAGCGAGACCTGATAGTAGTCGTTCAGGTTGTCGAGACCGACCACCTGCTCGCCGCGCTCCAGCAGGCACTGGCAGACATAGGAGCCAATAAAACCGGCTGCGCCGGTGACAAGTATTCTAGCCATACCAGGCCACTACTCCAGATAAGCGAGAGTCATGAAACAACACGGTACACTATAGCACCGACGACGTTGCATTGAAAGCGGCAGCAGCGACAGCCTCCTTAAGCGGCGTGTCATCGTCGAAAACCAGTTCCAGCCGGGCAGTAACAACTTGTGACAGCCAGTCAGGTGCAAGCTGCCGCAGCTTGACGCCGTCCTTTTCGGTGGTCAGCAGAAACGTTGCGCCCGTCTGTTGCAGCAACACCTCCACCTGTGCCCGTGTTGTCGCACCGTATGCTTCATGGTCTGCCAGCTCCAGGGTTGCTGACAGCTCGACCCCTCGTTGTCGCAGGCCGTCAAAAAACGCCTGAGGGTCGGCAATACCGGCGAAGACGGCCACCATACCAGAATTCAACTGCTCTAACGGCAGCTCTGTATCATCACACAACCGACGGAAAGAGGCAATCCGATGGCGGGCGAAAAACTGCGGGACCCGCTGATCGACGATGGCAGGCGCGTCAGTAGCAGCACAACGGGTGTAGACAACCACGCCTGCACGTTGACAGGCTGCAGTCGGTTCGCGCAGCGGTCCGGCCGGCAGCACGCGGCCATTGCCCAGTGGCTGGCGGCAATCCATCAGCAGGATGTTGAGGTCGCGCTGCAGACGCTGGTGCTGAAAACCGTCGTCCAGCAGAAAGACGTCCGGCCTGAGGCGTTCCATTGCCAACTGCCCCGCCCGGTAGCGGTCGCTGCCGATCACCACCATCAGACCCGGGATAGTGCTGGCCAACAGATAAGGTTCATCGCCGCATTGATCCGGCGTCAGCAGCAGGTTCTGTCCATCGCTAACTACCGCCACCTGCCCTTCCAGGGATCCGCCATAGCCCCGTGACAAAACCGCCACCTGTAGCCCCTGCTCCAGAAGTTGACGGGCGATCCAGGCGGTGACTGGGGTCTTGCCGGTGCCGCCCACCGTGAGATTGCCCACCGAGATCACCGGCCGCGGCAAGCGGCGCACCTTACAAACACCGTATTTGTAGCACCAGGCTCGCAGCAGCATGAACGCACCGTAGACATATGACGGTAGCAACAGCAGGAGCACCATCAGCCGGTCAAAGGGCCCGTTGCGTTGCCCCTGCCAGAGCTCGGTAACGTACCGGGAGAGCCGTGTCACGATGAAAGGACCTGATCCAGCGCATCAAGGTAACGCTGGGTGGCGCCGCCGGCGACGCGCATCATCTTGAGACCATTGGCGCCGATCACCTGCCGCAGCTCGGAGCTGACCAGAAAGTCGTTCAGCGCCCCCTGCAGTTCTGCCGCATCGGCCACCTGCACCCCTGCGCCGTACTGCAGGGTAAGGGCAGCCACCTCTTTAAAATTGTTCATGTGGGGACCGAACAGGCTGGGAACGCCACAGGCCGCAGGTTCGAGCAGGTTGTGGCCGCCACTGGGCACCAGGCTGCCGCCAACAAAGACAACATCGGACAGTCGGTAGATGTTGGTCAGCTCCCCCACCGTATCCACCAACAGCAGTTCGTCTGCCGCCAGCAGCCTGTCGACCGCAAGCTCGGTGCGACGGCGTGCCTTGAAACCGGACTGCTCCACCAGCCGTGCCACCTCAGCCGACCGCTCAGGGTGACGCGGCACCAACACCAGGCGCGCATCAGGATACTGCTCCGCCAATTCACGCCATGCCGATAGCACGGCCTGCTCCTCGCCGCTGTGGGTGCTGGCTGCGGTAAACACCAGGTTGTCAGCAGCCATGGCGTACTGCCTGCGCAGCTCCAGACGCTGCTCCACCGGCACGGGACCACAGGGAATATCATACTTGAGATTGCCCAACACCTGGCTGCGCTCGGCCGGGGCGCCGGCAGCAATAATCCGTTCCCGGTCCAGGTCCGTCTGCATACCGAGGCAGGCAAACCCGGCCAACACCGGGCGAAAAAACCAGGCCAGCCGGCGATACCGAGTTGAGGAGCGGTCTGAGATGCGACCATTGGCCAGCAGGAGGGGGATGCCACGTTGGCTGGCCTCCAGGGTGAAGAGAGGCCAGATCTCGGTTTCCATGATGATCACGACACAGGGCTGTACGCTGTCAAGCACGCGGCGGACCGCCGGACCGATATCAAAGGGGAAATAGATCACCCGGTCGGCCAGTTGATCATGCTCGGCAACGCCGCGACCGGTCTCGGTAGTCACCGACAGCAGCAGCTTGTGGCCGGGATAACGGCCACGCAGACCTTGCAACAAGGGCCGTGCGGCGATAACCTCACCCACCGAGACGGCATGCAGCCAGATGACCGGTTGTTCGTGCAGAGTTGCGCACAGATCCTTCGGCAGCCAGCCCAGCCGCTCGGCAAAGGCGCTTTTGCGGCCGCGACTCACGGAACGATACCCGTGGTAGACCAGCACAACAGGCAATGCGAGCCAGGTCAGTAGGCGGTAGACAGTCAGCAGCATGGTATCAGTCAGCCAGACTCTGCTGCCGCAGCAGCAGTTCCGCAAGCAGCAGGCCGGTGATGTACAGCAGGCCCCATGACCAGAGTGTATCAGTCAGAAAATGCCCCCCCTGGCTGATACGGGCGTAGCTCATGGCACCACCAAACAGCATGCCGCCAATCAGCCAGGCATAGGCCGTTGCCGGCTTACGCCAACGATAGATGAAAAACGGGGCCATCATATAAAAGGCCGCCGCCGCATGGCCGGAAGGGAATGAACGGCCGCGGGCGGTGTTACCCGGCTGCCATGGCTGCCTGAACTCCCGTTCACCGCCAAACTGTACCACATCACGGGGGCGCGGACGATCCCAGTGGTTCTTGAACAGGCTGTTTACCACCAGACCATTGCCCACGATCAAAAACAGCACCAAAAACAGCCCCGGCCGCACCAAGTGACGTGCGTACGCCTTGAAAAAACCGGTGACAGCAACTGCCAAACCAATCACCGACAGCACCAGGGCCTGCTTCCAGTGCAGCCAGTACAAGAATTTCCACGGCAACAGGGTGCCAACCGGCCAGTCACCTTGGCGATAGAAATGCGAGGCGATGCCAAGATCGGCACCGGTGGCGCCCAGCAGGCCGGTCACGATCACCAGCAACGCCAGCACCATCCACAGCTCGGCCCAAAAACGGCCGTTCATAGCCCTTCTGTCCGTTTCCAACGGCGATGCACCCAGTACCAATCGGTGGGGTGGCGGACAATGAAACGCTCAATCTCTGCAGAGTAGCGTTGCACATCAGCCTGTACGGCCGCTTCGTCGCCAACATCGGAAAAAACCAGCATCGGCTGGATATCAATCACGTAGCGATCACCCTCACGATACATAAAGACCGGCAACACCGGGACACCGGTCTTGCGGGCAAGCACCACCGGCACGCGCGAAGCCCAGGCCGGTCGTCCCAAAAAACTGATCAGGCAGCCTTCTTCCGGTAGGACCGCTTGATCCACCAGCAGGCCGACCACCCCTTTTTTTCTGATGACCGACAGCATGTTCCTGAGGGCGTTTTGCTTGTAGATGATGCTGTTGTCGTAGCTCATCCGCATCCGTTCCACCATCCGGTTCAGATACGGGTTGTTCTGACGACGGGCAACCACCGACACAGGTACGTTGAACAGCTTGCCAAAGGCCAGGGCTCCCAGCTCCCAGTTGCTGCAGTGCCCCGTCAGAAAGACCAGCCCCTTGTCAAGGGCACACGCCGCCTCAAAATGCTCGCGGCCACGCACGTCAATACGCCCTATCAGCGTCGCGCCCCTGCCGTGGTAGAGACGACAGACCTCCAGCAACGAGCGCCCGATGCCCTGAAAGACGGCAGCGGCGATGGCAGCCGCATCAGGCAATGGGCAGCTCCACTCGGGCTGCGAACGCATATACGCCAGGGTACTGTCAATGTTCTGCTCGGCCACCCGCCGACGGCTCGACAGCACCCGATGCAGCAACATCCCGACTGGCGAGGCCAAGCGATCGGCCAGCCCCTGCGGAACCAGCGCCACCAACCAGGTGCCGAGGTAAAACAGGCCGGCCTGTAGCAACCAGAGAGTCTTGCGCATCAGGCAGCCACCGGTTCCGGCTGATCACTGAACTGCAGGGCATGCAAGCGGCTATACAGACCGCTGCCGGCCACCAGATCGGCGTGGCTGCCGATCTCCAGAATATTACCCTGCTCCAACACCACGATCAGATCGGCGTTTTGTACCGTGGAAAGGCGATGGGCGATCACAAAGGTAGTACGATTGCGCATCAGGTTTTCCAGGGCCTGCTGCACCATCTTTTCGCTTTCAGTATCCAGGGCGCTGGTGGCCTCGTCCAGTATCAGGATCGGCGCATCCTTGATGAGCGCACGGGCAATGCAGAGTCGCTGACGCTGGCCGCCGGACAGCCGTGCGCCGCGGTCGCCGATATTGGTTGCATAGCCCTCAGGCAGCTGCTGGATAAAATCATCAGCAAAGGCCGCCCTTGCGGCTGCCTCCACCTCAGCGTCGCTGGCGTCGGGACGGCCGTAGCGGATGTTGTTGGCGATGGTATCGTTAAACAGGGTAGTTTCCTGATCAACCAGGGCAAACTGGCGATTGAGTGATACCAGACTGATATCCCGCAGGTCGTGACCATCCAGCAGGATCGCTCCCTGGTCAACATCATAAAAACGCATCAAAAGCGCAGCCATCGTCGATTTTCCACTGCCCGACGGCCCCACCAGGGCCACCATCTGCCCGGGCGCAACGGCAAGGTTTACCCCTTGCAGCACCGGCTCATCGCCATAGCGAAAGCCAACCTCCTGAAACTCCACCCGACCGCTGACCCTGGCCAGTTCGACCGCGTCCGGCTTATCGACAATACTGCGCTGGGCATCCATGGTCTGAAAGACACGTTCAGCCGCACCAGCCGAGCGCTGCATGACGTTGTATGATGACTGCAGCTTCTTGACCGGCGTAAAGAGCATAATCATGGCGGCAATAAAGGAAAACAGTTCCGCCGGCGTCATGCGACCCGCCATGACCTGACTGCCGCCGACGTAGATTACCGCCGCCACACCCAGTGACACAATCATCTCGGTTACCGGCGTGGCCAACGACGAGTACTTGATATAGCGCTTGAACTGCTGCAGAAAGTTGTGGTTTTCCTGTTCAAAGCGCTCCGATATCTGCTGTTCCAGACCGAAGGCCTTGATCACCTTGATACCGGAAAAGGTCTCCTGGATGGTGGTACCCAGGCCACCCATCACGTCAAGGCTGCGCCGGGCGGCATTCTTGATCTTTTTACCGATCAGTTGGGCCGGATAGATGGTCAGCGGAAACACGATGAACGAGATAGTCGCCAGTTGCCAGTTGCGGTAAAAGATCACACCCAACAGAGCCGCCAGCGAGATAAGGTCACGGAACAGGCCGGTGACCACCTGGCCCATACCCTCCTGCATGGTGCTGATGTCGTTGGTCATGCGCGACATCAGGTCACCGGTGGCCTGACGATTGTAGAAGGACATGTCCTGCCGGGTGGTCAGCCTGAAAAAATCGTTGCGGATGTCCTGAATCGCCTTTTGTCCGGCCAGTTTGATGGTGGCGTCATAGATATACCGGCTGACGCCCCGCACCAGAAACAGGATCACGATCCCCATCGGCACCAGCAGGAAGATCGTGGTATCCTTGCCGGCAAAGATCCGTTGCAGCACCGGCTCAACCAGGTAGGCAAAGGCACCGTCCATGGCCCCCACCACCAGCGAGAACAGCGCCGACAGCAGCAGCAACCACCAGTAGGGCAGGAAATACCGTAGTGTACGCTTGAGTACAGGGCTCATGACTGCTCCACCAATGCCATCACCAGTGCGGCCATCTTCTGGTCTGAACCGCCACCACCCAGGCGCTGCCGAACATTGGCAAGCCCTTGTTTCAGCTCATCAGCATACCGTGCATCAGACAAGATACGTCCAATCTCCTGGGCGATCCGTTGCGGCGAGGCATCGTCCTGGATCAGCTCCTGGGCGACGGTTTCGCCGGCCACGATGTTGCATAGGCCAATATGATCGACCTTTACCAGCCTGACTGCCAGCTGATAGGTCAGCGCTGCCAGTTTGTAGATGATCACCAGTGGTGTGCCCACCAGGGCTATCTCAAGGGTTACGGTGCCGGAAACCGCAATCACGGCGTCGCAAGCCTTGATCAGGTCATGAATCCGTTCACGCGTCGTGGTTATGGACAGCTGATGGCCCACAAGGTAGGGGGCGAGATCGGCATCACTGAGGGTGGAGGCCAGCGGCAACACGAATTGCACGTCCGGAAATTGGAGCTGCAGCAGCTGGGCAGCATCGAGGATCACCGGCAGCAGGCGGCTGACTTCGCTGCGACGACTGCCGGGAAACAGGCCGACGATCGGCCGTGATGGGTCCAGCCCGAACGAGCTGGCCGCCTCGTCGTGCGAAAGCTCCGTTTTTACCCTGTCGGCCATCGGATGGCCTACAAAGGAGACTGGCACTCCGGCCTGCTCGTAAAACGGCGCTTCAAACGGCAGGATCACCGCCATATGATCCACCAGCTTTTTGATTTTCTTGACCCGCCCCTGACGCCAAGCCCAGATCTGCGGCGAGATGTAATAGAGCACCTTGACGCCGGCCTGCTTGGCCACCTTAGCCAGGCGCAGGTTGAAACCCGGATAATCGATCAGGATCAGCAGGTCCGGGGGATCGTTCTGCAAGATGCGCTTTAACTGCAGAAATGCCGGTGCAATCACGTCGAAGTGCTTGAGCACCTCCACCAGACCCACTACCGCCATATCGGCCGAATCGGCCATGGTTTCTGCGCCTGCCTCCCGCATCCGCGCACCACCGATGCCGAAAAAGTGGAAGGTCGGGTCGATGGCATGCACCGCTCTGATCAGGCCGGCGCCGTAGATATCACCAGAGGCCTCTCCAGCAACGATCATGATCCGTTTTGCCGTTTGCGCCTTCATCAGCACGTCACCGCTTCGCGCACCACCGCCACCACCCGATCCACCTGCTGATCAGTCAGCTCAGGGTAGATCGGCAACGACAGGCAGCGGGCGGCAACCGATTCGGCCACTGGCAATGATTGCCCGCTGTACTGTTTGCGGAATACCTCTTGGCGATGCAGTGGGATCGGATAATAAATGGCGCTGGCAATCTGGTGGTTGTTTAAGGCGGTCATAATCGTGTCACGGTGCTCGCTGAGCAGGGTGTATTGGTGATACACATGCAGGCCTTTGCCGTCTTCAAACGGCAGCTGCACCAAATCCTTCAGCCCTGCTGCATATCGCTTGGCTACCCGCCGGCGCTCCTGGTTGAAGCGCTCGACATGCGCAAGCTTGACCCGCAGGATAGCCGCCTGCAGTTCATCCAGGCGGCTGTTCAGGCCGATCTGGTCATGGTGATAGCGCGTTTTGCTGCCGTGGTTGCGTAATGCACGCAGCGCCTCTGCCGCTTCTGCCGTGGCACAGGTAACCAAGCCGCCATCACCGCAGCAGCCCAGGTTTTTGCTGGGGAAAAAGCTGAAACAGCCAAAGGAGCCGATGGTGCCGGTCATCTTCCCCTGGGTTGTCGCGCCAAAGGATTGGGCGCAGTCCTCAATCACGATCAGCCGGTGCCGGGCGCAGACCGCACTGATGGCTGCCATGTCGGCCGGCTGGCCGAACAGGTGCACCGGTATCACCGCACGGGTGGCGGGCGTAATGGCCTGTTCGATCAAATCCGGCGCCATGTTAAAGGTGCGCGGATCGATATCAACGAAGACCGGGGTGGCCCCGACCTGGCAGATCGCCTCGGCAGTGGCGATAAAGGTGAAGGCAGTGGTGATGACCTCGTCGCCGGGACCGACGCCGCTCGCCAGCAGCGCCAGCTGCAGGGCATCGGTGCCGGATGCGCAGCTCACCGCATGGGACGCACCCAAATGCCGGGCTACTTCTTGCTCAAAGCTGGTGACATTGGGCCCAAGTATAAACTGGGTACCCTCCAATACACCCAGCACCGCTTGATCAATGTCAGCTTTCAGCTGGTGATACTGATGCTGCAGGTCAACCATCGGTATCACGCCATCCCCCTGCTCAAGGCTGCGTTAATCTTAAGGGCCGTCTCCAGCGCCATCCGCCCGGCGTAGCCGTTCACCAGAGGTTCTCTGCCGGTCACAATCGCCTCCACAAACGAACTGATCTCAGCCAGCAACGGGTCGGACTGGCCTAAATCCTGTTCCACCAGCTGCAACTGAGGCACGGTTACCTGCTGCTGGTCAGCCTGTAGGCGGTTGGCAGCCAGCAACTTCCGGTTCTGAAAGTCAAGGACCAGGTAGGCATCCCGCTGAAAGACCCGCATCTTGCGCTCAGACTTCAGGCTGATGCGACTGGCGGTGACATTGGCCACACAGCCGTTGCCAAAACCGATCCGGGCATTGGCGATATCTTCTTCAACTGTAAAAACCGGGGCTCCGATGGCATCGATACTGACGACCGGCGCCTTGACCAGATACTGGATCAGCTCGATATCGTGAATCATCAAATCCAGCACCACGTTGACATCGGTCCCACGAGGACAAAACGGCGCAACACGGACTGACTCCACAAACAGCGGCCTGTCCACCTTGGCCACGGCGGCCAGCAGCACCGGATTGAAACGCTCCAGATGGCCAACCTGCAGTACCAGCCGCTGTGCTTCGGCAAGGCCGATCAACGCATCGGCCTGCTCAATGGTCGTCGTTATCGGCTTCTCAACCAGCACGTGCACGTTGTTCGCCAAGAACTCACGGGCGATCTCAAAGTGGTGACTGGTAGGCACCACCACGCTGACCGCATCAACCTGACCGAGCAATACACGGTGATCGTCGAAGGCACGACAGCCGCAGGCTGCAGCCACCTCGGCGGCCCGTGCCGGATTACTGTCCGCTACGCCAACCAGCTCTACTCCAGGCAGTGACGCGTACTTCTGGGCATGAAAGGCACCCAGGTAGCCAACGCCGATCACCGCCGTCCGCAGTGGCGTCATCCCCGACAGATGCCTCGTTCTGATTTTTCAATAAAACTGACCAGCGTATCCACCTCGGCGCAACCGACGATTTCAGCCTTGATTTTGGCAATCGCATCAACCTGCTTCAAATCAGACATAAACAGGATCTTGTACGCATTTTTAAGATTGCGTATCACCTCGTCGCTGAAGCCGCGCCGCTTGAGGCCGATCAGATTCAGGCCCCGGAGTTTGGCCTCACGCCTGTCACCGAAGGATGCAATCATATAGGGCGGCACATCCGATCCTGCCAGGGTGCCACCGCCCAGCATGGCGTACGAGCCGATATGGACAAACTGGTGAACAGCCACCAGACCGCCCAGGATGATGTTGTCCTCAACGGTCACATGGCCGGCCAGGGTGGCGGCATTGGCCATCACGTTGCCACTGCCCACCCGGCAGTCGTGAGCCACATGGGAATAGGCCATCAGCAGGTTGTTGTTGCCCAGCACCGTCTCGCTGATGCCGGTTACGGTACCGCGATGCACCGTGGCAAACTCACGGATCGTATTACCGTTGCCGATGCGGGTCCAGCACTCCTCGCCCCTGTACTTCAGATCCTGGGGCGCCACACCCACTGAGGCCATGTGGTAAATCTGATTGTTTTCGCCCAATTCAGTCCATTTGCCGATCACGGCATGGGGGCCGATGCTAGTCCCCTTGCCGATAATGACCTGCTCCTCAATGATGGCGTAAGGACCGATCTCGGCCCCTTCATCGATCTGGACCGATGGATGGATGATTGCCGTCGGATGCACTGCCATAGCTCCCCCTTAGGTTGCTGCTGCTGCAAAGGTAGCCTTTAGAGACGCCTCGGTCACCAGGGTTCCGTCCACATACGCCTTGCCATCAACCCCCCAGATACCGCGTCGGTTCAGGGTGGTGGTGATCTCGATCCGCAGCTGGTCGCCCGGCATCACCGGCTTGCGGAACTTGGCATTTTCAATGGCGATGAAGTAGCTGACCTTCTTCTGGGTCTCTTCATCAGAGGCCAGATAGGCCATGATACCGGCAACCTGGGCCATGGCCTCCACGATCAAGACCCCCGGCATCACCGGATGGCCGGGGAAATGCCCTGGAAAAAATGGTTCGTTGATGGTCACGTTTTTGATACCCACGCAGCGGGTACCGTGCTCCAGCTCCACAATCCGGTCCACCAGCAGGAATGGATAGCGGTGGGGCAGAATCTTCATGATGGCGTTCACATCCATCGGCAGGGTCGGTTGCATCACTTACTCCTTTGCCAGCCGGGCCTCAAGGGCGGCTATTTTTTTCTCCAACTCGCTTACTTTTTTTCGCATATCAGGCAGCCTGGGCAGCACACCCATCACCCGCAGCCAGTCTTTGTGGGGCATGGCCGGCGATCCGCTATAGTAGGCATTGGGGGCCAAGGCGCTGGGCACGCCGGCCTGGGCGCCTACGATCACATTGTCACCGATACTGACATGGCCCACCACCCCCACCTGACCGGCCAGGGTCACGTGGTTGCCGATCTTGCTGCTGCCGGCGATCCCCACCTGGGAGACGATCATGCAGTCCTCGCCGATCTGGCAGTTGTGGGCCACCTGCACCAGGTTGTNNGCTTGATCAGGGTTACCTCCAGGGCCGCCCGGTCAACCGTGCTGTTGGCACCGATCTCCACATCGTCTTCCAGTACCACAATGCCGATCTGGGGAATTGGATAATAGGAAGCCCCATCCGGCGCATAACCGAAACCGTCGCTACCGATCACAGCCCCCGGCTGCAGCTTACAACGCTTCCCCATACGGCAACGCTCCCGCACCACGGCATTGGCGTGGATCACACTGTCGTCGCCGATAGTAACGCCGTCGTAGATCACCGCACCAGGATGGATCACCACCCGGTCACCGATGGTGACATTGTTGCCGACCACCGCGCCTGGATAGATACTGATCCCCTCGCCCAAGGTGACATTGGTGCCGATCACCGCCTCGGGCATCACCCCCAACGGCGGGTGTGCTGCGGTATAAAACAGGGTCAGCAGCTTGGCAAAGCCCAGATACGGATTGGCCAGCTCGATCACATTGCGACCGTAGGCCTCGCCGCCCGGCGCCATCAACACCGCACCGGCCTTGGTCTCTGCCACCTTGGCGGCGTACTTGGGGTTGGCCAGAAAGGTAACCTTGTCCGGTCCGGCCGTTTCCAACGGGGCCAGGCCGTTCACCGTCAAGGTTGCATCGCCGCGCACGGTACCGCCCAGGTAGTCTGCCAGTTGCTGCAGGGTTTTGGTCTGGATCATGGCAACACAGCCCCTCAATTATTTTTTCGGATTACTGGCGTTAAAGGCCTTGATAACCTCTTCGGTCAGGTCAGCCTTCTGGTCGGCGTACAGCATGCCGGCGCCACGGGCATCAAAGATGATCGTGTAGCCGTTTTTACGGCCATACTCGTTGACCACCTTGCTCATGGCCTCAACCAGTTTTTTGGTGAACTCACCATCGCGGGCCTGGAGGTCTTCCTCGGCGTCTTTGGTAAAACGCTGGAAGTCCTTCAGTTTTTGCTGGTAATCCTTTTCCTTGGCAGCTCGGGCTGTTTCGCTTAAGGCCACACCCTGCTTCTCCAGGTCACCCTTCAGCTTCTGCAGTTCATCCTGCTTGGCGTTGATCTGATCCTGGTAGCCCTTCAGCCTGACCTGCAACTGCTGCTTGGCATCCTTGCCGGCCTCCGAGCTGTTCAGGGCACGCTGCATATCGATATAGCCGAACTTGCCTTCGGCAGCCCAGGCGGCACCAGTCATCATCGCCAGCATCATTACCACCATCATCACGCGCTTCATGGTTCGTCTCCTTTAGCTTACTGTATGCTAGAACATACTACCGATTGCGAATTCAAATCGCCCTGACGTGCTCTCACCAGGATTGGGGTTGATCGGGATACCGTATTCAAGACGTAGCGGACCCATCGGCGAGGCCCAGCGGATGCCGCCGCCATAGCTCATCAGCACCTTGGGGGGCCTGAAGCCGCCGTCCCAGGCGTTGCCGTAGTCAAAAAAGGCCACCCCTTTAACCCCAAATTCCGACAACAACGGGAATTTCAGTTCTACGTTACCGAACAGTTCCTTTTCACCGCCGATATAGTTGCCAAACTGATCTCTTTCACCGATAGTCCTGGCCTCATAGCCCCGCAGGGTACCAATACCTCCCAGGTAGAAGCGTTCATCCAGCGGCACCTTGCCGCCAGCTTCCTGCACCGCTCCCAACACCAGTTTGGTAGAGACCACGAACTTCCACCACAGCGGATAGTAAATGGTATTGTCTAAGACCTCACGTACGTACTTGTTATCGCCCCCCAGGCCTGCGTACTCCAGCGAGAAGGAGTTGACCATGCCGGTGGAGGGATCGAAACGGTAATCAGTATTGTTGTGGGTGATGCTGGCATAGATCGCACTGGTAGTTGACTGACCGATCGGATACAGGTCGTTGCCATATTGGTCGTGGGCCTGTTTCCACGCATCAGTGTACTCGTACACATCCTTCATCTCGTACTTGTACATCAGGAAAGTGCCGACATAATCGCTGATCGGGTAACCGGCCTTGATGTCGAAACCGGTGCGTCGCAGGTAGTAGTCATCCCACTCCCGTTCAGAACGGTAGATATCAGCCCCCAGGGTCCATTTGCTATCCAGGAAGTAGGGGTCGGTCAGGCCGACCGAATAGGTGTTGGAACTGCCGCCCAGCGAGGCCGAGGCGTTGGCCTTGAGCCCCAGGCCCAGGAAGTTGGACTGGGAAATCGAGCCCTGCAGGATCATGCCGTCCAGCGAGCTGTAGCCGCCGCCGATGGTGAAGGCGCCGGTGGCCTTCTCCTTCAGGTCCACGTTGATATTCAGCTTGTCAGCGCTGCTGCCCTTGACGCTGGCCACGTTGGCTTCTTCAAAATAGCCGGTGTTCATCAGGTTCTGCTTGCTACGCTTGAAGCCGGTGGCGCTGTACAGTTCGCCTTCCAGAAGCCGCATCTCGCGACGCACTACCTTGTCACGGGTCTTGCCATTACCGGCGATGGTGATCCGCTCGATATAGACCAGATCGCCCTTCTCCACATCAAAGGTCAGCTCCAGCTGCTTCTTTTCCTGATCCTGCTTGGTCAGTGGGTTGACGTTGTTGAAGGCGTAGCCCTTGTCGGCGGTCATGTCGGTCAGGGTGCCGATATCCTCCCGCAGGTTTTTGCGGCTGAATACCTCTCCCACTTCACTCTTCAGCTTCTTCCTGATCTCTGCCTCGGGATACAGGACGTCACCGGAGAAGGCGATGGAGCCGATCCGGTACTGATCACCCTCAGTGATCGACACCAGCACCTCCAGCGACTCTCGGTCTTCGGATAGCTTGACCTTGGGCTCCCCCACCTTGACGTTGATGTAGCCGTTGTTCATGTAGTGGTCGGCGATCAGCAGGGCATCGTTGCGCAACACCTCTTCCTTGTAGGTGCCGGCGCCGGTCAGCCACGACATGAACCACTCTTCACTGGTCTCGATCACCCCGCGCAGCTTGCGGGGAGAAAAGGCCGTGTTGCCTTCGAAGCTGATCGTGCTGATCCGGATCTTTTTGCCTTCAACGATCTGCAGCGTCACCAGATATTCGGTGTCGGAGCGCTGCTCAACCCGGGGCTGCACCTGCACCAGATAGTAGCCTTCATCCTGGTACTGCTTGGTAAGTTTGAGAACGGCAGCATCCAGATCTTTTTGCGAGAACACGGCGTTGCGACGGATCGGCAGGCCTTCCAGCAGTTTTTCCTGCTTGAGCGCCTCGTTGCCTTCGAAGCGCACCTCACGAATGATCGGCTTTTCCACCACCGAAAAGACCAGCACCAGCCCGGCGCTGCCCGGTTCGGTGCTAACCTGCACATCACGGAACTGGCCCAGGTTAAAGATGGAGCGGATGTCGGCGTCGGTGCGATCGCTGTCGAGCCGCTCGCCCGCCTTGCTGCTAACGGCATTCAGTATGGCAGCGGAATCGATGCGCCGGTTGCCCCGCACCACCACCTCACTGACCGTGTCACTTTCAGCGTAAACAGCTTCGCTGTTCATCAACAGCAGTGCCACCACGGCGATTTTCAGGTACTGATACTTGGTCACACACCCTCCAGGGCAGCGTAGTCAATAACACCATCCACCAGACGGACAACTCGTCCCATGCCGGCGGCCAGACGTTCATTATGGGTTACCACCACCAGCGTAATGCCGGTCTCTTGCTGCAAGCGGGCCAGCAGCTCGTGGATCGCCTCGCTGGTCTTCATGTCCAGGTTGCCGGTGGGTTCGTCGGCCAGCAGCAGTTCAGGGCCCAGCACCAAGGCGCGGGCAATGGCCACCCGCTGCTGCTCGCCACCGGAAAGCTCACCAGGGCGATGCTGCAGACGGTGCCCCAGGCCGACCTGTTCTAAAAGCTGCCGGGCCTGTTGCTCTGCATCCTTTCGTGGCTGACGGTTGATCAGGGCCGGCAGCAGCACGTTTTCCAGGGCGGTAAATTCCGGCAACAGGTGATGAAACTGGAACACAAAACCGATGCTACGATTTCTGAAATCGGCCAGTTGCTGCTCTGAACGACGGAACAGCTCCTCGCCCTTGTAGCTCACCGAACCGCTACTGGGGCGATCCAGGGCCCCCAGGATGTGCAGCAGGGTACTCTTGCCGGCGCCCGAGGCGCCGATCAATGCCGTTGTCGTGCCGGCCTCGATCTCCAGATCGATCCCACGCAGCACCTCCACCGTCGAGCTGCCCATGTTGTAGCTCTTGCAGAGCCCGCTAAGCGAGATCAGGTTACTCATACCTGAGCGCCTCCGCCGGCAACATCTTTGAAGCCTGCCAGGCCGGATAGAGGGTGGCCACAAACGAGATCACTACCGCCGTGATCGAGATCATCAGCACATCGGAGCCCACCACTTGGGAGGGGAAGTGATCCAGGTAGTAGATATCCTTGCTGAAGAAGTTCTTGCCGGTCAGCTTTTGTACCAGATCGATGATCAACTCCAGATTGTGGGCGATCAGCAGACCGGACAACACCCCCAGCACGGTGCCCACGATGCCGATGATCAGCCCTTCCAACACAAAGATCTTCATGATACTGAGCGAGCGAGCTCCCATCGCCTTCAGAATGGCGATATCGCGGGCCTTTTCCATCACCACCATGAACAGGGTTGAGGCGATGCCGAAGGCCGCCACCAGCACGATCAGGGTCAGGATGATGAACATGACCACCTTTTCAGTCTTGAGCGCAAACAGGATGTTCTTGTTCATCTGCATCCAGTCCCGCGCGTAGAGCTCAGGGCCAAATTCACGGTTGATCTGCTGGGCCAGTTCGGTGGTGCCGTAGACATTGGCCACCTTCAGCTGCACACCGGTCACGGTGTCGCCCAGGTCGAAAAAGCGTTGGGCCTGGCCGAGACTGACATAGGCCAGGCTCGAATCATACTCGAACATGCCGGTGTTGAAGATGCCCACCACCCGGAACGGTTTCAACTTGGGCATCATCCCCAGCGGGGTGATGCTGCCGGTGGGCGAGACAACATTTACCCGGTCTCCCAGAGTAAGGTTCAGGTGGCGTGCCAGTTCGCGCCCGATCAGGATACCCGGCTCAGGCCCGCTACCGGGCTGCGGATCAAGGAGGGTCATGCCGCCCTGCACCAGCGAGCGTGATAGTCGGGTTACCTCGCGGTCAGTTTCCGGCTCGATCCCCCGCAGCACCACGCCGGACACATTGCGTCCGGTGGAGAGCATGACCTGGTTGTAGATGAACGGTGTAGCGGCCTGCACACCGGGCAACTGCTTGAGACGTTCCATGGTCCCGCGATAGTTTTCCATCGCTGCGCCGCTACGGATTACGACCAGGTGGGCATTGGTGCCGAGGATCTTTTCCTTTAGATCGCGCTCAAAGCCGGTCATCACCGCCAGCACCACAATCAACGCCATGACCCCCAGCGCCACACCGGCAGTGGAAATAAAGGTTATGATCGAGATGAAGGTGGACTTGCGCTTGGCCTTGAGGTAACGCAACCCGATCAGGAGTTCGAACGGCATGGACAAGTCTATTTCGCCTCTTTACGCAGTTGCGGGAACAGGATCACGTCACGGATCGAGGCCGAGTCGGTCAGCAACATCACCAGGCGGTCGATGCCGATCCCCTCGCCGGCCGTCGGCGGCAGGCCGTATTCCAAAGCACGCACATAATCCTCATCCATGTAGTGCGCCTCTTCATCCCCTTTGTCCTTCTCAGCCACCTGGGCCAGAAAGCGCTCCTTCTGATCCACCGGGTCGTTCAGCTCGGAAAAGGCGTTGGCGATCTCACGGCCGCCGATCATCAGCTCAAAACGATCAACGATGTACGGATCATGATCGTTTTTGCGCGAGAGCGGCGAGACCTCTGTGGGATAGGCGGTTACAAAGGTGGGTTGAATCAACTTGTGTTCAGCAACCTCTTCAAAGATCTCCATGATCAGCTTGCCATAGCCGATCTCATCCGGCAGGTCCAGGCCGATACTGCGGGCGTAGGCCAGTGCCAGATCACGGTCCTCCAGCTGCTTCTGCTCGATGTCGCCATACTCCAGGATCGCTTCCTTTACCGTCAAACGCCGCCAGGGACGCTGGAAGCTGATGGCCAGCTCCTGATAGGTAAAGTCAAGCGTACCCAACACCTCTTGGGCCACATGACAGAACAGTTCTTCGGTGAAGTCCATCAGATCCTCGTAGGTGGCGTAGGCCTGATAGAACTCCATCATGGTGAATTCGGGGTTGTGACGAACCGAGATCCCCTCATTACGGAAGTTACGGTTGATCTCAAAGACCCGTTCAAAACCGCCCACCACCAGACGTTTCAGGTACAGCTCCGGGGCAATCCGCAGGAACAGTTCCATATCCAGGGCATTGTGGTGGGTCACAAACGGGCGAGCCGTGGCGCCACCGGGGATCGGCTGCATCATCGGCGTCTCAACCTCAAGGAAATCACGAGAGGTCATAAACTGACGGATCAGGTTAACAATCCGGGAACGCTTGATAAAAATCTCGCGCACCTCCGGGTTGACGATCAGGTCAACATAACGCTGGCGGTAGCGGGTCTCCACATCGGTCAGGCCGTGGAACTTTTCCGGCAGCGGCAGCAAGGATTTAACCAGCAGCCGCACCATGCGCGCATGAACCGACAGCTCGCCCTTCTGGGTGCGAAACGGGAAGCCGGCAACGCCGATAATGTCGCCGATGTCAAAGGACTCAAACTGGGCAAATGCCTCTTCGCTGAGATCATCCTTACGGACATAGACCTGAATACGTCCGCTGCGGTCCTGAATCTGGATAAAAGCGGCCTTGCCGAATGAACGGCGGGCGATGATCCTGCCAGCCAGCACGAACTCGACATCCGGTGCGTCGATCTGCTCAACCGAACCGTACTGCTCCACCACATCAGCGGCAGTATGGGCAGGCTTGAAATCGTTGGGATAGGGGTTGATGCCGGCCGTCCAGAGGGCGTTGACCTTACGCCGCCGCTGTAACAGCAGTTCACTCAATTCTTCCATGGTCTTCTAGTACCTTTCAGAGCTGCAAATAAACTGAGAAAGTAGCCCAGCCAAACGGACGCGTCAAGCTATTCTTCTGCTATCTCAGCGGGTTTGGCGGCCTTTGCCGAACGTTTGGACGGTGCCCGTTTGGGCTTGGCAGCCGCCTTTTTCGGTGCTGCTTCAGGCTTAGGTGATTCCGCTGTCAACGGTACGGCCTGATCGTCAACGACAGCGGCCTTTTTCTTGGCAGCGGTGCTGCGTGAACGACGCGCTTTGGGCGGCGCTGGTTCTGCAGCGGCAACGGCCTCAACCGGCGCTGCGGCGGCTGCTTCCGGTTGTACCTTCTTTGCACGGCTCCTGCCTGCCTTTTTCGTAGGGGTGGCCTCTGCTGCTGGTGACGCCTGCGCATCCGGCTTGGTTACGGGGGCATCGGCAACGCTGGAAGGCTGTGCTTCTGTCGCATCTGCAACTGCGCCTTCTTTGGGCGTGCCCGGCTTTTTGCGGGAACGGGAGCGACGACGTTTCTTAGCCGGCTCTGCCTCCGAGCCACCGGTTTTGGTCTCCGCTGGCTCCTGCTGATGATCTGTCGGCGACTCGTCAGCGGCATCCTGCTCCTGACCGGCCGGCTGCACTGTTTGATCAGTGCCGGCTGGCTTTTTCTTCTTCTTGCGGCGACGTTTCTTCTTAGCGCCACCTTCAGCCGTTGCAGCCACAGGCACTGCTTCACCAGGCTCGTCACTACTCAGTGCCGGCTCTAAAGAAACCAGCGGCTGGTCGTCCTGCTCGCCCTTTTCGCGCTTGATGACCTCAAGCTCCAGCTGGTTCAGCAGGAAGGATGGCTTGCCCTTGACCGTAACCACAATCTCGTAATCGTTTTCAATCTGGGCCAGATCACGCTTTTTACGATTCAGCAGGAAGTAGGCTACCTCCAACGGCAGACCACCACGCACCTCGGCCACCTGTCCCTTGGCGGCGGCCCCATGTACCTTGCGCAGGAACGAGAGCGCCATAGCCTCCACCGACTTGACCCGTCCACGCCCTTCACAGTGGGGACACTCCAGATGGATGGCGTCGTTAATGTTCTTGGCGATCCGCTGGCGAGACATCTCCATCATGCCAAATTGTGAAATACGCCCCAGGTTGACTCGGGCCTTATCCATCTTGAGGGCCTCTTTGAGGGTCCGCTCCACCTCTTTGTTGTGCTTGGTTTCGCGCATATCGATAAAATCGATCACCACCAGACCACCCAGGTCGCGTAGCCGCAGATGACGGGCCACCTCGGCGGCAGCCTCCAGGTTGGTCTTATAGGCGGTATCCTCAATGCCCCGCTCGCCACTGGACTTGCCGGAGTTGACGTCAATCGAAACCAGTGCTTCAGTCGGCTCAATGATCAGGGAACCGCCCGACGGCAATGGCACACGTTTTTCGTACAACTGGTCGATCTGCTCCTCCAGCTGGTATTTGGAAAAGATCGGCCGCTTCTCCTTGTGCAGCTTGACCAGCTTTTCACAACCGGGCATCAACTCCTTAAAGAAGTCAATCGCCTGCTGGTAGGCGGCCTTATCATCAACCAGCACCTCATCGATATCATCGGAAAAGTAGTCACGCAGGGTGCGCAGGATGACGCCGGCATCATGATAGATCTCTGCGGGTCCCTTGATCTGTGCGGCTTGTTGCTGTATCCGCTCATGAACCCCCACCAGGTATTCCAGATCTTTTTTGAGCTCATCCGCTGTACGGCCCACGGCCTCGGTCCGCACGATATAGCCGTAGCCCTCAGGCACCTGAAGGTCCGCCACCAGTGTCTTCAGCTCTTTGCGTGTCGAGTTGTCCTCGATCTTGCGGGAGATACCGGCTGCGTCGTCACCGGGCATCAAGACCATATAGCGGCCGGGCAGCGACAGATAACTGGTCAGGGCTGCCCCCTTCATATCGCGGGCATCCTTTTCGACCTGCACAATCAGCTCCTGCCCCCGGCGCAGCACCTCTTGAATACGGGGGCGACGCTTGCGCTCCTCCACCGGCACATCGTCCCGCCACTGCCAGAAATTGGGGTGCAGATCACCCATCTGGATGAAGCCGGGCTTTTTCTGCCCAATATCCACGAAGGCCGCCTGCAGGCCCGGTTCGACCCGCAGCACCACCCCTTTGTAAATATTGCCTTTGGTCTGCTCTTTGCCACTGATCTCAATATTCAGCTCCATCAGACGACCTTCCTGCACGATCGCCACCCGGGCCTCTTCGGGATGCATGACGTTAATCAGCATCTTTCTGCTCATAGTTGTTCCTTTCAGACTGCGGGGTACAAATTCGACGAAGTATACCGTTTGCCGCGTCTAAAGCCAAGAAAAAGCAACGTACTGTGGTATACAACTTTTAAACGCAAACGCCCCGCTTCTCGAA
>DFYU01000065.1 GCA_002383415.1 Geobacter sp. UBA4074
TTCCTGGCAGGTTTTGTAACCTGGTCAGCAGCCAGTGCAGTCGGTGCATTAGTCAGCCTCTTTAACTAACCATCAACGATAAAATCATGAAAGGAGCTTCACAATGAAGGCAAAAGTAAATTATTCTGATCTTGATGACCGTAAGTACATCGGTAAGGTTCTGGCAGTCGCAGGGGTGTTCGCCGCAGGTGCAGGTTTGGCAGTAGCTTGGCCCGCCCTTTCTCACATAGCAATCAAACTGGTGAGCTAACCAGATTTAAAGCTGCATCAAAAAGACAGGAAGGAACCCCTTCCTGTCTTTTTGTGCCTTGTCGACAACTACACCAGATTTTCGGACTACACCACCAAACCGGACGATATCATGAGCGTTTCAGCCACAACTGCACTTCATTGCCCCTTTTGCGGCAAAGGGAAAACCTACCGTCTTGAGGATGGTCGGATGAAGTGCGCCCAATGCGCCCATAAATTTACACCGATCCCCAGACATTCACATCTTCCCGAAGGGACCATCCGTGTTATCGCTCAGCGTTTTTGGGAAATGACACCCACTACAGCGGTGTCGGCTGAATTACAGCTGAATATCAAAACCGTCCAGCGCTACTTCCTGCGAGCACGTGAAGGGATGGCTCGCTGTTGCGAACATTCAGCAATTGCTCACTTTGGTAGCGATCGACTCCCCCTCAGCTGTTTTGAAAGTGGCCCGTCACGGGCAGAATGTGGTGTACAGGCACAACCGGTGTGCGCCGTAGCAGTTTCTGCCGATACACTATCGTTACTGTTTTGCGATGACAGAAACGATACGTCCTGCTTGCATACCACTGATGATGTTGCAGGATGGCTTTATGGACGCAATCAGGAAAGCATCGAACGGCACCTGTTGGACCAGATGCATCTTGTGTTGCATACTGATCATGCGTCAGAACTCCCGCGCCAATTCTGGCAGTTTGCCAAGAAAGGTCTGGCACGCTACCAGGGAGGATTTCGCCACAACTTTCCTCTTTTTTTGCGGGAGATGGAATTCCGTTTCAAGGTGCGCCAGCGTCCGGACGCTGCAAACCTTTGCTCTCAATTGTTGATCGATCACACTATCCATCAGGAGAACTAAACCATGCGACATCTTGCTACCCCTATTTTGGTTCTGTTCGTGATCCTGGGTCTGCTGGCTGCACCGGCGTTCGTTTCTGCCGAAACCAGCAGTATGGCCTATGATCCCGAAAACTGCCTGGGCTGTCACGGTTCAAAGATCAGCCTTGAACAATTCGGCGCCTCGCCGCACGGCAAAAACGGCTGTACCAGTTGCCACCTGCAGAGTGCCGACCTGAAACGCCACATGACGGGTGCCGTTAAACTCGACAAGGTTAACTGCTCCCGCTGCCATGGCAATGAGGCCAAGGAATTTGCTAAGAGCGTCCATGCCGAACAGGGCCTGACCTGCACTTCCTGTCACAGTGATATTCACAACATGACCGCAAAAAAAGGAGACAAAAAGGCGGTTATGGCCTCCTGTCTCAAGTGCCATCCCAACACCAAAAACTTTGAAGGGTCGGTGCATGGCAAGGCAGTACTGAAAGGAAGCAAGGACGCACCGGACTGTTCAAACTGCCACGGATTACACAGCGTCAAAAAAGTTCAGCCGGCCACTACGATTGAAGGTCGGATGTTCCACGTTGATGCCTGCATCAAATGTCACGATGACAAAGAGATGATGGAGCGTAACCACGTTAATCACACCTCAGTGGAAACCTACCTGGAGAGCTACCACGGCAAGGGCTATCGCCTGGGCATGCTGGAGAAGGCGGCTGGTTGTTCCGACTGCCACACCGCCCACAACGTGCTGCCCAAAGAGGATGCCGCCTCATCGGTACACCCCGACAACCTGTACAAGTCTTGCCAGACCTGCCATGCCAAGGCTACTCCGCTGTTTGCCAAGTACTATTCTCACGGCAGTCATTCCGACCGCGAGAACTATCCGCTGCTCTATTGGACCTTTCTTGCCATGAGCGGACTGTTGGTAGGCACGTTTGCCGTGTTCTGGATCCATACCCTGCTCTGGCTGTTCCGCGGTTTCGTTGAAAACCGTGAAAAACAGCGTCTGCTTGCAGAAGGCCATGTGCATCACGTAACAGAACCGCACAAGCAATATCTGCGCTTCACCAAGCGCCATATCTTCCTGCACTTCACCGTGATCGTCAGCTTCCTGGGACTGGCCCTGACCGGTCTGCCGCTCAAGTTCGCCGATCAGAGCTGGGCCAAGACGCTGATGTCCTTCTACGGTGGTATTGAGTATGCCGGCCTGATCCACCGTGGCTGCGCCGTGTTGACCTTCTACTACTTCCTGGGCGCTCTCTGGATGAGCATTGACTTCCTGTTCCTGCGCAAGGATATCAAGGGCAACTTCCTGCAACGGATGTTCGGCCCCGACTCCTTGATGCCTAACTTCCGCGACGTAAAGGATGTTATCGGCATGGTCAAGTGGTTCCTGTTCAAGGGCCCCAAGCCCACCTTTGAACGCTGGACCTATTGGGAAAAATTCGACTTCATCGCCGTCTTCTGGGGTATGTTTGCCATCGGCGGCTCCGGCCTGATCCTCTGGTTCCCTGAATTCTTCGGCATGTTCCTGCCGGGCTGGATGATGAACATCGCGACCATTGTCCACTCTGACGAGGCGCTGCTGGCTACCGGCTTCATCTTTACGGTGCACTTCTTCAACACCCACGGGCGCCCTGAAAAGTTCCCGATGGATTTCGTGATCTTTAACGGTCAGATGTCCAAGGAAGAGTTCATCGAGGAGCGCGGCGATCAGTGGAAACGCTACGAAGAACAGGGTATCACTGAAAACTTCGTCTGCGAAAAGCCAAGCGGCGTGGTGTATGACTTCCTCTTCAAGACCTTCGGATTCCTGGCTGTCTTTACCGGCCTGGCACTGGTGGTGGGCATGCTGTTTGCCTTCTTGAAGTAAACCTTTAAGGCCAGGGGACGCAGCATCGGCTGCGTCCCCTTTTTACATCCTGCAGGAAGGAATGAATTATGAAGGCATCACAAACAGTTCCCATACTTGCTCTGGTGCTGTATATTTGCGGCGGCATCAGCACGTTTAGCGGCATTGGCCTGCTGGCCTTTGGCGCCAATGATCGGACGGTGACCGGTTTTAGCTTGCTGGTCGGCGGTGTCCTGCTTTCCATGACCGGCGTCATGCTGATGCGCATCTCGCGCAACCACACCGAACGCCAACTACGTTGTTCCGTTAAGTCCTGATAGTAAGCTCCCGACCTATCCCGGGTGGAGAGGCAATGACCAAGCAAAAAAACTGCGAACACCTCGAATATGCCAGCCATGTCATGGACTCAGTCGCAGACGGCGTTTTTACCGTCGACCGAGACATGAAGATCATGGCCTATAACCGGGCTGCAGAACTGATAACCGGCATACCGCGTGAAAAAGCTGTTGGCAGGCCATGCCATGAGGTTTTCCGCACTGCCGTCTGCTTCAGCAGGTGTCCGGTACGGGAGGCAATCGAAAAAGGCAAGCCGGTACTCAACCGTGAGGTAACCATACAAAATTGCCAGGATGAACCGGTGCCGGTATCAGTAAGCGCCTCTATACTGTATGACGGTGAAGGCAATCCGATCGGCGGCGTCGAGACCATCCGCAGCCTGCGGAGAATCTACGCCATTATGGACTCGGTTCCTGACGGCCTGTTCACCGTTGATGAGGGGATGCTGATTACCCACTTTAACCGGGCCTGTGAAGAGATAACCGGTGTCAGTCATGATGAGGCCATCGGCCGCCCCTGCTACGAAATCTTTAAGACCGAGGTGTGCACCGGCGCCTGTCCAATGGTCGAGGCGATAGCAACCGGACAATCGATTCAACGAGAAGTGGATATAACTGATCGTTCCGGACGCAAAAAACTGATCTCGGTCAGCTGTTCAACCCTGTATGACTGCGCTGGCAAGGTAATGGGCGGCATTGAAACCGTGCGTGACCTGACCCCGATCAGCAGCATGCGGGAAGAACTGCGTGACAAATATACCTTCCGTAGCCTGGTAAGCCGCAATCCAGTCATGCGCCGACTGTTTGATGTGATGGAAGATATAGCTGCCAGCGATGCCACCGTCTTTCTGCATGGCGAATCAGGCACCGGCAAGGAGTTATTTGCCAGGGCCATTCATGAGCTGTCCCCCCGTCGCAACGGTCCGCTGGTGATCGTCAACTGTGGTGCTCTGCCGGAAACACTGCTTGAGTCAGAGATTTTTGGCGTACGCAAAGGCGCCTTTACCGGGGCTACAGAAAACCGTCCTGGCCGCTTAGAGCTCTGTCAGGGGGGCACTTTTTTCCTTGATGAGGTCGGCGATCTTCCATTGCCGCTACAGGTCAAACTGCTGCGTGTGCTCGAAAATCATGAGTTCCAGCCATTGGGCGCACGCGCTCCGATCAAGGCGGACGTACGTTTTATCACCGCCACGCACCGCAACCTGGAAGAGATGGTTGCCAACGGGACCTTCCGTCAGGATCTCTACTTCAGAATCAATATTGTTACCCTCAACATACCGCCATTACGAGAACGCCTCGAGGATATCCCCCTGTTGGTGGATATGGCCTTGCAACGTTTTAACCTGTCCTATAACAAAAAAGTTCGTAATGTTGCCCCTGATGTCTTAAAGCTTTTACTACACCACAGTTTCCCGGGTAATGTGCGTGAGCTCTTGAACCTGCTTGAACAATCTGTCATTTTGTGCAAAGGAAATGAAATCCAGTTGGAGCACCTGCCACGCAGTTTTATTGAAAACACTGTTGGTGCAACGACAGCTGAACCACGCCGAAGCGGCCGCCTTCCAACAGCTGAAGAGATCAGCAAGGTTTTAGCGGCCCATAACGGTAATCGGGCAGACGCTGCGCGAGAACTCGGCGTTGAACGTACTACCCTGTGGCGATGGATGAAACGTTACGGATTGTCAGACAACTAACTTGGGGAGCTCTCACAACGTGGAACGGTCAGCGCTGCAACAATTAGCCGCCCAGATTGATGATCTGTTCGACTTAGGACGAATAGATGAGGGACAACAGGCTCTGACCACTGCGCTCGAAAAATCGCAGGGCAATCCTGCCTATGAGCGTTATTTTCAAGCCGAAGCGGCCTGGTATCTGAACCGCAGCAGCAAGGAACAGGGACGTCTACTCCACGAGGCAGCGGAGCTTGCTCCTGACGATGTTTTCCTGCTGCGCGGTGTCGGAATCTGGCAGCTAATGAGCAATAAAACCTGGAGCGCGGTACGAACCTTTGATAAGGTACTGATGCTTGATCCTCACGATGCAGACACGTTGCGTTGCATGGGAATCGCACATTCGCGGTTGGACAGGGATCGAAAAGCCATCACATTCTTTGAATCCGCTCTGGCTGTCAATCCACATGATGCCGATGCTCTTCGTCAGGTGGGGGTTTCGTATTCCAAGCTGGGAGATGACCAGGAGGCGCTGGGGTGGTTCAAACGGGCCTTGCTGGTTAACGATCAGGACTATGATGCCATGCGCCAGCTTGGCATCTCACTGGCCATGCTGAACGACCTAGACGGGGCAATGGAATGGTTGCGACTTGCCCAAGCCGTTAATCCTCAAGATTATGAAACACGCCTTAACATGGCGTTAGTGTTAAAAAAACAGCGTGGCGAAGAAACCTGGCTGGAGCGGATTTCGATACGCCTTGGCCGGTGGTTCAACAGAATCTGGGGAAAATTACTCGATCTGGCTGGGCTCAGGTAGGCACTTCGCCCCCCTTCCACAACACCTCATGCAGATCAGAAGTATCTTTCTTTGTGTCCCGACCAGCACCATGCTTGGTATCCAGGCGGCGCATGGCTATCTGTAAGGCCTCACGCACAGCAGCCCGAGCATCTTGTTCATTGCCAGTCTGAAAGAGCTCATCCGCCCGTTGCACAAGTGATTCGCTGCCACTTATGGTAACGGTTTCCAGTAGACTGCTACCTGACAACGGAACAACACCTACCAAACCACCGTAGTTATGTTTTGCTTTCATGGCTTCCTCCTGCCCTGCTTACAGATGCAATCCATTCCGATTAGTCTTATCACTAGCAAATTACGAGCCAACACACAAAATCAATATAATTACAGTTAGTTACCAGAAATTACACCAAATTCAACTTGTTGCAGTCGCAACACAGCTGAACAACAAAAATAATTTGCAAATGAAATCAAAATCTTACAAAAGCAACATGCAGTGCAACCCGAGTGTTGCACTGCAACAACATATCAATGATCGTTAATGGGACCAGAAGAACAGAAACATTGGAGGGCAATGCATGAGCCGCAGGAGGGCTTTTACGCTTGTTCAGGCACAAATATCCAATTATGACTCAGTCGGCCTAACGACCAAGCTTGACGCGTGCCATCCGTTTTTTCAGACGGCGGGCTTCCTTAGCGGCCTTCTCAGTCGCATCAATCAGAAACTGATGCAAGACAACCTGCTCACCACCTGGCTTGGCTCGCCGCTGTTGATAACTGCCATCAGGCTGCATATCCCAGGCAGAACGACGGTCGGCATCGTGGGCATCCAGGATTGAGCGCAGTTGTTGACGAAGCTCAACCTGTTCTACCGGCACCAGTATCTCTACCCGGGATTCAAGATTGCGTTTCATGGCATCGGCCGACCCGATGAAATACTCTTCAGCGCCGCCGTTACGGAAGTAGTAAATCCGGCTGTGTTCCAGGAAACGCCCTACTATGCTGACCACCCGACCGGTTTCAGACAATCCGGGAATACCAGGCCGGAAGCGGCAGGAATCTCGCACATACAGGTCAACCTTCACTCCTGCCTGCGTTGCCCGATACAGTGACGCCACAACATCAGCATCTTCAAGGGCATTCATCTTGAACTGCAGATGACCGCCACCTTTTTCACGGTGTTGTACTATTTCGCGCTCAATCTTTTCCTGCAGCGCACGCTTGAGATGTTTGGGGGCCGGAAGCAGCTTGTGATAGGTACGACGGGGCGTAAAACCGGTCGTCAGATAGTTGAACAGTTCCGTCACGTCGCGACCAATGACATCATCACTGGTAAACAAACCCAGATCACTATAAATACGGGCAGTATCCCCATGGTAATTACCGGTGCCAATATGCACATACCGCCGGATGCCAGAGTAGTCACGACGCACCACCAGCGTTACCTTGCAATGGGTCTTCAAGCCCACCACACCATAGGTGACGTGAATGCCGGCCTCCTCCATCCGTTCAGCCAAAAGAAGATTGGCGGCCTCGTCAAAACGGGCCTTCAGCTCCACTGCCACTGCCACCTGTTTGCCATTTTCAGCAGCTCGCACCAGGGCATCCACCAGTCGGCTCTCCCGAGAGGTGCGGTAAAGCGTCATCTTGATGGCACAAACCTTTGGGTCGTCGGCAGCTTCGTTCAGAAAACGTTCCACCGAAGATGAAAACGACTCATAGGGGTGGTGTACCAGCACCGAACCGGCGTCCCTGATTAGATGGAAGATATTTCGATTGGTCGAAAACAGCGGTGGGTCGACCGGATGATGGGGCGGATCGTGCAGCTTGGCGATGTTAAGCCGGGCCAGCTCAAACAGGTCACGCATGGCCAGCATGCCCGGCACCTCAAAGACGTCACTTTCTTCGTCCAACTCAAGCTGGGCCGCCAAATGGCCTCTATGCAGCGGGTCAACACCGGTGGCCACCTCAAGTCGAACAATCGGAGCAAACCTGCGCTCCTGGAGTTCAGATTCAATCATCGAGACCAGGTCATCAGCAGTTTCTTCATCCTTTTCGGTGTTGGCATTACGGGTCACCCGGAAAAACTCGCAACCCACCACCCTCATGCCAGGAAACAGCATCCCCAGATTGGCAGCCATCACCTCTTCCAACCGAATGAACCGTTCTCCCTTGCCAATCCGCATAAAACGCGGCACACCTGGCCCCAAGGGCACCTTGACCCGGGCCAGCGAAACCTCCTTCTCCCTCAGATAACGAACGGTTACCAGGAGATTGAGCGAAAGATTGGAGATAAAGGGGAACGGGTGAGCCGGATCAATGGCCTGGGGCGTCAGCAGGGGATAAATATCGCGGGCATAGTGTTCTTTCAACTGCTTCTGCTCTTTGACGGACAGGCCTTTCCAGGTGACGATCTCGATGCCTTTCTCATCGAGTAGTTTCATAACCTGGCGATACAATAGCTCACGTTTGGCATCCAATTCGCGAATAACCCGGTGACACTCAACCAGCTGTTGTCGCGGCGTACGGCCGTCAGGCGTCAACTCCTGCACATCGGCAGCCAATTGCTGTTTCAGACCACCGATCCGCTTCATAAAGAATTCATCCAGATTGGCACTGACAATGGCAAGAAACTTTACCCGCTCCAACAGCGGTGTCCGTGGATCAGCAGCCTCGTGCAACACCCGTTGATTGAAGGATAACCAGGTCAGTTCACGGTTCAGATACCATTGACTGTCACCCAGATCGATCGGTGGCGAAAGAGGGGCCTGCGCCTTGATCGTTGTCTTGCTGGCTGGTGGTGTTGGCTTTTCAGATTTAACAGCCGCAGTGGTTTGATTCGAAGCAGCAGCGACAGATGCCTCGGATGCCACGGTACGCTTATGCACGGCCTGTTGTTCAGCAGGATGGTTCATATTCTTTTTACCCTTTAACATGCTCTTTGCAGCGGACACAGGCGCCTCCTGAGGTATAGCATGTGACCATTGTACCCTGCTGTTACGATCTTGCAACAAACCGATTTGATCACGGATTGCACTATGCATCGCTTTTGTGATACACCCTACCCCCCATGGCTCGTCTCAATCCACAACAATACGAAGCGGTTCACCACACCGAAGGCCCTTTGCTGGTACTGGCCGGCGCCGGCTCCGGCAAAACCCAGGTCATCACCAGTCGGATTGTGCATCTGCTTAAGAACAAGCGAATCCCAGCTGAAGAAATTCTTGCTGTCACCTTTACCAACAAGGCAGCCAAAGAGATGCAACAACGGGTGGCAGCTGCGGCCGGTAAATCATCACAGGGCATGGTCATCAGCACCTTTCACTCGCTGGGTGTGCGTATCTTGCGGCGCGATATTCGACGCTTGGGCTACAAGCCGACCTTTTCAATCTATACCGAAAGCGATCAGTCCGGTGTGTTACGCCAAGCCATGCGGGATCTGAATCTGGACCCCAAGCAGTACAACCCGGACAGTATTCGCTGGCGCATCTCGCTGGCCAAAAACGGACTGATTGGCCCCGACAGCTATCCCGCAAGCGGCACGGACCAGCTGGATGCGGCCACAGTACTGGTCTACCCACGTTATCAACGACTGCTGAAGGCGTTCAACGCCATCGATTTTGACGACATCATCATGCTGGCGGTACAGATGCTGGAGACGCTGCCGGAGGTCAGGGATTACTGGCAGCAGCGTTTTCGCTACCTGATGGTGGATGAATATCAGGACACCAACGCCTGCCAGTTTCGCCTGATCGCCCTGCTGGCCGAGCGTCATGGCAATCTGTGTGTGGTGGGCGACGATGACCAGTCGATCTACGGCTGGCGCGGGGCAGAGGTACAAAACATCCTCTCCTTTGAACACCAGCGCAGCGGTTGCCGAGTGATCAAGCTGGAGCAAAATTACCGTTCCACCGGCACTATCCTGTCTGCAGCCAACGCAGTCATCCGCAATAACCGGACCCGCTGCGACAAGGCCCTCTGGACCGACAGCGGTGATGGTGAACCGATAGCCCAGATCGTGGCCGAGGATGAGGAAAGCGAAGCCCGCCAAGTGGTGGAACAGCTGCAACTGGCCCAGTATCAGCAACGCCGACCATGGCGGGACTTTGCCATCCTCTACCGCAGCAATGCACAGAGCCGAACCTTTGAAGAGGCGCTGAGAATGGAGGGGATTCCGTACATTCTGGTGGGCGGCCAGAAGTTCTTCGAGCGCAAAGAGGTCAAGGATACCCTGGCCTACCTGGCGGTGCTGGCCAACCCCCGCGATGAAGCGGCCCTGGTACGGATCATCAACTTCCCACGGCGTGGCATTGGCGATACCACCATGCTACGCCTGAATCAGTGGTCACTGGAACAGAGCACCACCCTGTTTGATGCCTTGGGGCGGGTTCACGAAATAGACGGCATCAGCGAGGCGGCCCGGAAAGCGGTCAACGCCTTCCATAGTCTGCTACGCACAGAACTTGCCAGCTTCAAACCGGTCAATATGGCAGCACAGGCAGCAGCACTGTTCAAACGGATCGGTATCAACGAAGAGCTGCACCGCACGCTGGGTGATCACAACCAGGCTCGCAAGCGAATAGAAAACATTGAGCAATTGGTGAACGCCCTGGCAGCCTTTGAGGAGCGCACACCCGGTGCCGGGCTGACCGATTTCCTGGAGCGGATTGCACTTACCGAAGACAACCGCCGTGAAACCGGTGAGGAGCATCAACCGCAGGACGCGGTGACCTTAATGTCGTTGCATGCCAGCAAAGGGCTGGAGTTTCCTCACGTGTACCTGGTTGGCCTGGAGGAAGGGCTGCTACCCCACCATCGCTCCGCAGAAGAAGACCCGGAAGCGGCTGAGGAACGGCGGCTTTGTTACGTGGGCATTACACGGGCCCGGGAACACCTCACCCTTTCCCGCTGTCTCACCCGTCGCAAATACGGCACCAAGGAAGAACGCTGTCCGAGCCGCTTTCTTGCTGAACTGCCACCACACCTGATTGCGGACAGCACAGCAGCTGCGTTAACGCCTGAGCCGGCTGATCTGGGTATGGATTTTTTTGCGCGCATGCTGGCCGAAGAAAGTTGACATGCTGACTTGCAAAACTGAAAAGCGTCGCTATACTCCTGCCTACCAATAACACGACCTTAAAACGACGAGTTGCAGCCATGCTGATGAGCTTTCTTGAACAGAATGACGACAAGCTCTCCCGCTCCATCGAGGGCAGCTTAAGTCTGATGACGCTTTCAGACCTGCTGCAATGGATCGAGGTTTCGCGCCGTTCAGGCACATTGATGGTTGCCAACGAGGAGTTAACCAAACGGTTCTTCTTTCAGGACGGCCGCCTGATATTCCTCTGGTCGGATAAAGAAGATGAACAACTCTGTGAGGCCCTGCACCAGACCACCGGACTGCCTCTGGAGGTAGTCCACGAAACACTGCGCTCAGCTGAACAACTCGGCATTTCCTGTGTTGGCTACCTCTCCAGCGAGCAAGGCATCCCTCTGGAACGCTTGATCAGACTGATCAGCATTCTCTCTGAGCGGGCCATGGCCGATGTCATCACCTGGAAGGCCGGTCGCTTCCGTTTCAGCGATCACCTGCCACTCACCGTATTGTCAAGCCCGGTCACCTTGCCAACCACCCGGGTCCTGTTGGAATCGGCAGTATTGATCGACGAAACCAACCTAGCCGGTAAAGCCAGCACCGATTCGGTACTGGATGAAATGTTTGACCTGATACGCAAGGGCGCCATTAACCTTCCGCCCCTGCCCACAGAGATGCAACAGCTGATGAGCAGGATCAACAATCCCAACCTGATGGTTGACGAGATCATCGACTGCGTCGACGACCCGATCCTGGTATCCAAGGTGTTGCGCGTATGCAATTCCAGTTTTTACGGACGTCGCACCAACATCAGTACCCTGCGCGAAGCAGTGGTCTATATGGGCCTTAAATCCCTGCTCAGTATCGTGACCGTACACGCCTTGAGCGGTTTTTCACCCCGCAATGCCCACCAGGTTCAGGCTCTGCTGCGGCACAGCATGGCCACGGGCATGATTGCCAAACAACTGGCCAAGGACATGGGCTGCAACCATGACCAAGCCTTTGTCTGCGGATTACTGCATGATCTGGGCTGGATTGTAATGTTGGAACTATTGGCGGAATACGATCTGCCTGCGGAAAAACGGGATCAGATGATCATGGATCATCACAGTGTGGTGGGTGGGTTGGTGGCGAAAAAATGGAACCTGAGTGAAGATATTCAAGAAGTAATCAGGCATCACCATAACCCGCTCAACGCGGTACACTATCCCAAACTGGTTGAGGTGGTTCATATCTCTGACCTGCTGACCAAGACCGACACACCAGCACCTGAGACGGCACACTCTCCACTTTACGGCACCATGGGCGACGTTACGGCACCTTTTGCCGACCGGCTCGAAGAGCTGGATCAGGAGATTGACGCCATCCTGTCCCCTATGTAGGAGAGCACAAAAGCAAGGACACAAGGCGCTGATTTATGGGTAGATGGCCTGCACAGCGGCCTTAACATGATCAACCATCTGGGCCAATGACTTGCGGAAGGCATCCATATCCGTCACCCCCAGTTGGGCAAGCTGCTTTTCAAGCGCAGGCAGATGCGCTCCGTAAACCCCCGCCCCGACACCTGGCACCTCAACATCCATAGAACATTTCAGGCGCACATCACTGCATATCTGGTCTGCCAGCTGCACCACCCGTATCAAGGGACTCTTCAGTTCCATCTGATCTGCATGGTGATGCATGATCACCTGTGTAAGCAGCTCGGGAAAATGCCACTGTGCAGCCAATAGGGCCCCGATCTCACAATGGGTCGTGCCAAAAATCTCACGTTCGGCATCATGCAGATCAAGCTCACGCTCTACGGAACGTTGAACGGCCTCCCTGAACTGATCCTGTCGATAGTGCATCAGAATCACCTCGCCGACATCGTGTAGAATCCCTGAAACGTAGGCCATTTCCGGTTTTACCACACCACTTAGCTCAGCCAGATTGCGGGCAACCAGCGCCACACCAAAGGAGTGTTCCCAGCAACTCTGTGGACGGATGCCGGCTAAGGTCCGGCTGTCGGTAAGCTCAAGAAAGCAGGAGGTGAGAATAATCTCAAACACCTTTTGCGGCCCCAGATAAATCAGGGCCTGTTTGACTGACTCCACTTCGTGCAGCAGCTTGTACAACGGCGAGTTGATGATCCGTATCACCCGTGCCGCAATCACCTGATCGGCAAGTATGATATCCGCAACTTCCGACAGATCGGGATCTGGCCCGTTCAACAACTGAATCGCACGGGTTGCTGCGGCTGGAATGGTCGGCAGTGTCTGAAACGAGGCGATAATTGATTGAGCAACGGCTACTGGATTTTGGGGAGTGATTGACATAAAGTTCTCCGTCAGATTCATTACAGAACAGCACTACATTGGTTTTCTATAACATACCTGAGCCCATATGTGAAACCGACAAATCAGGCAGGCCTGCATAGGCTGATTTGGACCGTCAAATGCCGTCTTTGTTGTCACTTGACAGCCAGCAGCCCCTCCGGTAGGGTTGCCCCTGTTCAGTATGATTACCGTAACATTTGGAGGAAACAGGTGCGGGTAATTGCCGGGATTGCAGGAGGCCTTAAGCTGACTACGCCTGCAGGCATAACCACCCGGCCCACCACCGACCGGGTTAAAGAAGCGCTCTTCAGCATCCTGGATAGCGCCGATGCTGTTTGCGGCGCACAGGTGCTTGATCTGTTTGCCGGTAGCGGCGCCCTGGGTATTGAGGCCCTCTCCCGCGGCGCCGACCACGTCACACTGATAGACAAATCCAGGCCTGCACTTGAGGCGCTACGCAAAAATCTGCTGCACACCAAATTAACGAACCGGACAACGGTCATCGGACTTGACGCCTGGCAGGCGCTTGATCAACTGGTTCACCAACAGGCCCGTTTTGACCTGATCCTGATCGACCCCCCCTACAATCAGGGGTTGCAGGTGAAGGCGCTGGAACGCATTACGCCGCTGCTAACGCCAACCAGCTTGGTGGTTGCAGAGGCCGCAACCCGTGAAAGCCTGCCGCAACGGGTTGGAAGCTGCCGGCTCACTGATCGTCGGGTCTACGGTGATACCGCCCTTGCATTTTATGTCTTGGAGGGGAACGATGCCCCATAGCCGCATTGCCATCTACCCGGGCTCCTTTGATCCGATCACCAACGGTCACCTGGACATCATCCAGCGCAGCCTGCGCATCTTTGACCGGGTAATCGTAGCGGTTGCCCGTAACTCCCAGAAAAACGCCCTGTTTACCATCGATGAGCGCGTCGCATTGATCCGTTCCGTACTGAAGGATGAGGAGCGGGTCTCCGTTGACACCTTCACCGGGCTTCTGATAGATTATGTGGCCGCACAAAAGGCCCATGTGGTTATACGTGGTCTGCGCGCCATCTCGGACTTTGAGTACGAATTCCAGATCGCCCAGATGAACAGCACCATCGGCCATGAAATTGAGACCCTGTTCATGATGACCTCAGTTCAGTACGGCTACCTCTCCTCATCCATCGTTCGGGAGGTTTGCTCGCTGGGTGCCAATGTTGACAGCTTTGTGCCACCAGAGGTTAAGGCTGCCATGGTAACGAAATACACGCAGAACAAACAGTAACGCACCTACATCTGTTTTTGTTGTGACTACCTGAAACGAAGGAGAACTTCCATGAAACTCGCAGATCGCGTCAACAAGATTCAACCCTCCCCTACCCTGGCCATCGACGCCAAGGCCAAAGCGCTCAAGGCACAAGGGGTGGACGTGGTCGGTTTCGGTGCCGGCGAGCCGGATTTCGATACCCCCGCCAACATTCGTGAGGCAGGAAAAAAGGCGATTGATGCCGGTTTCACCCGCTACATGCCGGTGGGCGGTGCTGACGATCTGAAGGACGCCATCATCGCCAAGATGAAGCGTGATCATGGTCTGGAGTACACCCGCGATGAGATTTCGGTGGCCTGCGGCGCCAAGCACACCCTGTACAACATCTCACAGGCCCTGATCCAGGAAGGCGATGAAGTCATCATCCCGGGTCCCTACTGGGTTTCCTACCCCGACCAAGTGGTTCTGGCCGGCGGCACTCCGGTCTTTATCATGACCGATGAGTCCACCGGCTTCAAAATCACACCGGATCAGCTTGACAAGACAATCACCCCCAAGACCAAGTACCTGATCCTCAACTCGCCCTGCAACCCGACCGGCTCCACCTACAGCAAGGAAGAGTTGGCCGCACTGGGCCAGGTGCTGCTCAAGCATGATCACGTTCTGGTGGTGGCTGACGATATCTATGAGCGTCTGATTTACGATGGCCTGAAGTTTTACAACATCGCCCAGGTCGTACCGGAACTAAAAAACCGCACCATCGTGGTGAACGGTGTTTCCAAGACCTACGCCATGACCGGTTGGCGGATCGGCTACGCCTGCGGCCCCAAGGAGTTGATGGCGGCCATGACCAAGATGCAGTCCCAATCGACCTCCAATGCCACCTCCATCGCCCAGAAGGCCTCTGTTGAAGCGATGAACGGCTCGCAGGACGCGGTTGCCGCCATGTGCGTTGAATTCGAAAAGCGTCGCACCTATATTGTCGATCGCCTGAACGCCATGCCGGGAGTCTCCTGCTTCAAGTCCAACGGCGCCTTCTACGTCTTCCCCAATTTTTCCGGTTGCTATGGCAAAGCCACCCCGGCCGGCAAGAAGATTGAAAACTCCTCCGACTTTGCCGCCTACCTGCTGGAAGACGCCAAGGTTGCGCTGGTGCCTGGCATAGCCTTCGGCGATGACCGCTATGCGCGGCTCTCCTACGCCATCAGCATGGAAAACATAGCAAAGGGAATGGATCGTATCGAAGAAGCGATCAAGAACCTCAAGTAACTCTCTGGGGGACGCTGCGGCGTCCCCCTTTTTTTTACGTCTGCCAGCTTCGAAAGGTCTGCTCATGATCACCAAAGAGATGATTATCGGCGACATCATCCGGCAGTACCCCGCCACCGTCGATGTCTTTGCCCGCTATAAACTGGAATGCTTCGAATGCCAGATCGCCGATCTGGAAACCCTGGAGCATGGCGCCAAGTTCCACAAACTCTCCATTGAACAACTGCTGCAGGAGTTGAATGCAGCGGCAAAGGTCTAACCCTCCCAGCCATGGGTGCCTACGACCACTACACCGAACACTTTTCAATAGGGATGAAGGTCAATGTGGGCATTCCGGTCCCTGGCGGATCGGTGTTCCACGATTGGGCCATCATCAATGACATCGATGAAGACCTGCTGGAGTTGCAGCTGTCACGTGACGTGCTACCTGATGGTGTGCTGCTTTCAATGGGAATTATCCTTGATATCCGTGGCGGCAAGGACAACAACGGCTACTCCTGCCGTGCCATCATCGTAACAGAAGGAAGGCAACGCGAACTCCTGCTACGCCTGATCGGCGAGATTGTCTCTGACGAACTGCGCGAGTTTTACCGCATTGATGCCTTCCTGCCGATCAAATACTTTATTTCGACGCACACCAGCGAGCGCCGGCTCCGTGAGGACTGGATCGCCAAGCGCGAGGCACGAGCAGCAGCAGAGCTTGAGCGCAAACAGCACGAAAAAAAGCCCTGGCAGCGCTTGATGCTGCCCCAGCACGAGGAGCAGTTCCCCCAGGAAGAGCTGGAGCCGTCGACAGCGGCCCTTGATGAAACTGATCTTGAAACCGAGGAAGAAGTTGAAGATACGACGGCTGATAACAGCTGGGACGATGTAATCCCCTTGGCTGCCAACATCAGCGGTGGTGGTCTGCGAATCCTGCTTCATCACCAGTTCAGGGTTGATGATCTGATGGTACTCGAGATTTACGTCCCTACCGAACCGCAACCCCGCATTATTGACGCAGTGGGACGTGTGGTGCTGTGTACCCAAAACTATGCTGCCAGCAAACAGCTGCAACGTGAAAGTTTCAATACCAGCATAGAATTTCTGTTCATCGATGAACGCGACCGAGACTGTATCGTCAAACATATCTCAAACGTACAGTTAAAACGTATTCGACAATTGCGGGAACAGTACCTGGGGCGGAACATCAAGAGCGACAAACGCGAACTGAGCGATGCGGAGCTACTGCAGGCAAAAATCTTTCGCGCCCTGCTGGCGCTGGTTGTGATCATCCTGTTGAGCAGTATTGTCGTCTACTTCAAAAAACATGCTGAAAACAGGCCCAAAGGTGAAATTGAACTAATATTTGAAAAGGGGTTTTTCGAATACCTGAAAAAAACCGGACGCCAACCACCCATGCCGGCAGAACCCTGATTACAAATCACCATTTCGCGTCTTAGCGCCATCCCAACACCTGGTATCCTTTTTCAAACAGACACTGCTCCACGAAGCGCATCACCAACGGATCAGGCTCACGGGCTTCGAACAGACCGCTCACCAAGGCCACGGTTCCACCGGTTGCCGCGCCTATCAGGCTACCCTGACCAACAGAGCCGCTGATCGCTCCGGCAACAGCACCGGCTGCACCGCCGACAACGGCAGTCTTGCCGGTACGCAGCGCCAGCTCAGCGGCCAGATCACCTTGTGCCCCAGCCTCTTCAGCCCGTTTAAAACAGTCCTCAATATCCTGTTGCGCCTCTTGGCTGCCTACCGATGCCAGATGTTGATTAGGATAGAGCACCGGCTGCTTGGTACCGCAGCCCAGCATGAGTGCCAGTAAGACGCCGCTGAAAAACAAGCCTTTCATCATCACCACCTCCGCTCCACACGCTCTGTCACCTGCGACTATGTGTTATTGTAAACCAGTTACCAGTCTTGTCCAGGCAAAGAAAAACGCCGTCCGGCACACTGGCCGGACGGCGTTCCGCACTACGTGATCAATCAACTGCTACTTCTTGCCGGCTTTAATCACCCGGCCACCCACTTGCATCGGGTCGCCCTTGTAGCCCAGCGCCTTCCAGTCCATCCGCTTGGCGCCCATGTGGCACTCACCGCACTGCAGGGCCTGCTCTTTGGGAGCAACTTCGTGGGGAGCTGCCAGCCAAGCCACGGTCTTGACGAACTGGAACTTGCCACTGTAGGGCAGACCCAGGTCCTGACCGCCGTCCTTGAGGGCCTTGTCCCAGTCGTAGTGATCCCAGAGGGATTTGTACTGCTGGAAGGTATTCAGGTACTTGAACTTGGCATCCATCGGCTGGCTGCCTTCATAGAACTTGTAGGGATAAATCTTGGCGGTCTTGTCATTGATGCTACCCACCGGCTTGATCATCACCACCGGCTTGGAGGGGTCCTTAACCTTATCACCCACCATGTAGCGCTCCATTTGGCCGTTATACCAAGCGTAAGTCGGCACATAATTCATATTCCATTTGAAGGTACCTTTCTTCTTTTGGAATATTTCTTTATCGAATTGCTCTGCATCAGGGTCGATATCCTTACGACCTACATCAGACCAGAACCAACCGACCTTAGTGGCTTGACCGCGTGAGATAGTCGGGATATGGCAAGTCTGGCAGGCCACGGAAGCGGTATGCTTTTCCAAAATGGCCTTGTTCTTTGACCTCTGGTGCGGAGCCTTGGCACCACTGTGGCAATCGGCACAGTTTACACGGCTGTCGTAGTGGGCCATCATGCTGGAGGCACCAGCAATTTTATGATCTTTAGTCTTGTGACAATCTTGGCACAGCAGGCCTGCACCACCCTTGGCCTTGCTAGCCATATGGACATCCTGATCTTTAGAGGCGGTCAGCAGGGTTGAATCAAGACCTGGAGACTTTACGGCATCAGCACCGCCACCATAGAAGTGGCAGTAGCCACAGTTCTGCAGGGTAGGCTTACCCACACTCTTAGCGGCCTTGTCAAGGTCCATGGAACCTTTCTTTATGGCATCCATATTGATGTCACAGCCCACCGCAGCCCGCTCATAGTTACCCTGGGTAGCGTGACAGACCAGACAGTCAACGCGGGTCTTGTCCTTGTGGTCGAATTTGGCCCCGGTCCAGCCGTAACCGGCGTGGCACTTACCGCAGGACTCCATCGGCTTGGCATCCTTGCCGTTGAAGACGGTGGTGCAGAAGGAGTTGATCATATTGAACTTGCCAACCTCCTTGGTGCTCTTTTCCATCCCCTTGACATGGTTGGGGGTACCCTTCCAGTTCCAATGGGTGGTCTTCATAAAGTCAGTTGCCTGCTTCTCATGACACTCCAGACACTGCTTGGTCACGTCACGGCCTTCCTTGAAGGGCCCCTTTACGAAATCCGAGTGGTCAACCCCGGCAAACGCCTGGAACGCCACCAGGACCAGGGCGGCAGTCAGCACTGCCATCACAGCCTTCATCCCTTTCATACGCTTCCCCTTTCTCGTGCAGCAGATAAATAAGCCCGGCAGGGTTGCCGGGCACTACAGACCAATTAATAGGTGTATAAAAACATATTCATATCTTTATGTCAATCTCTCACCACCAGTTAACCAATCAATAACAGGACTTTTTCAGTCTTGTCTGGCTGATTTTTTTAACGATGGCAACTGCATAAGCATCCAGACCACCAGAGCAAGTCCCCCAACAAGACTGATTAAAAACAGGAGCAAGGGTGACCACTGCACCGACACCGACACCTTGGCAGGATCAAAATAGGGAGCCAGATACCCGCTACGAACGCTGTCCCGCATGAAGGACATCAGGTAAACCAGCGGCACGGTCAGCCAGACCGTTGCCAGCACCTGCCGCCGGAAACCGGTTACCAGAGTAGCCAGAGCCAAAAGTAAACCAGCCCCGAAGTATGCGGTGGCAAGGGTATCTCCTCCCATGAAACGTTTCAGCACCTCCGGCGTCAGGGTCAACAGGAACCAGGTACCGACCACCAGTTGCAACAAGGTCAACCAGCTGAAGCATTGCATCCCGATCCGCACCCCGGCCTCCGCCACGAGCGGCTGTCGTTTAAGTACCACTTGTGCATACAAAGACACACACAAACCACCAACCGCTAGGGCCCCGGTGATCATATGCAGGTAGCGGGCCAGCAGGGTCGGATCGGCCAGATTCAGCAAGCTGCCGCCCGGTGTGGCAAACCAGCGTTCCCAGCTGGATGGGGCGATCATCATGCTCATGTTGTTGCTGAAGACAAATCCGACCAGTAACAGCAACAACAACACCAGCAGTATGACGAACATGCCGGCATTGCCCAACCGCTTGAAGCTGAAATCGTAGATGTAGGCCAGATAGTAGGCGATGATCAGGATCGGGATCACCGCCAGCCAGAACAGACCCATCAAAACGGTACTTGTGTAGAGCAGGTGGCCGTACAGCACGTTGACGAACAAGAGCGGCGCAACCCCCAAGTTAACAGTGAAGGCCACCAGGAACGGTAAGGCCTTGGCCAGCCCATGGGAGAGATCTCGATACTGCTGGCCTGGAAAAAAATGGGCGACAAAGGCGATCAGTGCTGTACCCAGCATGGCGTTCATGGCCAGCAGGTGCAGTGGGAAGGTAAGCATCAGCAGAAACTGGAACCAGCCCCAGTGGGCGGTCAAGGTGTCGGCAACAGGAATCAGGTTGCTCGGGTTCATTGGGCACCTCCTGCGTGTTTTGCCATATAGTCTGCCAATGCATCCTTTTCAGCCGCAGTGCCGGTGTAATCAGGCATGGCCGAGTTAAGGGCTGACAGCTTGTCCAGGGCAGTACGAATCTTACCTCGCTGCCACCCCTTTAGTTTCGGCGTGATCTGGTCAAGGCTGTGGCAGGCAGCACAATTTTCCTCATACAGCATGGCGCCCTGATCCTTGGCCGGTGCTGCGGACTCAGGATTATTCAGACCAAACAGGTAACCGGCCATGGCGTCCTTATCAGCAGGCGGCGCATCATAATCAGGCATGGCCGGATTCAAGGCAGCCAGTTTATCCAAGGCTGACCGTATCTTTTCACGGGACCAGCCGACCATCTTCGGTTGCAGTTGATCAGCAGCATGGCAGGCAGCACAATTTTCCTCATATAACGTCTGGCCGCGATCATCCGCTACGGAGGCAGCTTCGACGAGCGGCTTCTGGTGCAGTCCGGCTGTCAGATAGGCTGCCAGCGCCTTGAGCTCTGTTTCGTTACCGACAAAGGGGGGCATAAAGTACCGCTTTTCATGAATGGTAGCTAAATACTTGCGCATGGCGCCAAAACTCATGTTTTTGGTGCGGCTGACGATATCGTTGTTAAAACCTCCCAGGGTGTGACAGGCAAAACACTGATGCAGAAAAAGCTCACGGCCGGCCTCAAGCTGGTTGGCCTCCGTGACCTCCTTGTGCTTGACCCACTTGGCATTTTTCAGAAACCCTTCCTGATTGATCCGCTCCACCTCTTTGGCGAGGATTCCATTGGAGTACATGACCTGATTGATCACGTAGGGACGGCGGGCAGCTTCGCGGGTCCACTCAAAGGCACCCATGTAACCCATGGCAGCGATCATTACCACCACAATCAGGCCGCGGGTGCGGGCCTTGGGGTTGAGCAGGATCAGGGTGATCAACAGGCCCGCCAGGGCAGCCATAGAGAAGGCGGCAACCGTTGCGGCACGGGCGATGGTGGGAGAAGCTCCAGTAACCAGTTTGCCGGCCTGCTCAGGCAGTACCGAGATGTACCACCAGCCGGACGGCAGCGACAGGATCAGTGACACCAGAGCCCAGATCCCGGAATAACGGATCATCCGGTGCCGTGTCTGCTCATCTTCCAGAAAGGTGGCGGTCAGAAAACCATAGCAACCGGCCAGCATGAAACTGATGAAGCTGCGGAAGAACAGTGAGGGCCAGAAGGTGGGATTAAAAAAACCGTCCCAGAAATTGCTGGTGGCAAGCCAGCTACCGGGCGTCAACATGAAGTCTATGATGCCGTTGATCAGGAACAGGCTCATCCAGGCGGCGCCAAAGTAGATCCAGCCGATGGTCTGGTGGGTGCGGTCATCCATCTTGCCAAAGGTGTAGAAGTAGACAAACAGCGCCACTATCTCCACCAAAAAGAAGACCCACTCGGTGGCCCAGCCAAAGACAAAGGTATGGATCAGCAACGAGGTGGCAGCCGGGTGGATCAGGGAGATGATAAACCAGATCGCCACCCCGGTAAGGCCGCCAAAGACCATGGTCAGCAGCATGAAAAATTTGGTATGTTTCCTGACAAACGCCATAATTGCCTGGTTCTTTTCGCGCAACGCCTTGCGCTCCGCCAGCACCAGATAGAGCCCCCCACCCACGGCAAAGTGGGAGACAAAGACATGGACGATCGCCACCAGGGCGATCAGCAGGCCGCCACCAAATGTCGGGACATACCAGACCGGATAATTCATGCCTGTTTCCTCCTGTAGTCAGTTCCGTCCAGATGCACTGCGCTGTTGTCCTTACACACAGTGTGCTGCAAGAGCCTTTGCGTCGAGGGCTACCTCCTGGCTACTGCCGTCCTCCATCCGCTTCAGGGAGATACGACCGCTTGCCAGCTCATTGTCACCCAACACCATGCTGTAGCGGGCATGTAATTTGTCGGCGCGCCGCAGTTGGCTCTTGATGCTCTTGCCCTCACAATCGGTCTCCACCCACAGGCCGAGGTCCTGCAATTCGGCCGTCAGTCGAAAACCATGCAATCGGGCTGACTCACCCGCCACCGCCACGAACAGCTCGGGCCTACGAGCCGGACAACGGTCACCAAGCAACAGAGCCACCCGCTCGACCCCCAGGGCGAAGCCGATACCCGGCACCGCAGGACCACCCAACTGGGCCACCAGACCGTCATACCTGCCCCCGGCCGCCACGGCCGATTGGGAGCCCAGCTGACCGGTCACCAGCTCAAAGGTGGTGCGTGTATAATAATCAAGGCCACGCACCATGCGGGGATTGATACTGTAAGGAACGTCGGCAGTGCGGAGATAATCCTGCACACGGCCAAAATGGTCATTACATTCGTTGCACAGGTGCTCAAGCATGGCCGGAGCGCCAGCGGTGGCCTCAACGCAGCCCGGCACCTTGCAATCAAGGGCCCGCAGCGGATTGCTGACTTGTCGGCGGCGGCAATCTTCACACAGCGCATCCTGGCGTTGCGCCAGGAAGGCCACCAGAGCCTCACGGTAGGATGGACGGCAAACCGGGCAGCCCAGCGAGTTCACTTGCAGACGTGGTTCATCCAGCCCCAATTCGCTGAACAGACGGCTGACCATCAGCAACACCTGTGCGTCCACGATCGGATCGCTGGCGCCGGTCACCTCGGCGCCGATCTGGTGAAACTGGCGATATCGGCCTTTCTGGGGACGTTCATGACGGAACATCGGCCCCAGATAGTACAACTTACTGATGCTGTCCAGGGCATACAGCTTATGCTCAATCAACGCACGCATAACACCGGCGGTGCCTTCTGGTCGCAATGTCAGGCTGGTGCCGCCTTTATCGCAAAAGGTATACATCTCCTTTTCAACGATATCGGTGGCATCACCAATCGAACGACAAAACAGTTCGGTTTTTTCCACCACCGGCACACGGATCTCGCTGAAACCAAAACGGGTAAATACCCGGCGCGCAGTCTCCTCAATAAACTGCCAGACCGGTGTTTCCGATGGCAGCATGTCGTTGAATCCCTTGACAGCGGTAATACTCATCCTTGCTTGCTCCTTAGTTGAGACGTCCAGCTCCGGCCAGTGGGCTAGCCACTCGAAAAACGCAATTTTTACCAGATGCCTTGCCAACATACATGGCCTGATCAGCCATAGTGAGCAGCTCCTGCATGCCGGTGGTGTCGTCAGGGTAGCTGGCAAAACCGATGCTGGCAGTCAGCCTGATATCGTATCCTTCAGATGTCATAAATACATTGGTCTCGACCTGCTTCCTGATACGCTCGCCAATCCGCTGCCCCTGTTCAGGACCAGACTCAACCAGCAGAATCGTATACTCATCGCCGCCGTACCTGATCAGCACATCCACTTCCCGCACCGCTTTTTTAAGCAGTGCGCCCAATTCACGCAACACACCACTGCCCACCATGTGACCGTAGGTGTCATTAACCCCTTTAAAGTTATCAAGATCGAGAAACATGACCGTCAGCTGGGTGGCATAACGGTCAGCCCGCTTGATTTCGCGTTCCAGGGCCGTTTTCAGATAACGGTAATTAAAGAGACCGGTGAGCTCATCCACAAACAGCAAGTCCCTGGTGGCGGTGAACCTGAAGGCATTTTCCAGGGCCCGTGCACCCTGTTCCTGAAGAAAGATTATGGGACGATCATTCTGAATGGGTGGCAACAGGTGTCCCGCATCATTGAAAAGAACGACGCAGCCGAGAACGGCACCGTGGCTCAGCAGGGGAATAACCAGTGCCTCCCGTAGATCAAGTGCTGCTGAACCATGCAGCTCGGGTGGCATCACAAATCGCACTACACGGGACGAATGGAGGATGTGCTGCTGCAGCAACAGACCGATCTGTTCCGCCAGCAGAGGAGTAACGTAGCTATCACCACACTGATCAGCCAGGGCAGTAAACTGTTCACCATCCTTCACAAATCCAATGGCGCGCGCCGCACCGATTTCACGGATCAATGCGTGGGCAATCAGCTGTAAAACCTCGGCTGGGTCAAGGCAGCATGACAAATATTGGCTGGTCTGCAGCAAGGTATTCATGGCATGCAGCTCACTAATCTCATGCTTCAGCTGCTGATACTCAAAACTGAGCCGCACATCATGCACCAGCAGTGCGGGATGTGCTGTCCTGGGCAGGCAACGACTGGCACCAGCCTTGATCAGTTCACAAGCAGCTTCATCATCATCATGACCAAGCAAGACAAGCAGGCTGCTGTCAAGCTGAACCAGGTACCGACAGAGTTGCAGCATCCCGCCGAGCCCCGTCTCGCTTAAAGAAAAATCCACCATCACCACCGGGTATACCTGCTCAGCCAACGCATGACGCACATCCTGCAATGAGCGGACTACGTCAATCTCAAAACCAGACTCCCTGGCCAGATCACGCAGCGCTACCTGGAGAGTGGTATCATTTATGACGAGCAGTGCCCTGTTCATCTGGTTTCCCATTCGAAATTTAGTATATCGGTCTGCCCAGGCGATCGTTAAATCGCAAAAATGTAGCCCAGCAGGACAACTGCTGTCAAACAAAAGCACCGTTTATCGGCCTCATAATCCGGTGGTGACCGTGTAGTTCTTCCCGTCGCTCTCGACAAGCACCGTACCATGCTGATCAGTGCGATAGACCTCTACTCCAGCGCGCTGCAGCCGTGCCAGTGTTTCTGGAGCAGGAAGACCAAAACGGTTGCCTGCCCCAACCGATATCAGCGCCAGACGTGGACGAACCGTGCGTACGAAAGCCTCTCCCGTAGCAGTGCGGCTGCCATGGTGACCAACCTTCAGCAGCGTGACCGGCTGTACGACCTGCTGCTCAAGCATTCGCTGTTCTGCTGCAATACCCGCATCAGCCATAAAGAGTGCATTGAACTGGCCATGGGTTACCTGCAACACCAGCGATGCCTCGTTGTCATCATTCTTCTCCCGCACCGTGGTTGTATCGTCCAGTTCAGGCGCAATCATCACCAGTTGACAACCTCCAAATGATTCGCGCCAAATACCAGGATTCAGTTGTCGAATAGGTACACCACGTCGCAACAGTGTTGACTGAAGGCGGTCAGCATCACCACCAGCTGCCACATTCCACGTTCCTTGCCAGAATTCTCCTATCTGAAACTGTTCAGCTACGGCTGGCAAGCCTCCTAGATGATCGGGGTGAGGATGGGTGAGCACCAGACGGTCGATTCGCTTCACACCAAGGGCATGAAGCGCAGGAACAAGATAACGATCACCGAAATCGAGCCCAGTATCCCTCAGATAGCCACCGCCATCAATCAGCATGGTAGTGCGATCAGGAAACTGCAACAGGGTGGCCTCAGCCTGCCCCACACTCAGAAAGGTAAGCCGCAAACGGCCTTCCGATGGTTTTTCAGGCCAGATATGTACCGCCATTATCAACGCGCACACACTGCCAAGCAGTATCCCCCGCCACCGTACCGAGGACACAAAACTCAGCACTGACAAAACCAGCACCAGCGCCACCAGATCGGGCCATCCTGCCTCGTATGACCGGACCATCGGAAGATCCGCAACCCAGACAACAAACCGATTGCTGAACGCTACCATTCTGCCGGCCAGACCAAACAGAACACTGGCCAGCGATGGCGCGACAACAGCAAACATGGCGGCACCAGCGCCAACAATAACGGCGCCGTAGCCCAACAGGGGCACCACCACCAGATTAGCCAGCAGGCCCGTGAAGGAGGCTTGGTGAAAGGTCACCAAGGTCGGCACTGCTGTTGCAAGTATGGCTGCCAGGGATGCTGCAAAAAACAGAGCTAGCTGTCGTCTCCACCCGCTCAGACGATCTTTGAACGGATACACCAACAAGGGGGTCAGCACGACAATTCCCCACAACGACAGAAAGGACAACTGGAAGGAAATATCAAACAAAACCACTGGATCATACACCAACAGCAAGAATGCCGCCAACAGCAGGGCATCCAGCACCTGACTTTCTCGTTCTGCCCACAAGGCAAGCACGACGGCCGCCAGCATGATTACCGAACGGGTCGTTGCCGGTGCAGCACCCGTAAACACGAGGTAGCCGATCATTGCCGGCAAGGTAGCCAGCAATGCCACCTGTCTTACATTAAAACGCAGTGCCAGCCACTGCCAACGCAGCCCCACCCATTGCAGCAGCTGTGCCAGCGTTGCGGCAATCACCGCCACATGAAAACCACTTATCGAAAGAATATGTGAAACTCCGGCCCGTGCGTAGGCCGTCTTCAGTTCGGGAGAAAGTGCTGACTGGCTACCGGTGACCAACGCCATCACCACGGCAGCTGTGTCAGGACCCGGAACGACAAAACGGATAAGCTGGTCACACCGTTGGGCAGCACCATCAAGCAGTCGCTGCCAAGAAACGGCTGCAGAACGTATCAGCAGCACCTGTCTGGCATCAGCGACCCAAAAAGTCGCATCGATACGATGCAATGCGAGATAACGCGGGTAGTCGAACTCACCAGGCAGGCCTAAGCGTCGGGGCCTGCCCAGTGAACCGCGTAACCTGATACGGTCACCGCTCAGCCAACTCCCTTCACCCTTGGCGATGGTGACCAACAACCGTCCGCCAACCAACATCTCGCCATTAGGCACAACAATACGCTCCAGTTGAAGCTCAAAACGCTGCCCCTGCGGCAAGGCCACCGGCCGCCGGATAACTGTCCCCTCCACCACCAGCATCCCTGCAAGCGGTGGTACACCAAGCGATTGTGCTGGTGAACAGCTTGCGTGAAACGGTTCAAACGCAAACACTGACCAGGTTACGCAGAATAGGCCAAGCACAACCACAAAAACACCTTTTATACGCACCCCAATAGCCACTATTAACAGCATAAACAAGCCCAAAATAGACCACAATGGGACTTGTAGCTGCCAGTAAAAAGCCACAAGACAGCCTGCTATGAGGCCACTTACCAGTATCAGTAGCGGATGTTCATCAAACAATTGTCCCATCAAACGAGCTCCCTGCGGACACATGACGCATAAAAAAAGAACATAACCGGTACAAATACTTGACAGTGGGCAGGCATGCGCTAGAATAGCGACCGTTGCAGCAGCACTACCTAATTGAATAGTTTCAGTTTACCACAGCGCTGGTGCGGGTCCACCCGCCATTTCACCGAGAGGGAAACCTATTATGTTTCTTCTTCCCAAAGGAAATCCGCTGGCCGAAAATGTTCCGGTCGCCAAATTACAGCTTCCAGAGGCGTTGGAAAAACTGAAAAACGGTGCCTTGACTGGCTGTGCCGTTTTCGACTTTCCCGGCGCCGATTGCGCCCTGATCTATGATGCCGGCAAAATGGTCGGCGCATTAGTTCATAGGGAAAACAAAGAACTACGTGATCAAGCTGCCTTGCAAGCACTGGTTGACCTGCTGGTTTTGGCCAACAGCGGCAGCTTTAGCGTTTATGGCTTCTCTCGGGAGATGACGCTTGCACTTCTAGGCATGATCAACGGGACTGCAGTTATTGATGGCCAGGAAATCAAGCAGATTGATTTCAAGGCGCTTCTCGACCGTATTAAAAATGAGCAGATGACCGGCACCTTGAAGATCTTCACTGCCGACCGTAGTGGCCTTATTTTTTATAAAGGCGGGGCCACGATCGGCTTCTTCCACAATGCCGCTACTGCCGTTGAAACTTCAGCGGGTGAAGTGCAGCAGATTGCCGGCCTTCCGGGTGCCAAGGCCTGTCTGAGCGTGCTCCAAAACGAGCAGGCACTCTCTTTGGATCTGGCAGCCATGGTTGACATCCGTAAATTGTGGGAGGCGGCATCAGGCAACATCTTCGCCGCCACTCCAGCCGCAGCCCCCAAGGCCGCGACGCCCCCGCCAACACCAACCCCGGTAGCCAGCGCCAGCGATGTAGAAACTGCCATCATAGAATTTGCCAACCAGTTTTTAGGCAAGCTCGGCAAGGCACTGGCCGAAAAGGAGCTCTCAAATATCGGCGGTGCCAAGGCCCTGTCCGATGCAGGCATGCTGAATGAATTTCTGGCTGCAATGGAACGAGGCTCAAAAATGCTGGCCAGTGTCAACAAGATTAAGGAAATGAACGCTGCCATTTCGAATGAAGTAGCCAAACTTTAATTCGCCCACCACCACAGGAGGCGTTGTATGGAATTGACGGGATTTTTTCAAAATTTGACCACTTGGTTGCCATTTCTGCCCAAGATTTACAATCCAGTCGTCATCGACTTCACCAGCCTGTTCACGGTGCTGTGCTGGTTGGTGGCAGCTTCAATTGCCTTGTATTTCAGTGTTAACAACTCTCGTATCTGGACCAGTATCGGCATCGGTTTTTTCTTGCTGTTCTGGAGTCAGTCATACCAGCTGAACCCTTGGCACGAGACCTTTACCATCATGATTGCCGTCCACTACATGATCGGCACCATATCTATCCTGTTGGTCAGCCATGGCATACAGGAATACTACCTGTTCACCCGCACCCTTGAAATCACTGGCTCCAAAAAAACCATTTACATCGGCACCTTTTTGATTATCGCAATTGCCATCCTTGTTATCAGCCTGAACCCGAAACCATCGTTGTATGTTCTGCGCAACTACCGGATGATGAACAATACCATCTGGTTCTTCCTGTGCATCCTCAACATCTATTACATTGTGAAGATTTACAGCGAGATGAAAGACTCACCGATCGTCAACGGCATCATCGCCTTCGGTGTCGTGTTTGTCTGTGCGCTGATCTGGAAGGGTTCCGGGCTTTATATGATGATCTACCAGTGGGACAAGCCCTGGCTTGACATCATAGAGTTCACTGGCGAAAGTACCGATATACAACTCCATATGGCCAAGGTTCAGCTGGCACGCTGGTTATTCAAAACCTTCAACGTACTTACCAGTCTTTCGGTGGCAGGCACCTTTGCCTATCTGTTTAAACTGCTGCGCTAGCTTCTAACAGCCCGCCTACCTACAACCCAATAAGCGGGGGAGTGCGTTAAATGCGCACTCCCCCGCTTTCTTAGCATCTGCCATCTACCGATTATGGGCTATTCACAGCAACAACACGTCCAACCATCCATCAAGCCAGTGCCAGTTTTCAAGCTGTAGCTTGCCTTTAATCCGCAGGTAAGTACCGCCTACAAATCTGGAGAAGCATACCGGTCTGCATATCTTGCTGACATGCCTAGTGACCGCCATCATAACAACTGGCCAGACATCTGATCTGTACAATCCGGCAACAACGTACAAATATAACGGCAAAGAGGCAGGAGCATTTGTGCTCCTGCCTCTTTAGCTGGATACAGCAAATATAGAGCTAGCCAGTTACAGCTTAAAGCGATGAACCAAGGCCTCCAGATCAGCGGCCAACTTGCTGAGTTCTGCAGCTGCTGCCTCAGACTGCTTTGCGCCTTGTGCCGTCTGCTGCACCACATCGGTTATCTGCAGCATGTTTTGGCTGATCTCGTTGGTGGTGGCTGTTTGTTCTTCTGCTGCGGTAGCCACCTGACTGATCTGCATTGAAACATTGTTAACCAGCTCCATAATGGTCTGCAAAGCCACACCTGATTTGGCAGCCTCATCAGTCCCCTGCGCGACCTCATGTACCCCCTCTTCCATCACCGTGACAGCCGATCTGGTTTCGGCCTGAATGGAGCGGATCATGTCACTGATCTCTTTCGTGGCACGGGTGGTACGCTCAGCCAATGCACGCACTTCATCAGCCACAACGGCAAACCCCCTGCCCTGTTCACCGGCACGTGCGGCTTCAATGGCAGCATTCAAGGCCAGCAAGTTGGTTTGATCAGCGATATCCTCGATGGTGCCAACGATCTGCCCAATCTGATCAGATCGTTGACCAAGGCGGGCAACCGTGTCTGCAGTCTCTTTCACACGACGGGCGATCTGTCCCATGGCCTGCACTGTTTTGTCAACCACCACCGATCCGTCACTGGCACTGGTGGAGGCATCCAACGCACCAGCTGCAGCTGACTGGCAATTGTTAGCAATATCATTGGAGGTAGCCGCCATCTCTTCACCAGCGGTGGCTACCGTCTGTGCCTGACTGGCAACAGAATCAGCCCCGCTGGAGATCGATTCTGAGGTGGCGAGCAGTTCATTGGCAGCAGAGGTAAGCAAGGAAGAGGTATCAGATACTTGTCGAATGGCACCACGCAAGCTGTCGGCCATCGAATTGAAAGAAGTAGCCAACACTCCGATCTCGTCCTTGGATCTGCTTTGTATCTGCACGGTCAGGTCGCCTGAAGCGATCTGCTGCGCATCATCGGCCAATGCAGCCAACGGGCGGGTAATCATGCGTGACAGAAACATGCCCAGCAGAAATGCCAATACCGAACCGCCAAGCGCCAGGGCTACCATGAATATGCTGGCGTTTCTGGCCAACGTATTATTATTGCCAGACACCTGTTTACCCTGCGCCATCTTGGTCTCGACCAGCTTCTCAATGGCCACCTGCAACTCACGGGCGGCATAATCGTACTCATCAACGATGAGCTCATTGGCTGCAGCCTTGTTACTCTCCATGATCAATTTGTTGAACGTCGTGAGCTGTGTCTTATACTCGTTCAACGCCTTGTTAAAGTTGGCAAAGAGTTTTTTATCCTCTGCATTAATCAGGGTTTTTTCATAAGCCAGAGAGCGTTTTGTGATGATATCAATCAACTCATTGGAGCGATCGACCATCAAATCATGTTCGTCAATATCGTCTATTGACAGCATCTTGTGCGAGTTGACGCGCACCCGCTGAAATTCTGCAGAAAGCAGCGTTAAATCTCCCAGAGGCTGGGCGACCTGCGTGTAAATTCTCACACTTCCGCTATCAATACGGTGAAGATTGACATAGCCACCCAATCCAATGACAAGGGCCACCAAAGCGACAAACAAAAAACCAGCCGTCAACTTGGTACCTATCTTCATGTTTTGCAGCATGTAACAACCTCCCCAGAATAGTGGTTAAATCAGCTAATACTACCGTCTGTTACCATTCATCCTCAGGCCGTTCCAGGCCATCTTCATCATCGAAGACGCTGTAGCCATCATCATCTTCCTCCTGTTCTTCGGGGTACTGTTCGTCTTCATCATCGTCGTCATCGTCATCATAACGCTGTGCAGGTCGATCATCAGGTTCTGCCAACGCCTCAAAACGGGCCAACAGGTCGGCATGGGTGCAAAAACGCCCCTCCTTGAAACTGCACCGTGTTAAATCGCAGAGGTCAAACAATTGAATCTCGCTGCACAGACGTCGAGGCGGCTCCTCGACATCCGGTTCAGTAGCGGTCTGCTCTTCAAGCTTTATCACGCACAGGCCCCGTTGAGAAAATCTGTGGCCTTGGCCACATCTTCAGTGCAACCGATATAGACCGGGGCACGCTGATCAAGACCTTCAGGTTGCAGATCAAGGATCGGTACGCAGCCGTTCGTGGCTGCCCCTCCGGCTTGTTCTATCAGATAGGCCATTGGATTCAACTCAAACAGCAGGCGAAGCTTGCCATTAGGGGCATCATTCAGGGCAGGATACATAAATATGCCTTTGCCCTTCATCAGCACCTGATTAATATCGGGCACAAATCCGCCAGAGTAGCGTAATTTAGCCCCTTTATCCTCCAGATAACGAATGTAGGCTTCATTCTCCGGCGTATACTTTTTCCGCAGCCCCCCTGGCGAATAAATGTCGCCAGACGGCTTCATCTGCACGTTTTCACGGGTGAGCGTATACTCCATCAAGTGGTTCATGGTGAACTCATAGACACCCTTGCCAACCGAATAGACCATGGAAACACGCGGTCCGTACAGGATATACATCGCACCGACCATGGTACGCCCCGGTTGCAGCAGGTTATCCCCCTGATAAATACCGACGATAGTACCAACCGCCAAGTTTACATCAACCAGCGAAGAGCCATCCAGCGGATCGTAGGCCACTGAGAACATTCCCTGAGGGTTGCTGGTGACCTGAAAAATCTCATCCATCTCCTCCGAGGCTATGTTACAAACCACACCAGAGTGCATTAAGCGCTTACGGAGGATTCGGTCAGAAAGCACATCAAGTGCCAGCTGTTCCTCACCATACAGGTTTGAAGTACCGGCCACTCCAAGGTCACCGGTCCGCACAGCGTTAATGACATATTTGCTGGCTTCGGCTATCTCACACAAAAGATGCACCAGATTATCACTGATGTTTTGCTGACGCAGGTGACGACGAAAATCAACCTGAAACTTGGTGCTACCTGGCTCCTTACCCATATAAAGACGCTCCTTCATAAACTGATCTGCCACAGCATAAATTTTATAAAAAATACCCCAGCATAGACCTCAAGGCAAGGAGAATCAGGCTTGAACCAGCATAGTTGCAATACTGGTAATCAGGCCATCCAACAACACAATGCCAAACAGACTGGTGATAACCGCCCTGGTGGCAGCCTGGGGAATCTCTGTTGCACTTGTCCCGACTGATAGTCCTGCATGACAGCAAACGACCGGAATAGTCAGACCAAAGCATACCGTTTTGATAGCCAACACAACTATTTCCCATGGTCCAAGTGAAGAGACAACACCTTGCACAAACTGATCATAGGGAATGTGGTGTGCAAGCGAAGCGATCAGGAATCCACCAACAAATGCGGTCAGCACGAAATATGCCGTGAGCACGGCAACTGCGGCAGTCACGCCGACAATCCGCGGCAGGATCAGGTATCGCTCGTAAGGGATGCCCATCAATTCCAAAGCATCAAGCTCGCCGTTTATCTTCATGGTGCCGAGTTCAGCGGCGATGGCCGTGCCGCTTCGCGCAATAACAATCAAGGCGGTCAGTAACGGTCCCAGCTCACGAAATACCACCCAGACCAGCACCTTGCCGGTTAATGAGCCACTGCCGCCTCCCACCAGCCCAACCACCTGGCTGACAATCACCGTCCCCAGGATCAGTGCCACCAGCATGATGATTTTCCATGCCTCATAGCCGGTGAAATAGACCTGCTTCAGCAGCACAGAACGGATAGCGCTATTCTCCAGTGACGGCGAATTGGTGATGTCCCGCGCTGCCTGCCCCACCAGGCCGCTTGCTTCAGCAAGAAAACGCAAGCGTAGCAAGACCCAGCCACCCAAGCGTCGGGCGGGGTCTGAACACCAGCTACAATTCATAGACTGCGCCGTCACGCAACAACTCCATCTGCCTGATACCGATAGCCCCGATCTCATGCTTGATCTGTTCGTAATACTGAGGCTTGGGATGGGTGATCAGGATTCTTTTAGGCAACACCGCCATCTTGGCCAGCTCTCGCTCAAGCTGGGAGCAGCAGAGATGTTTGGTTATAGTGGCTAATGATTCCATGGCATTAGGGAACGATACTTCAACAATAACTGCATCTGCACCACTGGCATACTGCCAGATGGCATCAGTGGGCCCCGTATCGCCGGTATACACCAGGCGCACACCATTTTTTTCAACGCAATACCCTACAGCCGGCACGGTGTGATCAACCTCGACAGCGGTGATCGTATAGCCGTCGCTCGATCGCCGAGAAAGATCAGGGCCGCCAAGTGTCAACGGACGGTCCGGGGTAACAACATCATACTGCAGCACCGGATCGTGCTGAGAGGGTAGCATCGTAAAGTCTGGCCAGATCGTGCCGTTCAGCAGGTGTGTGCGCATCGCCGCAACTACCGGCTCAGTGGCATAGACCGTCACCAGATGACGCAGACTCCTGATCAGAATGTTATCTGCCAGGGCAGGGATACCTCTGATATGGTCAAGATGGGCATGGGTAATAAAAATTGCCCGTATCTGCCACTGCTCTTCTTCTGTCAGCACCGCACCAATGGTGCCTGCATCGAGCAGCAGGCCATCATCAACCAAAAAGGCGGGTGGCCTGAAGTCTGGGAACTCGGCACCGGCACAACCCAACACGCGCAGTCTCATCCGTCCTCCTCACCATGGCTATCCTGGTGGTTGCGAACCTACCTGCAGTTAGTCGATATGTTCCTTCAACTCACGGATAATCTCAACCTGGCGACTGTAGATAAACTGTGAAACCACTTCCTCCATCTTGGCATCCAGCTCAATCCTGAAGGTGTGGAGATGACCGCCCTCCACAGCGACAGAACGCACCATGGCGGCCTTCACCGTCATGGCATGCCCCATCAGGTTAAGCTTCAGCGTCCCCTCTTCTGACAGTCCACTGGGCCGCTCTGAGGAGCTGATCACCGCCATGCCAGTGACCGAAATATCCTTTAACTCACCAGTTACGCATTGTCCTTCTGCCTGAAAATGCGTTGTAATCGATGGCGCCCCGGCGTACACCCGGACTGCATTGCGACGATCCGCTTTGATAGTGGCATAGGCAAAACGCCCCAATACTGCCAGCCGGTTTCGCACGTTGATGTACTCAACAAAACAGTGTACTCCCAAACCGTTAGGAAAATGGGAGCTCTTCATCAAGGTCTGTTTCTGCAACCCCAGCACTGCAGCCTGTGCCTGGTGTACCGTAAACTCAACCGCATCTCCCTCAATGTTGTCAATGGTAACGCCATAGCTGACCGGCACCTCATGGTAATAGTTCAAAAGCCTCAGGTCGTTTTTAAGAATCCCGTCCTTGATCTTTTGCAACATGGAAAGGATATCGGCCGTATCTTCCTTGCCGTTAACCTGTGTCACCAGTTGATACGTATCCTTCACACCTGTCCCCCTACCAAAGATTTCACCTTTTCAATGGGTTGACACTGCGGACAAAGATGTGTCCCCCGTTGGGCAACCCGCAACTTTACAAGAGCGGTGCCGCATGTCCTGCAGGGCAATCCGGCACGCCCATAAACAGCTACAGGAAAGCAGCCTGCCTCAAAAACACCATCTATATTTGCGCCTTTGCATGCCACAGCTTCATGCATGACATCATGTACCGCCCGGTAGAGCACCTTCCGTTGCGATACTGTGAGGTCAGCCACCGTCTTAAGCGGATGGATGCCGGCGCGAAACAGGCTTTCATCCGCATAGATATTACCGATACCAGCCACAAAAGACTGATCCAGTAATAGCGGTTTCAGCTGCCGCCGATGGTGATCCAGCCGCCGCAAAAACGTATCCTCATCAACCGTCAGTGCGTCAGGCCCCAAGCCTGCTATTACCTCAGCCGGATCTTCCACCAGCCAGACCCTGCCAAAGGCGCGGGGATCGTCAAAGCGTAGAGCCAATCCTTGCTGCAGATGCACTACAAGCCGGGTATACATTGTCTTTGAGGCACGATCAGACACCAGAAACAATCGGCCGGTCATCCGCAGATGCACCGTCATCCAGAGGTTGTTTGTAGCACGTGCACTGTGCAACCGGAAGAAAAGATACTTGCCATGCCGAATAATCTCATGAAAAACCGAGTCCTGTACATCTTGACAAAATTGCTCTGCCAAAAGATGGCCGCCGATGACGTTGTCTCTCAGCACCTCGACCCGGTCGACGGTTGTCCCTATCAACGACGGCCTACCCTCAGTGAGCAGTCGCCGAACACTTTCCACTTCAGGTAATTCAGGCATACGTTATTTACTCTTGGCCGTATAGATACCATCCCACCCATCTGGCGGGGGTGTTTGCAAGTATTCGCTGCACCGGCTGCTGTACAGCCGTGAGGGACCGTCGTCATACTGTTGCGCGAGTTCATCAAACGCACGCTGTGCTGCCTCAAACGCTTGGGCACGATACTGCTCAAGGGCCTGCTCAAAACGGGGCAGCAGTTCGTGTTTGGTTACCATCAACTCAAACAGTACGACCGGTTTGTGTTTGCCCTTGACCCGCACCCGATCGACCTCACGAAAGGTAAACACATCGGACGGCACCTGCTGCCTGGTATCTTCACTTACCAGAATGTGGGAGCCGTACAACTTGTTGAGCCCCTCCAGGCGGGAGGCCAGATTGACCGAATCGCCAATGGCGGTGTAGTCGAACCGGATATCGGCCCCCATATTGCCCACCACCGCCGGTCCGGTATTGATGCCGATACCGATATCGAGGGTATGCATCCCCCGGTTGACAAAACCTTCATTCAGGCGTTGCAGCTCTTCCAACATGCGCACCGCAGCACGACAGGCGTGCAGCGCATGCTGGGGGACATCCAGTGGGGCATTGAAAATGGCCATGACCGCATCGCCAATAAACTTGTCCAGAGTTCCCCGTTCCTCCAACACAATACGGGTCATGGGAGAGAGATACTCATTAAGCAGCGCCACCAATTCAGGCGGCGTAAGATCTTCAGAGACCGTTGTAAAGCCGCGAATATCGGAAAACAGAATCGACAGCTCGCGTTGCTCGCCCCCCAGCACCAGTTTATCAGGGTTCTTTTCAATCTGCTTGACCAGGTCGGGAGAAACGTAATTGGAAAAAGCCTTTTTTAGCTGACGCCCCTTCCGTTCCACCACCAGATTACGCCAGGCCTCGCTTCCCAGGTACGTCAGACCAAGCCCCAGCAGGGGATACAAGAGGGTCATGTCCCGCAGGCCCTGTTCGAAGGAGAGGTAATTGACGATCCAAAAAAGCAGGGCCATACCGCCAAAGACGAGCAATCCGGCCAGAGTGCCCGGCACAAACGCCAACCCGACGCCCAGTAACAACGGAAGAGCCAGCAGGCTGATCAGCTCCAGCGTCTGTGTGCTGCCATCGTGACGTAAAAAACGACCGTCCAGGGCGTTGGCCGCTACTGTGGCATGCAGCTCCACCCCTGGCTGGGTCGCGTCAAAAGGGGTCGGCCTGATATCGAAGATGCCGATCTCGGTTGCCCCCACAAAGACGATGGCACCTTTCAGCGCATCTGGCGGCAGGCGTTTATGAATAACATCGCTGGCTGAAATGGTTTGAAATGAACCGGACGGTCCATAATAGTTGAGCGCCATGGTGCCATCTTCACGGCTCGGCACACGCACTTCGCCCAACTGGATGGCATCCACCCCCCAGGGCTGAATATCCAGCATAATCTCCTGCCCCAGGTAGTGCTGTAATGCCTTCATGGCCAATGAGGGGTAGATATCACCGTTATACAACAGCAGCAGTAACGAACGGCGATATAGACCATCGCCGTCAGGGCGGGCATTGAAAAAACCGAAGTCACGGCCCCCCTTGCCGACCAGCGCCAGATTGGTATCCACCGACCGGTATTCGTTCAAAGGGATCGACGTCACGCCATCAGCCACCCGTACCAGCTTGACCTTGGCTGATTCAAGCTGCAGCAGGGAGATCGGTTCGATCGGCTGCTCTTCATCCCTGAAAAAATAGCCCAGCACCACATTGCCGGCAGTGGCCACCGCAGCAGACAGTGCAGCATCGCGGGCACTGTCCTGCTGTTCGGAAAAGACGATATCCAGAGCCGTGACCGTGGCGCCATACTGGGCCAGCTGCTCGATCAGACGGGCCGTGACCTCGCGGGACCAGGGCCAGCGGCCGATCTCCTTGATACTCTTGTGGTCGATGGCCACCACCACCACCTGCTTGCTGGGGGGGATCGGTCCGCGCACCCTGAAACGGGCGTCCTTCAGCCGGTAATCCAACTGCTGCAGTGCTGGTGGGGCGTAACGGTAGGCGCCAAAGGCAACCGCCGCCGCAATCAGGCCAAAGAGAATGAAAATCAGGCGTTTTTTCACAAACAGCCTTTAGTTCGTCAGGCTCTGCAGTAAGGTTTCAGCATTGCTGCGATGTTTTCCCTGCGGATACTGCTGCAGGTACTGGTTGAAACGCAGTTTGGCTTGATCAGTAAACCCCAGTTCCACCAAGGTCTGAGCGGCACTGAACAAGGCCGTTTCTGCCTGGGGCAGCGTGGGGTACTCCTCCAGCACCAGCAGATAGGCTGCCAATGCCAGTTCAGGGTTTGACAGGAAACGGGCATAGACCGCTCCCCGCTCAAGATGGGCGTCAGCCCTCACCTCTGCTACTCTGGTCAGGTCCAGCGCAATCTGAAAGACGTGCAGCGCCTCCTGATACTTGCCGCTGTCGGCCAGATAATGACCGTAGTTGATGTTCCAGCGGGCGATGATATCGGCAATCTTGCCCGAATCGGTCCACGCAGCCGGTGGCACCGCTGCGGTGAGCTGCTCAAAGACATCCTTGGCCTCGGCCAGTGGCGTGCCGGGTTCCACCTTGAGTGGCTCCAGAGGAGTAATGCCACGGGTGTTCTGGGTCATGGTGCCAGGGGTCAACAGTTGCTGCTGCCCCTGAGGTTCACCTGCCACCCCCACCTTGCCTTCATTGCCGAAAAAGACGTTGGCCTGCCCCTGGGAGAGCATCAGAAATTCGGTTCCCTTGATGCCAGCCACGGCAGTGCCGCTCTTGACGGTCATACCGCTCTGACGACCGCTAAACTTGACCACCGAGGCCCGCAGCTTACCCTGAGCCAGGTTGAACACACCTTCACGCTTCTGCTTGCCCAGCAGAAAGCTCGTCACCTGAAATTCGGTATTACTGGACAGGGTAAAGGTGCTTTTATCGGCAAGGGTCAGCTCCACCCAGCCTTTGTCGCCGGTCTTGATCCAGGCTCCTTCGCTGATCGCCGCACCCTTGGCAAGCGTTACATACGCCAGCCCCTCTTTGGCGCGCACCTGCGCCTGACCAGACAGTCCGGTAACGCTTCCCACCTGGGCGGCGTGCAACCAGGCCGGAATCAGGAGCAAACCGGCCAGCAGGCAACAAAATAGTTTCTTCATGGGCATACCTCCTGGTGGAAGCTGAATCTGCAGGACCTTTTCAGTTGTTGAATTGTACCAGCATTCATGATTGAGTCAAACAAAGAGAGCCGAAATGAAACAGATTTAATCCCTTGTAGATTGGCCGTTATCTGCTATCGTTTACCCTATTCCGGCAACGCATCCTGACCAGACAGGGACAAAAGACTATGGAAACACCGTTAAGTGCAGCCGATGCAAAACTCCTGAGACAACAGCTTGAGTATCGCAAGCGGCTAATGGAAAAGATTAACGAGATCCACTCCGCCGATAACCTCAACACCATCCTGCTGCACATCAAGGACAGCATCGCGGCCCTGTTCAACGCCCAGCGGATCACTATCTACCTGGCCGACGCAAAACGCAACCTGCTGATCTCGAAAGTACTCTCCGGCACCGAGATCACCCAGATCGTGGTGCCGATCGCCGACACCAGCCTGGCCGGTTTCTGCGCCCTGAGCGGCACCATCCTGAATATAAAGGACGCCTATAGCGATCATGAACTGCTGATGATCAGCTCAAACCTCAAGTTCGATAAATCCTGGGACCAGAAATCCGGCTTTACCACCAAGCAGGTACTGTGTGTGCCGATGAAGTTCCAGCGCACCCTGATCGGCGTGATTCAGATCATCAACAAAGGTGACAATACCCCCTTCGATGAGACCGCCATCAGTTATGCCATGGAACTGGCCACCTCGCTTTCGATCGCCATCCACAATATCTATCGTCTGCAGGTCACTACCAAGATCATTCGCCAGCGCAGTCGTTATCACTACCTGCTGGATAAAAACCTGCTGGACGACAAGGTGATTGAAAAGGCATCCAGCCATCCCGATGTGGCCAAGTTCGGGCTGGATAGTGTCCTGATGCGCGAATGCGGCGTGCCCCGCGACGAGATGGCCAAGACCCTGTCGCTGTTTTTCGGCACCGAATTCATCCAGTATGAACCTGCCATCCCTCCCATGAGCGAAGAGCTGCTGAAGCGGGTCAGACCGGATCGCTTGATGAAGGAATGGTGGGTACCCTACAAGGTGGAAAACGGCGTGCTGTCGATCATCATGGACGACCCCAC
>DFYU01000050.1 GCA_002383415.1 Geobacter sp. UBA4074
CTGAAAGTCTATGTAGATATCAAGCCGGTTGGTTTCCTTGGAAAAGGAGATCTCCTTTACTTCCCAGGGAGAGACGATGCCAAGGGCCATACCAAAGAGCTGTTCGGGTTGCATGTGACGGGCACCTCCAAAATGAGATGACCGACTATACCACGGCTACCCACTCATTTCGACGAAGAGCCCAAACCATTCCCGGCCGTGGCAAATTTTTCGATGAAAGGGAGCCAACAGCGCATGAATTCTGCGTTCAACATTTTTGATCTCTTCTTTTGAGTCATAACGCCAAATGCCATGCACTATGACACTTCGAGGGGTGTGTGACCTCACTTGTTCAAATCGCTTCGGCCACTCGGAATTGTATCCAATTTTGCAAATATCTCCGTATTCTGAATCCCCTAACACATAAACTACATTCATCGCTTACCCCTGATAATGTTATATTTTTTTGCCCTGATCATTCGAGCCAACGCCAGACAAAGCTCCTACATAGGCGTACTCATTCATACATAGTCTTGCATGTCAGGCATGCCCCCCGGGTCCTTCCCAGTGCTCCTCGTCGCGGTACACCAACGCCTCGATCAGGTCAAGGGAATGCTCGGCCTCCCGCACCACCCACGGGTTGCCTGACCGGCAGAGGACATGGTTGAAGATGAACGGCCCGGCGAACTCGCGCAGGTGACGGTTTTGCCGTGCGAACCGGGTTATGGAACGCAGGGCGAAGATCCGCAGCGCCGGGTCGCTGTGCAGGGAGAGGTTCAACAGCAGCTTCTCGGCACGGTAGCGTTCCTCAGGGGCGAACCTGAATCGGGGCAGCATCTTGGCCACGTGCCTGAGCATGCCGTTGAACCGCGCGTCATCCGGCACCGACAGCAGCTTTTCGAGGTGCGGCTGCACGGTGGCAGGACGCAGGAACGAAAGCCGGTCCAGGGCGTAGGCCGCCCGCCGGGCCACAAGCGGCTCAGGCGACAGCAGGCAGGCCGCCAGCTCTTTAATCACCCTGCGATCCCTGAAGCACAGCTCCACCGCCTGAAGGGCGGGCCCCATGCAGCCATCGCCACCCTCCAACAGTGCCGTGGCGGATCCTGCCGGCACCCGGCGACGCGTGTCGTCAACGATCAGACCATCGAAGGCGCTCAACAGACTGCCGTTGAAATCAGGCCCCGCGATCCGCAGTATGGTCGTGCCGCGCGTGCTTACTTCCAGGCACGGCAGGGACGGCAGCCCCTTCATGTACAGCCAGCGCCGCATATCGTCCGCTGGCGGCCGGTGGCTGGTGAGACGATACTCGGCGTGCGGGAATGTTCTGTCACTCCAGTGCCGGATCTCCCGGCCAGCCTCCAGCCAGCTCATGTCACCCTCAACAATGTGGAACTCGAACTGCAGCGGCAACCCGCAGGGTACCTTTCGGGGGCGTTGCCGCTGTTCGCAAGCGATCTGGCTGCGACTGAAACCCGGGAAGATCGTGCTGGCCTGCATGGTGTCGGTTGATGGTTCGATGCCGGTGTCCATGAGGCGGATCCTTCCGTTGGCTGATTGGATGGAAAGCCAGTAATGGAGTGGCCCGAGCCCGCTGCTGTACTCATTGTCACGCTGGTAATGCAGGCAGCAGGGCGAACCGTCTGCCGGGTTGCGGGCCAGCTCGACCCGCAGCGGCTTGCTGTGCCGCCAGGCCCGCACCGTGCTGACCCGGTTGCTTAAGAACGACCGCACCGCATCCCTCCCCCGGACAAAAAAATTGTCCACGATCGACGTGGTATAGACGACGTCGTCATCAAGCTGATCCACAAGCCACCCGGCTTCGAGACTGTTGAAGGCGAGTGCGTAGCGTATGCTGTGCAGGGCCGCGTCCTGATCCCTGAACTGCGAGAGCCATGCGGCCTCGTGACGGGACAGCCGGTATGCAAGGCCGCTTTGGGTGGTAAGTGATATGTGCGCCATAGCAAACCTCCTTGCGTGCTTTAGATCCCGCGGTGACCGGTTTATTTGACTACCTGGCGTCCTGCTTGTTTTTAGGGGGCAATGGTGAAAGCATACAACAGCAGGTTGGTCAGTTAGCGTCATAGGTTTCCGTGCGCTCGAATTGCTCAAAGGGCTGCCGCATATGCTGCCGACCGTGTGCGTTCGCATCATTTCGCAGCCAGCCACAGCAGGTCTATTCGGCAGTCCTTGTTTCCTTTTCAATCATCTTCAGGATCTTGTCAGAAAGGGGGTCAAGTGCCACCCGCAGGTCAATATCGTGCATGAACTCCAAAAAGTCTTCTCGCTGAGTTGCCATGTAGTAAAAGTGGCGGTTGATGGTGCCGCCAGGGGCGCAGAAATGTATGCCGTGTTCATCGAGCTTCTCCTCAAGATAACGTACCAGCGGGGCATACTCCTTGTCCCTGCGCAGTTGCAGGATGCAGCTGCTGGCCTCACTGGCCAGCTTGCGGCGCTTCAAGGCATTGATCCTCGGTGCCCGCGGCCTGGTGTAGGTCCTTATCCAGTCGTCATACAGCTTGATCGTCCGCGCGAACCGTGCACAGGTGTGAGCGGTATCTGCCAGTGTGCCGTTTGTGCGTGAGACGGCGATGCGATAGGCCATGGCCGCCATCTTGTAAAGGTGTGCCGCTTGCTCATGATCACCGGCGGCAGCGGCGCTGTCGCCACAGTCCATCAACTCCCTCTGTGCACCACTGTCTCCCTTGTCTGCCTTGCTGATCAGCTCTTTCAGTTCATTGTCCATAGGCGCTCCTTGCGGCCGCTTGACCGCCCGCTGCCGTCTTGTTCATTTCTTGACACTTCGGAAGTTCTTCCTTGATGATCCCCATGCACCTTTCAACCCTATGATCCTCGGCAAGTTGCAGATTGATAAGTGATGCTGCCGTCTCAAAAGACTGCTGTGCGTTGCTCCACTGCCCCACTGCCATGCACGACTGGCCACGAAAGGTGTAGAATTGAAGTCTACGCAGTGGCGAGAGACCATTTACACTGATCATGTCGAACAGCATGAGTGTCTTGTCATAATTTTCATTATCCAGGTGAATCCTGCCTTGAAGCAGAAGCTTGCTATCAACGCTACCCTCTAGGGCGACTACATGGTCCAGGGCTTCGAGTGCTTCATCGTTCCGCCAGAGATAGCTAAAAAGCAGTATCGCTTTCTCGCACCAGAGCGTTTCGTCGCCCGGCACCGCCTCAAGCCCCTCATTGAGAGCCATAAGTGCAAGTTCATATTCTTCACGTGCATAGTGATAATCTGCCCGTTCCAAGGCAGAAGCCTTATCGCTGACCGGCTTTTCCCAGAACTCCAGTTTATTCAGGAGATTCCTAGCCAGCTGATTTGGCCCTGTCGGGGCTTCAGCTATGCTGATCACAACCTTCCAGACGCCGTATGGCAACCTTTCGCCGTCTCTGCGGAGCTTGAGCAACCCCTCAAGCGACAGCCTGGCCAATTCGTTGTCAGGGATACCATGGAGAAAGAGGCAGAGCTTGTGAATCGCAGCTTGCCGCTCACTGTTAGTCGAATAGGAGATGCACGTGGCTATCCGTGCCACCTCCCGATGAAACTCGACAGGATCTTCGGAAATGCGTGAGGAGAACATTCCATAAAGGCGCCCGTCCAGCATCCGCGGGTGTTCAGCAATTATCCTCGCTATTGCCGTTATGGCCCTGACGCGCTGTTGTGGACAGTTGCAAGCCGGATCTTTGAGAACGTCGTAGATCCTTTCAACAAGCGAACTGTTACCGTCGACATAAGCCACCAGCTCATCAATGCCATCCAGCCCGGTTCCAGCCGTCACGCGGTTACGGAACAACTCCGGGTACCGTCTGTCAAATTCACGCCGCGCTTCGCCACGACGTCGGTACCAGGCCTTATCAGGTAGCCAGGTCCGGTTCCCAAGCGCCTTTGCCAGCCAGCCCACTATGCCGGACAAATGGGCAGATGGCCACGAGGGGCCAGGCCGGTCGAAGGTCCCGAACCAGCGTATCTGGCGCGCTATGTCCTTGCGTAACTGGATATCAGAAGACTCAAGGTGATTGAGGACCTCATGTACGCGTCCACCCAGAGCCCAACCCATGAAGCGGAATACATCGAGAACATACGTTGAGTTATGACGACGATAATGAAATGAGAACGGATACCACTCCTCAAGGGCCCTGCATAACTCCTCGCCGACCGGCATGCGCTCGCCACGCATCTTCTCCAAGAGGTGTTCAGGCAGTTCGTAACGCTGCAAGTCGCCGGCCTGCGGCAAGACCTCTGTATTATCATTCTCCTTTGCGGTCATGATGGCACCCTCCTTCCCGCCGTGAAACGTTTCCGGGGCAGCCTGATTGCTGGCCCGTTGAGTAATTGTCAACGAACAAGACGAGGCTACCACACTACCCTGGTCACCCAGTGTCACAGGTGTTGGCCCAATTGCCAGAGCAGGGCTGCGGTGGCGATGGTTGAGTCCGCATCGCCACCAACATGGATGCCACGCCGATACAGGTCCTCCTCACTTGGAACATCGGCGATGAACAGCGCAGCCATCAACGTGTTCCAAGCCGTGGCATGCCCGGCGTAATGTTTTCTACGAATCTCTTCCATGGTTGGCGGCTCGATCGGCAAACCATCGATACAATCCATCAAGAGGTTCACCGCACGGAGTGCGTTACCGCTACTGTGGGTGTTACATGTCACAAGCATGACCAGCTCCCGTGGGTCATACTCCGGGATATGAGCTCTGGCATAGGCATACAGCGGGTAGACCAGCGCAAGACAGCCGTTGCCGAAGGAATCCTCTTCGTCTGCGATGTTCCTGACGGTCGCAAGCCTCTCGTCAAGGGTCAGGCAGGGCCTCTTCCTGTCCAGATAGGACACCAGGTTGAAGTGGTTCCTGTAGGTCCTGCCATAACCGATGCCGTGGTGTTGCTGGTGATAGACAAGCCATCCCCACAGCCATTGATCCAGCTGTCCCTTCCAGCGGAAGCGCTGCACGTACCCCAGGAAACAGTCGACAATGCTACTTTCATCTGTACCCTGGACATTGCATAGTGCCGCGTCAATACGGTCTTCAGGTATCTCAAGCCACATGCCTTTACCTTCAAATGGAGCCCCGACCCGGTCGCCCTTCTTGTAGGCCTCGATGACCGCACTATCCAACCATCCGCTATTGACTGACATCATGGCTGCTTCCTTCCACCCACTCCGCCAACTACCCAGCCACCTCTGTATATGGGGTGGTTGGGGCCGCACTCGAGCAGGCGAATTCCGCTATCCTTGATTGTCCGCATGGCGTCAGGGGGAAGCTGTGGCGCCGGACTGGGTTCAGTGAACGGCTTGTCATCCTTGAGGTAGATGCCCAAGGCGATGTCCCGGATCTCCTCCAAAGCGGCAATCGATAGCAGGCCGCTCCTGGTTGGCCTGCTGCACTCCTCGACTACCCCATCACAGAACATCCCGCCACGTTGCCAAACGAACTCAAGCATAGCAGCCGCGGCCGACGCGGGCGGAGTATCACCCCTCAAGCACCAGGTCACCGGGTTTTGGATCCGGACGATCCTGTCCCGTTCGTTGATATACTTGTACGAGAGCCACAGCACCCAGTGCCTTTCAGCCCTAGAGCGACAGAGATAATAAATGTCATCGAGATCCATGTAGAAGTTCTCACCCCGCCAGACATCTCCCACAAGTACGGCCTTGTAAGGCATGCGACGGTGGATTTCCGGCACGTTGCCGATCTCAACCTCAACATCATCTCCAAAAATCGAGCGTATCACTGGCATGGCAGCCTCCTTTCCTGTAGGCGCTTATGCGCCTTAAACTTAAAACCCCTTCCGGCAGTTCGGAAGGGGTCGCAGTCCGCATGACGGATCGCATCCACATTCCTTATCTTCCGGACCTTCGTCCGCTGGATTTAGCACCTGCCCATGGGGGTGGTTGCTGCGACGTCGTAGGGCCAGTCCCTCGGTCGCTCTTGATAAGAAGGGGTGAAACTATTTGGTTGTCATATCTTTGCCCAGCCCCCCTTACGTCTGGGCTTTACCCGTGTAGCAGGGCAAGTTTGACCAAGTGTCGGTTGGCTGGCAGCACGTCTACGAACAAGCGAAGCTGCCGGATCAGGTGTCGTGCAAGGGGCTATGTAGGAAATCGTTGATGAGGTCCGGCCAGTAGGGCCGTAAGAGGCTGCGGACGTTTTGGAACGGCTGATGAACTTCGAGAGAGTTTTGTACATAGGCACCTCCTCAGGTGGGTGGTGGCCAAAACAGCCACGTAAACGGCCCGAAACGAAAAACCCCTTCCGGCAGTTCGGAAGGGGTAGCTGTCCGTATGACGGGCCGCACCCACCTTCCTTATCTTCCGGATTTTCATCCGCTGGATTTAGCACCTGCCCGTGTGGGTGGTTGCTGCGACGTCGTAGGGCCAGTCCCTCGGTCGCTCTTGATAAGAAGGGGTAAAACTATGTTGGTGAAACTATACTACGCTTCCTCTCCCATGTCAACACCACCTGATTTCAGTCGGTTACGACAAATAAACGGACTGACTGCCAAACTCACTCAATCTGTCCGGCTTGGCAAATTTCAAGCCTGCTTATCTCCCACTTGGCACATCAGCGAAACCCGTAAGCGCTCCCATGGTTCAGCGCTGGCATCCAGCGTTACAACCCTTGCAGACATCGCGATCCCTTGATCGGCAAGACTGGCTGGGATCATATTGTTACGCCTGGGCAGATACCCCAGCATCTCATGCCGCTCAGTAAGGATCATCACGGCGCAGGGATCATGGGGATTGTTCCGATCACGTTTCACGACGAGCCGGACTCCTTCCTGCAGCTGACTCAACACTGAAGAACGCATGCCTTCATGGTACTGGAATCCGGCCACTGGAAACTCTCCAAGGCTAATATCGACATTGGGAGCAGAATCTACCACATTTCCATCGGGGTTGATGATCCTCAGGAGCGTTGCCATGCCAGCCAGCTTCAGGAATGTCCTTCGTTCCATGAAAGTCTCCCTGCTGCAAAGGAAGCAGCCGGTGGAGGTGACCACCGGCCGCACAACCTTACGTCTAGAAGCGGTAGCGAAGGCCAACCATCACGTTGTGGCTGCTGTATTCAGCATCAACCAGACCGAAGGACGGGTCTTGGGTGGCGTAATAACGGTACCCTAGGTCAACGGTAAGTTCCTTGGTGACATCGAAGCCGGTGCCGACTGCCAACTGATAGGCGAACACCGTGTCGTCATCTTCCTCCCATACCTGGACGCCGCCGATGCTACCATCACCGACATTGACGTTGGCAAAGCCGATGCCGCCGCCGATGTAGGGGGTGATGCTGCTGCTGTTCTTGAAGTCGTAGTAGGCATTGGCCATCATGCCGATGCTCCAGACATCACTGTTGATGCTGGCGCTTGCTCCTCCAACCGAGGCCTTGTCGGTATCCGCCTGGCGATAATTGAGTTCCCCTTCGAGACGCAGGCCATTACCGAACTCATAACCGACGACACCGCTCACGGCATAGCCGGTATTATAGGAGAGCTCGACGGAAGCTGAGCTGTCGGAGAGCGTACTGTCATCGAGGATCGCCACGCCGGCAGCTATGCCGGCATAGGGCTTGCCATCAGCTGCCACTGCGTTGCCGGCCATCATCAGTGCCATTGCCACACCTGCCACTACTACATTGTTCATCTTCATTTCAATGCCTCCAGGGTTTGATGTGCCGTATCTGCGGCGTACCCGGAAGATAACAGGGTACCTTCCCCAAAGAGTGTCCGTGGTTTCCGGAAATCAGATACTGGCTTCAATCATGGCAAAATAGTCCTGCAGCGGTTCCATCAGCGCCCCTTTTCTGGCCATCAACTGATCCCCCAGGCTGACCACCAGCTGATTCAGCACCGCCTCCGGCCGTATGGCGATGATTTCTCGCAGCGCCTCGGCTTCTCGGCCTGGGCCGAAGTGATCAGCCTGGAGCACATAGGCCAGAGCAGGGGAGCGTGAGGCCCCGTAGTCGCAGCTCACCAACAGCCGGACAGCACCCAACTGTCGAGCCACTCGGCAGAACACGATCGCCTGACGGATGTCGTCACTGCTGGCAGCCCGGGTATTGTACTGGCGTGCATCATGTTCAGACACGACATCCCCAAAGGAGAACTGCAGTTGCTCTCCCCTGAACCAGGACGGCGTCCTGTCTTCGCAGCCAGGGTTTGTGATGGTGATCAGGTGAGTGAGTTGCCGGTCCCTGAATCTGTCAATCTCTTCAGCGCCACATATCCAGAGCTGATGGCGTTTCTCCATGATCCTGGACCTGGCTACCTCCAGCCCGTTGTCATCAGCCGGGAACGGCTCCTTGAACTCAGGAACCTGCACCAGACGATGCAGCTGTTCCCTAGGCAGCGCCTGGGGCTGGTCATCCACCAGTAGGGCCTGTTCGGGATCGACGCCCAGTTGCCGCAGGTCCTTGGCGCCGGGCCTGCCGCCTTTGGCATGGAAGTAGTCCGCTGTCCGCACCCACTCGGGCATCTGGCCCTGATCGGCCATTGTGTGCAGGATCTGCCGACCGCGTTCTTCGTCAACAAAGCTGAAGAAAACGATCCGCTCGAAGTGCTGGCGACAGAAAAACAGGAAGTCGAACAACCCAGGCCGTGGCACCATGGTGCTAGCGTGTGAGATCAGGGTGCCCTCGATGTCGAGTGCCAGGGTGGTAGGTTGTGACATGCTTGCCCTCTCTATGTGGCTCTGTTTGATATTCATTGCCAACTGACCATTACATCCACTTCTCCTAGCGCTTAAGGCTATCTAAGAAGGCCTGATGCGCTTTCTGCTTTTCCAACACCTTGTCCTGAGGGTAGCTGGCCTCGATTTCTTTAAGCATAGCGTTGTGCTCGGTCATCCATGGTTCAGGTGTTTCTGCATAGATGGTCAGATAGCTGGTGGGCCAGTCCCAGACCGGCTCTGTTTTGCTGATCTTGAAGTGGCATTCGCTCAGCTTCTTGCCAAAGGTTTTCTGCACATAGCTGGCTACCTCGCCTGTGTAGTCACTGCCGATCATGGTTGGGTTGAACATGCCGGGGAAGTGGTGGTCGGGTTTCAGGTAGTGGTGCATATTGTCCAGGGCTTCGTGAATGTCGAGCACGTAGTTGGTCATCCAGCAGACCGGGAAATCAAGCCCTGCCTCACCAAAGATCGATGAGGTATTCAGCTTGAAATATACGTGCAGATCACGACCCAGCCGGTCAAAAACCTTTTGGGTTTTAGCTGAAAGGTCCCTACGGGGCGGAAGATGCGGGTTTCTGACCAGCTCGAACAGGTTGGCATAGCCACCTTCGCCAGCGAACGAGAAGACCAGTTTTGGCGCCAGACCGCAGTCCAGCCAGGGCATCATCCGCCTTATCAGGCACTCGATCGAGATGATTTGCGCCTTATGGCCCCAGTAGTCGCTGAGGAATGCGTTGGACGAGACCATGTCGGCCAGCTGCTGTGCAAAGTGCAACCGGTATTTTGAACGGGCGATATGGGCTGCCTTCAAACCGATACTAAACAGCAGCGGCAGCTGCTCGTAGGCTGCGGCGTAACAGGCCAGGGCAAGACCACTGTCGCCTTGGCGCTGTGCCGTGTGGCCCTTGCGCACCAACTCCTTCACGAATGGCAGCTTGCCGTTGATCTCCGCTTCCTTGCCTTGGGTGCGCCGTTTCATTGTGTCCTCCTGATCAATCCCTGTGCCCAGGTGATCACCTCGTCATCCATGGCCGCCCCTGTGGAGAGGTAGCTCTTCTCGGGTCTGCAATCGATTCGCCACAGGTCCAGACGGTCGGCATCCCAGCAGGTGCCGATGGTCGGTTCCTTGCTGATCATGCCCCGGTCGTGGTAGCGGCAGGCCCGGTCCAGCAGTTCCAGCTCATGCTCATCCAGCCCCAGGTGCTCTTTGTTCAGCCTAGCTGCCAACCGGGCAGCCCGCATACCGTGGTGACGGTCGGCTTTGTCGGTCTGACGACAGGCGTCGTGGATGAAGGCGAACAGTCCGACCACCTTCTGGTTGGCACCGGTCAGCGGGGCCAGGAACATGCCGATCCGCCAGACACGGGTCCAGTGGTCGATGCCGTGGATGCCATCCCACTGGAGCTGGTACTGCTGCTTGATATAGGCGAGAAGCGTGTCGTCAATCATGGCAAGCTCCAAAGACGGTTGTGGTCAGCTTGAGGGTGAACACGTTCGGCCAGCTGATTAGTTGTGAATATACCTCACAGCAGGTCGGCGTCATGGGGGTCACCCCACAGGGTTTGGTGGGCAGGATCTGCATCTGGTCGGTGGCCATGGTGCTACCCCCCCAGATACCTGGTAAGTTCGGTTACCAGGGTTGATGGATGGAGCAGCCGGGCGGGGATGCGATCGCCACCGAAGAACTCACGGCGCCAGGGCTGCCGTTTGATCCAGTCCATCAGGGACTGCCAGCCCTGCCAGGTGGTGAAGTCCACACCGTGAATCTGGGTGATCTGTTCGAGCAGGGTTTGTTCGTAGCAGGCCATGACATCCTCTGGGGAGCTTGTGATGATGTCAGCATAGCAGCTCACCCTCCCCAGGGAGTGTCATAGGTATGTGAGCCCATAAAATTCCACATAGGAAAAGACTGTCCTGAATTTGTGACACCAATTCAGGACAGCCCCCAAGATAGAGATGCGTACTGCATAAGATTAGGTGTTAGGCTTCCACCCTCCTGTCATCAAGAGTCTTTGAGCATAGTTGCGGCTTCCAAAACCTGCCGCCATGAATGTCGGAAGTCACAACAGCTCGCCAACCCGGGCTTTTACTGAACACTTGTTCCTCCACATTAAGCCCTGAACTGATCCGGTCAGCTGCCGTTATTGCTTCTGCAACGGTAAGCGCAGGAGGACCACTACCACGTCGGTGGTGGCGCCATGTCCACAGATATCTCAAGGCTGTCGCCACATCATTGTTGAGAGTGGCGAGCAGTTTGAGGTGTGGAGCTAAAACTTCAAGAGTCAAGGCGTCGTGATTGATCAGGGCCCTTTCAGGCACAAACCGAGTGTTGTACAAGGTCAACACCTTGCCTGCGTCATGCAGCAACGCGGCCACCACTGCAAGGTCAAGCATGTCCTGACTGAACTCAGAGAAATGCCTGACCATTGCAGCACATTCCAAGCTATGCTTTAACAGCCCGCCGGCTTCAGAGTGGTGGTGTTTTCGGCTGGCGGGCAATCGAACAAACGACCATGTGAAGCTGTCATCTGAAAAAACACTATTCAAAAAATGCCGCAGGGGCTCATTTGCTACGTTGCTGACGAGCTCCCTCAGCTTATTAAGCATGTCTGGTTCAGGGCAAATGCTTCGCGGAATTAAATTTACTGATCCGGACAAGCTCGTGCTCACTGGCCTGATAGACGTTACGCGGGCTATTATTTTGCCATCAAAATCTCGGAACTTACCGCCTATCGTCACTTTGTCCAGGTCGCGAACCTCTCCAGAAGTATCGCACTGATCTGGCCAAGCATGCGCCTTGATAGCGGTTCCATAATCTTCAAGCATGAATGAGAGATAGGAGGTGCCGTTTGCCGCAATCCTCTTGAGAGGATGCCGAATCCGGGATTCAACCCTAAAACTGTAACCAGGAACCAGTTCAATATCCGATAGGGTCATGGCTTCACCTCCGCAGGATTTTCAGAGATCAGCAACCGTTCGAATGCAGAGCCGTCTTTTCTGGTCAGGTTAGGAATGTACCTCGAGTAGACGGTAAACAGCATCCGCGTGGTACTGTGTCCCATCTGCCTTGCGATCCATTCAGGGTTTTCGCCTGCAGCAAGCCAGAGCGTTGCAGTAGTATGTCGTGTCTGGTAGGGCTTGCGCATTTTCAGACCCAGTCGCCTGAGTGTCGGATACCAGATCCGGTTCATGACATTCCGCCTGGCAAGCGGAAGGCCTTCACGCGAGCAGAACACCAGCCGCTCATCATCGCCGCCTGTGAGGGCATGTTGTTCCCTGATAGCTTCATAGACAGGCCGTGACATAGCAATATCGCGTATGGACTCAGGTGTTTTAGTGGTCTCTGTATGACCGTTCACCAGAGTTTCGCGGACACTGATGTATCCTTTCTGCAAATCAACGTATTTCCACTTAAGACCATCAATCTCTGCGGTTCTCAGCCCAGTAAAAAAACGAACCGTATAATAATTCTTAAAGTCCTTACGCACATGCGCCAGAAACAGGTTTATTTCTTCAAGGCTGAAGGGATCGATGTCGCTTTTCGGAACCTTAAGCGGTTTAATTCCAACATAGGGTGTGTTAAAGTTGAATCGGTCGGCTGCCTCATTGAGAATCATACGCAATGGCGTCATGATGTGATTTATACGATCAGGAGATAGCCCTTCTTTGCTTCCGTTTCGGACTTTGGCGAGTGTTGAACGGAATTTGAGAATGTCTCCCTTGGTGATGTGGCCGACTTCTATCTTGCCAAAGTTGGGGATAAGGTACCTGTTGAAAGTTACTCTCAGGGTTGCACGATAGGACCGCTTCCAACTGATCTCGTTTTCCTGATACCACTCCTCGCAGAAATCTTCGAATAGTGGCGTGGCTGGCGTTAGTACCACCTGCATCATACCCCTAACCACAGTTTCGTGCTGCACCGCTATTGCCGTCGGCTTTTCTGCCAATTTTGCAAGCATCTTTGAGTTGGGAAAAAATCGGGCATATTCAAAAGTTCCCAAATTAATCTCTGACTCAATTCGGGCCAGAACCTTTTCCATATTCTTCCGGTTTGCTGCAGTATCAGTCAGGAGGGTGTACTCTCGACAGCGCACACCTCGATACCTGAAATCAAAAAAAAGCAAGTTTGAATGCGTTGCCTTTCTCACGCTACCCATGACAAACCCCTCCCCTCTTAAGAGGAATTACCGGCATATCAATTTTGGGCGTCGTGAACATGTCCTTCTCAATTGTCTCCCAAATGAAAAGTATCTTGCGACGGCCAAATGGACGGAAGTAGTGCACTCCCTCAATCAGCACCGCATCTAGGAGGTGGTTGGTGATGTAACGAGAATTGTAGTGAAGCTTCTCTGCCAGTTCAGCTGTCGTCATAAATGTCTTATCCATAAATCCTCCGGCCAGAACGAACATTGTTCGTATATCTGGCTGTAAAATATGGCCAGTGGCTGGCCGTTAAGACAACATTACGCACGTTGTTCGTATAAGTCAACAAAAAAAACTGCTGCTCTTTTCAGTCAAACAAATCTTCTCCGAATGCCTTTGCTAAAACATCCCTCACTTGACGACTTCGAAGACTCTTATTTCCCGTAAGCCGACCATAAACAAGATCACGCGCAACACTGTGAGACACACCATTGATTGCACACCAGGCTCTGAAGGACAGCCCCTTGTCGATGAGAGCATGTTTTACAAGTTTTTTACGCTGTTCAGCATCCATGGCTGCAGTTTAGGTACCTCAACCAGAATAGTCAAATGAATAACTTTTAAAAATCAGACAGTTTGGGCCGTACGGCAGTGTTCGGTTTTTGTCTTGGCCCCAAAAACGTGGGCCAAGCTTGGGCCAAATTTGGGCCATGGCCCATTTTGCCAAAAAAAGAAAAGGCCGGAACATCGTTCCGGCCCAGTGTTTATCATGGTGCGCGCTACTGGGATTGAACCAGTGACCCCTGCCGTGTGAAGGCAGTGCTCTCCCGCTGAGCTAAGCGCGCGGGAAGTGGTATTTCTAGCAAAGCAGCTCTGCATTGTCAAGCCCTACATAATGTTGAAGGTGGTGTGGATCGACTTCTGCAGGTCCTCAATCTTGAGTACAGCCTGCCTGATCCGCTCCCGCTCGTCATGATCGAGCATCAGCGGGTCCAAGTGGTAGGAGTCTTTCTGGATCCCCTTGATG
>DFYU01000044.1 GCA_002383415.1 Geobacter sp. UBA4074
CGATCGGGTCTTCGATGGTGATGATATTAAAGCTGTCGTTCTGGTTGATGTACTGCAGCATCGAGGCCAGGGTGGTGGATTTGCCGTTGCCGGTGGGGCCGGTTACCAGCACCAGTCCGTTGGGGGATTGGCAGATCTCTCCCAGTACCGGCGGCAGGTTCAGTTCGGTAAAGGCGGCGATGTAGGGGGGGATCACCCGCATCACGATGCCGATGGTGCTGCGCTGACGGAAGATGCTGACCCTGAAACGCCCCCCGTTGGGCAAGGCATAGGCGGCGTCGAGTTCTTTCAGGTCGCCGGGCAGGGTGCGGTTACTTTGCTCCAGTACCGTTTTGGCGATGAACTCGGTGTCCTGGGGCGTGAGGGAAGGCAGCTTGGAGCGGACCAGTTGGCCGTGAGCACGGAAGAAGGGCGGGTTGTCAACCTCGAAGTGCAGGTCGGAAACCCGTTTTTCAAATGCGATTCCCAGTATCTGGTTGAGCAGGTTCATATCCATGTGGCGTTCCCCTCTCAGTCCTTTTTAGCGGCTTGCTGCGCATGTGACAATGCGCTTTCAATGGCGAGCCCTGCGTATTCGGCGCAGCTTGCCAAGAGATCAACCGGTACGTCCGTGGCCACCTGTGTGCCGAAATCGGCATAGGTTACCGAAACCACCCGTTTGCCAAGCTTGAGCGGCAGGATCAGTACCGTGGGGTCTGCAGGGGGCGTAATCGCACCGTGCAGCTGCTCGCACAGTAACTGATCGTGAGATTTAGCAAAGAACAGGTGTCCCTTGTCAAGCACAAAGCTGAACAGGGAGCCGGGCAGCAGCGGCAGTTTGAAGCCCAACACCGGCCCCGGACCGGCTGCAGGCTCGGCGTTGATGCCGATACCCCGTTCGGCCACCAGTTCCTTTTCCCAGGCCACCAGCGTCAGGGCGCGGGGAAAGATGGCGCCGACGGTTTTGAGCAGGATCAGGGCAGTCTCCGGCAGGGTGGACGCCTTTTTCAGGTGCCCCATCGCCTCTTTCAGTACCGCGGCAGGCGCAGGGCCGGCGGCCAAAGCGGCCGGTTCGTCACGGAGCGCCTCGTGGAAGGTCGGCTTTTTCCGTTTGATGGTGTCAAGGTCGCCTAGGCCCAGATCGTCGGCCGAGATGGTCAGGTCGCCCGTCGTCGGTGCGGCAGTGGCAGGGGCTGGCTCCTCGTCGTGCAGCTCTTCATCAACAATCAGGCCATCACGCTTCTTTTCGTCGTAGATCCGCAGCGCATCCATCAGGACATGTTCCGTGGACAGGTTCAATTCTTCCTTCAGCTTTTCAGGGAAGTAGCGGAATTCGTCACAGACCTGCAGCGTGTCCGGTTCAAGGGTGAAGGTGCCCTTCTTCCAGGTCAGGATCTCGACGATGGTCAGTTCAATCAGGGTTTCCAGGCCATGGTAGGCTTCGTCTTTGTCAACCAGATTGTTTTCCAGCAGGGTAGCAATCAACGGGCGTCGATCAGGTCCGGCCTGGGCCTGGATCGCCAGGGCACGATCAAGATCCTCCTGGCTGATGACGCCGGCTTCAATCAGGATTGTCCCGGTGCGGGTGCCGGTGTTGTAGTGGTTGGCGCCGTTGATGTAGCCGTCGTTGAAGGCCAGCGAGATTTCTCCCTTGCGGCCGGTGATCTTGAGGGTGCCGGTCTTGCGGGTGCTGTGCAGCAGTTGAATCACATCAACGATGGAAAGATATTCAAGGTCGCCAGAGAACGACATGGGCCAGACTCCTTGTTAGGGGACTTGACGTTGCTGGATAATTAAAGCAGAACTAGGTCAGTATTCAAGGAGATATCGTCAGGTTTGCGAAATTTAGCCAGAGCAGCATGGAGGGAGACCGATGCAGATAGGCAGACAGGAGCTGGCGCAACAGATTGATCAGGCCCGTTGGGAGTGGCTGCTGCCGCATCAAAAGCGGGACGCCCTGATCTGGGTGAATGGTATGCTGGAGCTGGCCGAAGTAGGGGAGCGGCTTGCTGCGGATGATGCCGCAAGTGTGCAGGCCTGGCTGGCTTCGCACATGATCGCCAAGCCCAGCCCTGATCAGCTTGATGAGTGGAACCGACAACCGGAGCGCATGTTTGCCATGTTGGTGGTGAGCCCCTTTGTGCTGATTCAAGAGACCTCGGATTCAGAATAAAACAAAGTTATCTTGACCCGGCACGCGGTAGAAGCTAAGCTGGGACATTCTTTTTACTGTCAAGGAGGTGCTGCGATGCCAACCATTCGGGAACGTTTTTTTCTTTCTGCCGAGGAGTCGTTGCTGGTGGTGATTGACGTTCAGGAGCGGCTGTGCAAGGCGATGGATCAGCAGGTGCTGGGGCAGTTGACTGCTCATACCGCCGTACTGCTGGAGGCAGCCCACGAGTTGCAGGTGCCGGTGGCAGTCACCGAGCAGTATGTGAAAGGGCTGGGGGCAACGGTCGAGGTGTTGTCTGATAGGTTGGGAGATGCGCCCCGCCACGAAAAGATGGCCTTCAGCAGCTGTGGTTGCGCTGGGTTCGTGGAGCAGCTGAGAAGCAGCGGGCGGCGCCAGATTGTGATCACTGGTATGGAGACCCACGTCTGTGTGCTGCAGACGGTACTTGAACTGCTGGACGCCGGCTATCAGGTGCAGGTGGTGCGGGATGCCGTGATGAGCCGCTCCAGGCATAACTGGAACACGGCCCTGGAAGAGATGCGCCAGGCCGGGGCCGTGATCACCTGCACTGAGTCGGTGTTGTTCCAATGGTTGCGGGTGGCCGGCACCGAGTCGTTCAAGAAACTGTCCAAACTGGTAAAATAGCTCTCTCTCACCACCGGGAGGTGTCTCATGATTACCACCCTGCTGGACGGCAACAAGCGTTTTGTGAGCGATGTCTTTGCAAAGGAGAAGGACTATTTCGCCGACCTTTGCAAGATGCAGCGGCCCACCGTGCTCTGGATCGGCTGCTCGGATTCGCGGGTGCCGGTTAATACCATTACCCAGACCCGTCCCGGAGAGGTGTTTGTACATCGCAACGTCGGCAACATCGTGGCCACCAACGACTGGAATCTTTCGGCGGTGCTGGAGTTCACCATCAACCACCTCAACATTCCCGATGTGGTGATTTGCGGCCACTACAACTGCGGCGGCATCAACGCGCTGCTGCATGAAAATCCAGAGGACCGCTACATCCCGATCTGGCTGAATAATGCCTACAAGGCCATGGAACGGGTGGACGACAAGCTGCGTTCTCTGCGGCTGCAGGTCTCAGAAGCACAACGCCGTCGCCTGGTGGAGGAGGAAAACGTCCGCCTGCAACTGGAGCACCTGCTGGAGTACCCCTTCGTGCGCCGGGCCATGCTGGACGGCAAGCTCTCAATCCATGGCTGGATGTACGACATGGATACCGGAGAGATCAAGGTGATGCAGAAAAACGACGCTGTGGTCCGGTGATGCCGGTGGTCTGGCAGTAAACCGGTTTACGCCCGGATCATCACCAGCAGCATCTTGAACGGTTGCTCGGCCCGCAGGCTGTGCGGTACGTTGGCCGGCATGATGATCATCTGACCGGCATCGACCTGGTGCTCTTTCCCCCCGATGGTGATGGCGGCGCTGCCGTCCAGCACCTGTACAAAGGCGTCATAGGGGGCGGTGTGTTCTGAAAGTCCCTGTCCTTGATCAAAGGCAAACAGGGTCAGGGTGCCGATCTTTTTATCGATCAGGGTGCGGCTGACCACCGAACCGGACTGATAGGCGGCCAGCTCGTTGATGGTCAGGGCTTGTCCAATCAAGGTTTCGTTCTGGTTTGACATGACGTTCTCCCTTCGGTTAATGCTGCTGTGATGTTCCCACCGTAGCATGATGGTGGCGTCCGGTTGTTTGATGGCGGTCAAGAAGCATCAGAATCCCGCTCGGCTTGACATGACGATGCTTTATCGTATGCTGTTAGCGTAGTGTATAACCCAACCACGTTGCAAGGAGGCATGCATGCAGGAGCGTACCGGTATCATTACTTTTAAAGGCAACCCGATGACTTTGCTGGGGCCGGCTCTGAAGGTGGGCGACAAGGCTCCTGACTTTACCGTGGTGGATACGACCCTGTCGCCGGTCAGTCTGGCCACCAGCAGCGGCAAGCTGCGGATCATCAGTGCGGTACCGTCGCTGGATACACCGGTCTGCGACACCGAGACTCGTCGTTTCAACCAGGAGGCTGCCAGCCTGCCCGATTCGGTGGTGGTGCTGACCATCAGTCTCGACCTGCCCTTTGCCCAGAAACGCTGGTGCGGCGCCGCCGGCATCGACCGTGTACAGACTCTGTCCGATTACCAGGAGCGTTCCTTCGGCCTGGCCTACGGCGTGCTGATCAAAGAACTCAAGCTGCTGTCGCGCTGTATCTTCGTGGTAGATGCCACTGATACCATCCGCTATATCCAGCAGGTGCCGGAAGTGACCCACGAACCGGATTACGCCGCCGTGCTGGCGGCAGTCAAGGCGCTTCTGTAGGGATGGTGAGTACCAGCGCCTTGGTGAACGGCACCATGCTGGCCTACGATGACGTCGGCAGCGGCCCGGTCGTGCTGCTGATCCACGGTTTTCCGCTCAATCGTCAGATGTGGCGGCCGCAAATGGCCATTCTGGTGGCCGCCGGCTATCGGGTGATCGCCCCGGACCTGCGGGGATTCGGCGACAGCGATGTAACGGATGCCCCCTGCAGTATGGATCTGCTGGCCGATGACCTGGTGGAGCTGCAGGATCATCTGGGTGTTTCCCAGGCTGCAGTGGTGGGGATGTCGATGGGCGGCTACCTGCTGTTTAATCTGCTGGAACGCTATCCGCAACGGGTGCAGGCAGCCGTGTTTGCCGTCACCCGCGCGGTGGCGGATGATGCCGAGGGGCGCGCCGCCAGGCGGCGCATGGCCGATGAGGTGGTCAAGTTTGGCCCCCAGGTGGTGGCGGACCGTTTTCAGCAGCTGCTGTTTGCGCCTGGTACCGAAACCGAACGTCCCCGGTTGGCTGAAGATGTCTATGGCTGGATGGTGAGCACCGCCAGCTCAGGTCTGGCCGGCGGGTTGCTGGCCATGGGACAGCGCCGTGACGCCACCGCCCTGTTGCCTGCAATTGCGGCACCGTCACTGGCTATCGGCGCTGCACAGGACCGGGCCTGCCCCCCTGAGCATCTACAGGCCATTGCTGACGCCATACCCGGTTGCCGCTTGTGCATCATTCCGGGCGCCGGCCACCTGGTAAACCTTGAGCAACCCGGTGACTTCAACCGGACGTTGTTGGGCTTTTTGCGGGAGGCGCTGCCTACACCGCTTAATCTGCCTGACCTGGCCTGTGACTGCAGCAGCGACCACAGCGGAGCGTAGCGCCATGTCTGCCTCGAATCAGACCAGTCTCTTTGTTGTACAGCGCCTGCCGTTGCCGCTACAGCGCCTGGTTCGTTTTGTCCTCGATCTGGGTGGTTCCATCAGCGACCACCAGCTTTCCCTGCGCGCCGCAGCCCTCACCTACACCACGGTCCTTTCGCTGGTACCGTTTCTGGCCATCGCCTTTGCCGTGCTGAAAGGCTTCGGGGTGCAGAACGCGCTGGAACCGGTGCTGCTGAAGGTGGTTGGCGAATCCTCCCGCGAGGTGGTCATTCGGATCATCGGCTATGTCAACAATACCAACGTCAAGTCACTGGGCCTGATCGGCCTGTTGACGCTGTTGGTAACGGTGATCAACCTGCTTACCTCCATCGAAGAGGCCTTTAACGCCATCTGTGGCGTGTCGGAAACCCGCTCGCTGCAGCGCCGTTTCAGTGATTACCTGAGTGTGGTGGTGGTGGGCCCCGTGCTGCTGATGGTGGCCATGAGCATGACCAGCAGCCTGCAGAGCCAGTGGCTGGTGCAGTGGCTGATCAACCATACCGTGCTGGGTGATGCCATCCTGCTGCTGTTCCGGCTGGTACCATACGTCAGTGTCTGGATCGCCATGACCTTTCTTTACAGCTATATTCCCAATGTCAAGGTGCCGTTGCGCTCTGCCCTGCTGGGCGGCGTCGTGGCCGGTACGATCTGGCAGTTCACCCAATGGGCCTACTTCCATTTTCAGGTGGGGGTGGCCAATTACAATGCTATCTATGGCGCTCTGGCTGCCCTGCCGATCTTCCTGGTCTGGATCTATACCAGCTGGTTGATCGTCCTGTTCGGGCTGGAGCTGGTGCGGAGCCACCAACAACAGCGGCCGTCCTATCTGCCGCCCCGGCGTGCGNNGCCCGCCCGCCAGTACCGCCGTTCAGCGGCGCGGCGTGTCGGGGCGTTGATGGTCGGCCTGCTGACCTCCCTGCTGCTGTTCGGCGCAGCCGGACCAGTACAGGCGGCCCCCCGTGAGATCAAGGTCGTGATGGACGATACCTATCCGCCCTTTGCCTTCAGGAATGCCGGCGGCGAACTGCAGGGCATTTTGGTGGACCAGTGGCGACTGTGGGAACAGAAGACCGGCGTCAAGGCCAGCCTGCATGCCATGGACTGGGCTGAAGCCCAACGTCGTATGGACGCCGGTGAGTTCGATGTGATCGACACGGTGTTCAAGACCGAGGCGCGTCTTCAGAAGTACGACTTCACACCGCCCTACCAGAAGATCGACCAACCGATCTATTTTGATGCCGAGATACAGGGGATCACCGATATCAGATCGCTGGCCGGATTTACGGTGGGGGTCAAAGAGGGCGGGGCCATTGTCGGCTATTTGCAGCAGCAGGGTATTACCTCACTGGTGACCTACCCCAGTTACGAGGCGATCATCCAGGCGGCCAAGGAACACAAGATCTCGGTCTTCTCAGTGGATCAGCCGGCTGCCAGCTATTTTCTGCACAAGTACGGCGTTGTCGATCGCTTCAAGCGCACCGCGCCGATCCATAGCGGCCAGTTTCATCGTGCGGTCCGGAAGGGCAACGCGCAACTGTTGACCCTGGTCAACGGCGGGTTTGCTTCAATCACGGCCACAGAACTGCAGCAGATAGATGATCAATGGTACGGTTCAGCCATAGGGCGTCGGGTTAACTGGAATTATCTCTGGATCGGCGGCGGGGCGGCCTTGGCACTGGCGATGCTGCTGGTGCTTTCCAACCTGGGGTTGCGGCGTCTGGTAACCCGGCGCACCAGCGAACTGCGTCGCAGCGAAGAGCTGTACCGTGAACTGGTGCAGCAGTCTGACAGCATTATCCTGCGTTGGAACCGTGATGGGATGATCACCTTTTTTAACGATTACGGTCTACGTTTCTTCGGATTTGAAAACGATGAACTGGTAGGTCACGGCCTGTTTGAGACCATTGTGCCGCTCGAGCAGGATGACGGTCGCGACCTGCTGGCAATGATCCGTGATATCTTCGTGCACCCGGAACAGTACCGCACGAACGTAAACCAGAACCGACGCAAAAGCGGCGAACTGGTCTGGATCTCCTGGAACAACCGGCCGATCTACGACGAGCAGGGTCAAGCCGTTGAGATGTTGAGCGTCGGCAGTGATGTCTCGGCGCTCAAGCGGGTTGAAGAGGAGTTGCGCGAAAGCAAGACCGAGCTGGAAAGGGCGCGCGAGCAGGCCGAGGCGGCCAACGAGGCCAAGAGTCTGTTCCTGGCCAACATGAGCCACGAGATTCGTACGCCGCTCAATGCAGTGATCGGTATCAACTCCCTGTTGGTGGAGCGGGTTGAGGCCGGCGAACTAAAGGAGCTGGCCCAGGATGCCATGGCAGCGGCCAACAACCTGCTGGACATCATCAGTGATGTGCTGGACCTGTCAAAGATCGAGGCCGGCAAGCTGGCCCTGGTGTCGGTGCCGTTTGATCCACGGCTGGTGGTGAATCAGCTGGAGCGGATGTTTGGACTGCTGGCGCAGGAAAAGGGTGTCTCGCTTGAGATGGCGATTTCATCGTCGCTGCCCAGCCCGTTGGCCGGCGACCCGGCCCGCATCCAGCAGATCGGCGTCAATCTGCTGGGCAATGCCATCAAGTTCACCGATCAGGGGACGGTCAGGCTCGAGCTGAGCGGCCGTACGCTGGACAGTGGATCAGTTGAGCTGTCGTTAAAGGTCAGCGATTCAGGCAAGGGCATCTCCCCTGAGAATATCGAGCGGATTTTCAATCCGTTCATTCAGGAAGACCTCTCCACCACCCGCAAGTTTGGCGGCACCGGACTGGGGTTGACCATCTCACGCCGGCTGACGGAACTGATGGGGGGCACCCTGTCGGTTGAAAGCCGCCCCGGCAAGGGCAGCTCGTTCACCGCTACGGTACGCTGCACCACCTGCTGTGAGCTGGCGCCGAGCAAGCCGAAGCAGGTCGTGCGTGGCCAGATGCTCACGTCGTTACGGATACTGGTGGCTGAAGATGCAGCGGTAAACCGCAAGATGATGGAGGCGTTGCTGCGGATGGAACGCCACCGGGCACGCTTTGTGGAAAACGGTCGCGAGGCGGTGGCAGCCTGGCGCGAAGAACCGTTTGATCTGATCCTGATGGATATCCAGATGCCGGAAATGGATGGTATTCAGGCGACTATTGAGATCCGTAAGGCGGAAGAGGTCACTGGCGGTCATATCCCGATCATCGCCTTGACCGCCTATGCCATGAGCGGTGACAAGGATCGCTTCCTCATGGCTGGCATGGACGGCTATCTGGCGAAACCGATCACGGTGGACCAGTTGCGGGAACTGCTGCTTAGTTACGGGGATGGACGGTAAGGTGATCTGAAGGGACGGTCTTTCGACGTAGTAGCTGGCATGTGCAGGCAATTTTCAGGCAGGCGGCAGCCCGGTGAGCAGATTCTCACCGGGCTGTTTGCGTAGTGCCGTTGCCAGGCCCTGCTCATCCACAGTCCGTAGCAGGGCGGTAATGCGACTAAGCGCTTCGGCCAGCAGGCCTTGTGGTGTGTCTCCCCGTTCGCTGCCGTTGATTGGATGGTTCCAGCGGGGTGGCCACTGGACTGGGCGACCCTGACGCCAATTGAAAACAGGGTAGAACAGGTGCTGCCAACGGTGGAAGGGAGTGCCGGGCAGCAGACCCAACAGACGGGCCAGCAGCTGCCAGGGGATGGACCCGTAGCGGGCCTGGATGACAGCGTGCCGGCGGAGTGCATCAGCAATGATGTCGGCAGGCAGCAGCGTCTGGGGATCAAAGACCCCGGCCAGCACTGTGGCCGCGGCGTTGGCCGTTTCTTCGGTCATTAGTTCGCGTAGTTCAAGCTCCGGCGGACGCCTGTTGCTGTGCAGCAGCCAGAGGTCCAAGTCAGTCTCCACACGGTAGTGACGCCCCAGATCGTTGCCGGACAGGGCGTAGACAAAGGGGTGGAAGACGATGTCGGTCTCAATATGGCAGGCAATACCCAGCAGGCAGGCCTGTTGAGCTGGCGTGAGCGGTGGGTTTTTAGCCGCAAATGACAGCAGGGGAGCGTAGCAGTGGGTCTGGCTGTCGTGGAAGCGGTCAGCCAGGTGCCGGGCCAGGGCATGCTGCCCGTCGCCCTGCAGGTGCAGCAGCGTGTCGGGCAACACGGCTCCCACCAGGTACGCCGCCTGCTGTTCTTCCAGTAACTGGCGGGTGGCTCTGTCGAGCGGCAGACGCTGTTGGGCCGCCGAGGCGAGCCACCAGTGCAGGATCTCCTTAGGCATGCTGGTCAGCCGGAGGCGACCAGACGCAGACGCGATTACGGCCTTGCTGCTTGGCCTGATACAGGGCCTGGTCGGCGGCCTCAAGCAGGTTAGCGCTGCTGGTGGTGCGGCCGGGTTGCATGGTGGCCACGCCGATGCTGGCCGTGACATGCTCATCGGCCAGTGCCCCGGCGTGGGGCATCGCCAGGTCGTTTACCGCCTGCAGCATCTTGCTGGCCACCAGTTGGGCGCCGATGGCATCGGTTTCGGGCAGCAGTGCCATAAACTCTTCGCCGCCGTAACGGGCCAGCAGATCGCCTGGTCGTTCCAGCGTCTGCAGCAGGGAGCTGCTAACCGACTTCAGACAGTCATCGCCAGCCAGGTGACCATAGGTGTCGTTGTAGCTTTTGAAGTGATCGATGTCGGCCATCAGCAGTGACACCGGCTTTCGTGAGCGCTGGCAGCGGCGCCACTCCCGATCGATGCTGGCATCCAGCGCACGACGGTTGGGGATGCCGGTCAGGCCGTCCAGGTTGGACAGGCGGGCCAGCAGGTCGCGCTGACGCTTCAGCTCGATCTGGTTGCGGACCCGTAGCCGGACTACCGCCGGGTTGAACGGTTTGGTGATGTAGTCAACCGCTCCGAGTTCCAGGCCAACCACCTCGTCCTCCTGCTGGCGCATGGAGGTAATGAAGATGATCGGGATGTTCTGGGCCTGGGCGTTGGCCTTGAGGGCCCGGCAGACCTCGTAGCCGTCCATGTCGGGCATGATGATGTCGAGTATGATCAGGTCGGGCGGGGCCTGGTTGACCATGCGCAGGGCTTCGGAGCCACTGGTGGCAAAGAATAGGCGGTAGTCGTCTTTCAGTGTTTCGTTCAGCACCTGAATGTTGGTGGGCGCATCATCCACCAAGAGAATCATCAGTTGCCCGTCATGACAGGTGGTCACTCAGTCTCCTCCATAAGCGTGATGGTGTGGCGTGCTGCCAGCTGTTTCAGCAGCTGCAGCGCCTGGTGGTAGTCAAGGCGGTCAATGGCCTCACCCAACCGCTCCACCGCAGTGCGGTCGTCAGGAGCGGTCAGGCGTTGGCGCAACTGCGTCAGTACTTCCTGGGCCTGCAGATCGTTGGAGCGCAGCAGCTGGTCCAGTAGTTGCACCTGGCCGGTCAGGCTGTCGGGATGCGTCGTGCCGTTTGCATCCGGGTGCGGTGGCAGCGCGATGGCGCTCAGATGCTCGGCAGCGCTGCAGACCACCAGCAAGGCCTGCTCAAACGGCACCAGTAACCGCGTTGCCCCGTCCCGGTCTCCCTGCTTGAGTGCCTCTTCAAGCTGAGCAGCACGTTGCTGCAGCTCAAGCGCCGACAGGTTGCCCGCCACCCCCTTGATCCCGTGGGCCAGGCGGCCGGCTGCAGCCAGATCCGCCTCCTCGATCAGCTGTTTGATCTCTGCGGCGGTGGCATGATGTTCATGGGCGAACAGTCTGATCAGGCGCACCAGCAACTGGCGATTCTGGTTGACCCGCTCCAGCAGCGCATCGATATCAAGCCCGGGCAGGCTGTCGGGCAGTTCGGTTATTTCCTGGTCGGACAGGCTGCCCAGCAGCGTTGTACCGGCCTGGTCGGCAACAGCCGGGGCGATGTGCCGTTCCAGTAGCGTAAAGAGCGCCTTGATATCCAGCGGCTTGGGAAGGTGGTCGTTCATGCCTGCATCCAGGCAGCGCGTCCGCTCTTCGTCAAAGACGTGGGCGGTCATGGCAAAGATCGGCAGCTGTTCGCTGGAAAACTGCTCGCGGATCCGTCGCGTGGCCTCGTAGCCATCCATCACCGGCATCTGGATATCCATCAGGATGGCATCCAGATTGTCGCCGTGATCAGCTACCAGCCGCAGCGCCTCTTCACCATTGCTGGCGGTTTCGACGCTGGCACCGGCACACTCCAGCAGTTCGCGGGCGATCTGCAGGTTGATCTGCTGATCTTCCACCACCAGCAGGCGGCTGCCACGCAGGCTCTGCTGTCGCTGGGCCAGCGGTGTCCGCACCGAACGGCTGGCAGTACGGGGCTGGCGGACACCCAGCGCAAAGCAGATGCTGAAGGTGAAGGTGCTGCCCTTGCCGGGGCTGCTCTTCACGGTGATCTCGCCCCCCATCATCTCTACCAGCCGCTTGCAGATCGAAAGCCCCAGGCCGGTGCCGCCGTGGAGCCGGGTGGTGGAACTGTCGGCCTGGGTAAAGGGGCGGTACAGTTGATCCAGCGTTGCCTTGTCCATGCCGATACCGCTGTCCTGTACCGAAAACAGCACGATCGCCTGGCGTTGATTGTCCTGTTGGGGCGCTCGGCTGATCCGTAGGCTGACCTGTCCCTGTTCGGTAAACTTGATGGCGTTGGACAGCAGGTTGATCAGAATCTGTTCCAGTCTCAGCGGGTCGCCCTGCAGACTGTCCGGCACCCCTTCGGCGATCACCGCCGTGAGGCTCAGGCCCTTTTCCTTGGCCTGCACCTTGGTCAGCCCCATCACCCGGTCCAGTACCTCTCCCAGCAGGAAGGGGGTCTGTTCGATCTTCAGTTTGCCTGCCTCCAGCTTCGAAAAATCAAGGATATCGTTGATCACGCCCAGCAGGTGGTGGGCAGAGCCGTTGATGATCTGCAGATACTCGTGCTGCTTGGTGGTTAGATCGGTCTGCAGGGCAAGGTGAGCCAGCCCCAGGATGGCGTTCATCGGCGTGCGGATCTCGTGGCTCATGTTGGCCAGAAATTCACTCTTGGTGGCGTTGGCCGCCTCGGCTCGCTCCTTTGCCTCCTGCAGGCTGCTGTTGAGTTCCGTTAACTGCTCGGTTCGGGCAGCCACCCGTTTTTCAAGCTCATCGTTGGTCTGGCGCAGCTCCTCATTGGCCCGTTTCAGATCATGTTCGGCCCGCAGTTTTTCAGTGATGTCGATCGAGAGTACAGCGACACACTCAACGCTGCCGTCGTGGCCAGTGACCGGGTTAACATGATTTTCAAACTGCCAGAGATCACGGGTGTCATTGAACACCAGCGGCAGGCCGGTGCGGAAGACCTCTTCAACCTTTGCACGTCGCATTTGTGCGGTTTCGGCTGATGCAAAAGAGAAGATGTCGCTTCCCAGTAGTTGATCAACGCCCTTGTTGAACCGTTGGGCGCAGGTGCGGTTGGCGGACAGTACGGTGCCGGAGCGGTCCAGCAGGCAGAGGGATTCGGGGTTGGCATCCAGCAGGGTGCGTAGGGTGCGTTGGCTCTGTTCCAGTTCCAGCCGGGAGTTGTACTGGTCGGTAATGTCGCTGCCGATGCTGGTGGTGCCGGTGATGACGCCGCTGGCGTCCCGGTTTGCGGTGTTGTTCCAGGCCACCAGGCGGCGTGAGCCATCTCTGGTGAGGATTTCGTTTTCGTAGTGGTGGCTGATCTGGCCGTTTTGCATGGTCTGGTTGAAGAGTTGCCGCACTGTCTCCGGCTCAGGAATGAACAGCTCAAACCAGTTTTTGCCGACCACCTCGTGACGCTTGCGCCCGGTCACCTCCAGCAGGTAGTCATTGCAGTAACTGACCGCGCCGTTCTGGTCAAGGCTGACCGCCAGCATCTGCAGGTTTTCAAGCAGTTCCTTAAGGCGTACCTCCGATTCCCGGGCCTGCTCTTCAGCACGTTGTCGCGCCTCGGCCATGCTGTTGAAGGCACTGTACAGCTGGCCCAGTTCGCCGGGCGGCGCTCCCGTGAGACGTAGCCCAAGATGCCCCTTGGCCAGGGAGTTGAGCGCCTCCCGCAGCTGGCGCACCGGCCGTGCCAGGGTGCGATACAGCAGCAGCGAACAGCAGATTGGCCACGTCAGGGCGGTTGCCAGCAACAGCAGGTTCAGCTGGCTGTTGCGCTGGTGGGCTTTGAGCAGCATGCGGTTGTAGAATGCGGAGAGTGTTTCGCCGGCCTTGAGCAGTCGCCGCAACTCCTCAGTGAGTTGGGTGGCCTGGCGGTTGCTGAGGGAGGTGACGCCACTGCGGCGGATCTGCTCGACCTGTCTGCCGAGTAGCTCCGGTGCGGCGGTCAGCTTGTCAAGTGCCTGGCGTTCTTCGGGATCGCCGAAAAGAACCGGCGCTGGTTTTGAAAGTGTATCAACCCGGTTGCGGGTGGCCTGCAGCTGGTATTGGGCTGTCTTGCCTGGCGGGGGTTCCTGCAGGAACAGAATAAAGTCGTTCAGCTCGCCTGCCAGCCGTGCGCTGCTCTCTGTCCCGCGCGACACCAGGTTGGAGGTCTGGCGCAGCTCGTTCAGGCCCCAGAGTGCGCCACCGGCACAGAGCAGGGGAACCAGGACCAGCAGGAACAGCTGTGTGCGTAGAGCCATCATAAGTAATCCACTGCAGTTCATCAGGGATGCCGTCTGTGTGCGTAGTATACCTGAATTGAGTGGATCGGCAAGTGAGCGATGTGACTTCTTGCCGCGCCTTTCCGAATCGTTGTACAGTACACAGCATGTACCTTTCATCTCCTCTTGCCGATATTTCCCGGCGTCTTAATCAGGCCGCAGCCGCGCCATCTGACACGCCCGGCGATCAGAAGCCGGCCGCCGTGGCCCTGATTCTGCGTGAAAGCGGCAGCGGTCTTGAACTGCTCTTTATCGAACGGGCCCGGCACCCCCGCGACCCGTGGTCCGGCAATATCGGCCTGCCGGGCGGCCGGATGGACAGCCGCGATGCCGACCTGCGTCAGACTGCCGAGCGTGAGACGCTGGAGGAAGTGGGGATCGACCTGGCAACGGCCGCCTGTCTGGGACGATTATCCGACGTGGTGGGCGCTAACCTGCCGGTACGGGTGGCCTGTTTTGTCTATCACCTGCTGCAGCCCGTTCAGCCGGTGCTGTCCCATGAAGTTCACGATGCCTTCTGGTTTGAGCTGGAGGCCTTGCGGCAACCGCAGCGGCAGGTAACTGCGGCGGTCCGTTTTGGTGGCCAGACCCTCGAGGCGCCGGCCATCCAGTTGCACCCTCAGCGGCCAGTGCTGTGGGGCATCACCTATCGACTGGTGTCGCAGTTCTGTCAGGTGTTGACATCCGGCGAAGATCAACCGCTGCCCTATACCCTGCCCCTGTAGCGTCTCCCGCCGCTCGTCATTCGTTTTCCTTGCAGTTTCTTTCCTCCTGTCAATATGCCTTGTCCTATTCGTGTCTGGCTGCCGCAACTGGCTGTGCCTAGGCGCGCTTGTAAATTGTTCGTTTGAAATATGATATCATGGTTTTTCTTAATGATGTTAGGTTGTTGCTGCTTTCGGAAATTAAATGTATTGATATTTCCAAAATATCGTTATAGAAATGTGCGGATTTGTAATGATGTAAACATGGCCTTAGTCGTAACAGCCTGTATTTATATTTAAATATTGTTTTGTTGTATTAAACATTATGTTGTTGAGGGCTAAAAAGGGACTCAAAATCCCCCTTGGAACAGCCCTCGTATGGTTTGCCAGTGGTAGCGTCTACGACCGCAGCGCCGAACAAGTTTAATCGAAAGGAGGAAGGTGAAACAAGTTGTCGTGTAGTTGTTTTTAACGTGTGAAAGAAACAAGAAAGGATGAAACAAATCATGGCGGAAAAAACGTATGATTGGGCAGCGATAGCTAAAAATCCCAAGTTTATCGAACTGCACCACAAAAAGACGGCCTTTTTGTTTGGCTGGTGGATCTTCTCCACGGTCTACTACTTCCTGTTGCCGATCGGGGCAGCCTACGCCCCGGGCCTGTTCAAGATCCAGATCCTGGGTCGCATCAACTTCGGCTACATTTTTGCATTGTCGCAGTTCTTCGTATCCTGGGGCCTGGCCATGTACTACGCCCATGTTGCCAACAAAGACTTCGACCGTCTGACCAGAGAACTGGTCAACGAACTTCAATAGGAGGTGATATCATGAAGAGACTGTTAGTAGCTCTTGGTTGCGTACTCTCCCTGAGTATCGCCGCCTACGCCGCCCCCGAGGCCCCTAAGGCCCCCGAAGCCACCCCTGCGGTAGCCGCCCAGGCCCCTGCCGCTGCTGCGGCCCCTGCCGTAGACGCCGCCAAGGTTGCTGCGCCTGCCGCAGAGTCCAAGGCCACCCTCAAGGCCAACCCCAAGGTCACCATTCCGATCTTCCTGATCATCATCGCCGCCACCATGTCCGTCGTCGTCTGGTCAGCCAAGCAAACCAAATCGGCTGCCGACTTCTACACCGCCGGCGGTGGCATCACCGGCACCCAGAACGGCTGGGCCATTGCCGGCGACTACATGTCGGCCGCCTCCTTCCTGGGCATCTCCGGCATGATCTCCCTCTACGGCTATGACGGCTTCATGTACTCCGTCGGCTGGCTCGTGGCCTATATCACCGTCCTGCTGATCGTAGCCGAGCCCTGCCGTAACGCCGGCAAATACACCCTGGGCGACATCCTCTCCTTCCGCACCTCGCCCAAGCCGGTGCGTGCCGTCGCCGCCATCTCCACCGTATCCGTCTCCACCTTCTACCTCACCGCCCAGATGGTCGGCGCCGGTAAGCTGATGCAACTGCTGCTGGGCATCGACTACACCATCGCCATTGTCGGCGTAGGTATCCTGATGGTCGGCTACGTCGTCTTCGGCGGCATGACCGCCACCACCTGGGTTCAGATCATCAAGGCCGGCCTGCTGATGACCGGTGCTGCCATCCTCTCCATCATGGTAGCCGTCAAATCCGGCTTCAGCCCGTTCCAGTTCTTCACCGACATCGCCACCAACCAGAACATCATTGACCACGTCAAGCTCCTGCCGATCTACCTCAAAGAAGTAGACGCCGGCACCGCCACCGCCGACGCCGGTCAACGCTTCCTCGAGCCGGGTCTGTTCCTGACCAACCCCCTCGACCAGATCTCCCTCGGCATGGCCCTGGTACTCGGCACCGCCGGTATGCCCCACATCCTGATGCGTTTCTTCACCGTTCCCACCGCACAGGCAGCCCGTAAATCCGTCATCGTCGCCATGTTCATCATCGGTTCCTTCTACATCCTGACCACCCTGCTGGGCTTCGGCGCTGCCGTCCACCTCTCCCCGCAAGGCATCAAGCAAGTAGACGCCGGCGGCAACATGGCTGCCATGATGCTGGCCAAAACCATGGGTTCCGAATTCTCACCCTTCATCGGCGACCTGCTGTTGGCCTTCCTCTGCGCCGTAGCCTTCGCCACCATCCTGGCCGTCGTCTCCGGTCTGGTCCTGGCAGCCTCCGCTGCCATCGCCCACGACATCTACGTCAACGTCATCAAAGACGGCCATGCCGACCAGCATGAGCAGGTTATGGCAGCCCGGATCACCTCCTTCTGCGTCGGCGCCGTCGGCATCCTGATCGGTATCGCTGCCGAGAAGCAAAACGTTGCCCACC
>DFYU01000055.1 GCA_002383415.1 Geobacter sp. UBA4074
TTCGGCCGAATGGTTTGTATTTTTTGGTCTCACTGTGTATAATCGCCGCCACTCTCTTGTTTTAAACGAGGAATTTCAATTATGTACATCAAAAAATGGGTGGCCCTGCCGTTGATGGGTGTCACGGCTCTGCTGCTTTCAGGTTTCAATTGGAATTTTGGCGCGGGTGGATGCACCGAGGCGCTTGAGCTGGCCAAGCAGTTGCCGGGCCTGCAGGATGAGACAACGCGCAGCATGCAGGAGGCAAGGATTGTTGAGCTCTGTCCCGACGGCGCCGCAGCCCAGTTTGTGGCGGGCAGGCAGGCCGAGCGGTCCGGTGCCGTTGATGCGGCAGTCAGCGCCTACCGGCGCGCCTTGCAGGACGAGCCTTCCTTTGCGGTGGCCAGCGGTAGCCTCGGAGTCTTGTATCTCCAGCGGGGGATGCTGGATGAGGCGGCTGTCGAACTGACCAAGGGGGTGGCGGGAGCGCCGTCGCCGGCCTTCCACAAGGCGCTGGGCAAGGTGATGCTGGAAAAACGGATCTACCCGCTGGCGCTCTATCATTTGGGCGAGGCTGAGCGGCAGTCTCCGGGTGATGCCGATGTCATGATTGGCCTGGCCGATGTGTATCAGGCACAGGGAGAGCTGAGTCGTGCCGAAGACGAATACCGTCGTGCACTGGTGGCCCAACCCTCTTCTGAAAATGCCAGTCTGGGGTTGGCGCAACTTTATCTGCAAAAAAATGAACAGGACAAAGCCCTGGAACTGCTGCAGAAGACGGCGGTCTCAAATCCCCGTAGCAGCCGAGTACACCTGCTGCTGGCAGATATTTATGAAAAAAAGGGTGACACCAGACAGGCCGAGTATGAGCGCCTGTTGGGCGGCAGAAAAGATGCGACGGTCGTCAGCAGTTTGACTGCGCCGCAGCCAGAGGGTATTGTGCTGGGCGATCAGTTGGCCTCCAGGGGTGAGGTGGATCGGGCTGCGGAGGCCTATCGTTCGGTACTGAAGACGTTGCCCGGTGCGGTGCCACCCTATGAGCGGCTTGGTGCTCTTTATTACAAGGCTGGCCGCGAAGGGGAGGCGATTACCGCCTATCGTGAGGCCAGCTATCGCCAGAGCGACAACCCTGAGGTGTATTACAATCTGGGACTGTTGTATGAAAAACGTGGTCAGCTGGATGAGGCGGTGGTGTCGTACAAGCGGGCCATTGAGAAACGCGCTGATTTTGCGGAGGCACGCCTCAGGCTGGCCGAGATCCGGCTGGCGCGCGGCAACACCTCGGAGGCCGTGGAGCAGTATCGAGAGTTTTTGAAGCTGAAACCGGAAAGTGCCGACATCCATCTCAAGCTTGCCAGGATCCTGGTGCAGGGTAAGGAACTGCCGCATGCGGTGGAGTCGTACCAGGCGGTTTTGCAGCTGGCTCCGGATAACCCGGATGCCCACCGTGAACTGGCAGCGGTCTACCGTAATCAGGATCAGGGCGACAAGGCGATTCAACATTACAAGCGCGCTCTGGAGCTGGCCAAGGCTGATGTTGAAAGCCGTAACGCCCTGGTAACGATCTATGTGAAAAACAAGCAGTATGATGACCTGGTCCTGCTGTTGCAGGAAACGGCCGAGCTGGGGCCGGATGACCCCAATAATCACTATCGTCTGGGGTTGGTGTACGATTTCCGTAAAGAGTATGACAGCGCCATTGCCAGCTACAAGCAGGCCGTTGCCCTGAAGGGCGATCATGCCCGTGCCTTGCACGCCTTGGGGCGGGTGTACATGAAGACCGGCCGTCTGGCCGAAGCCCGCGAGGCGCTGGAAGCAGCCAAGCAGGCTGATCCGAACCTGGTGGAAACCTCGATCCTGCTGAACAACATCCGTGACGATTTTAACCCGACCCCGCGTAAGGCAATCAAGTCAAAGAAGAGTAAGTCGAAGAAGAAGGTAGCCACCAAAAAACGTGTGACAAAGAAAACTACCAAGAAAAAGACCGCAGCCAAGAAAAAATAACCGTTACACTTCCCGTGGGGGCTGGTCTGCAGCCCCCATGCCAGGCCTAAAGGACCTACTACAACCTATGGCCAGTCTTTTGCTACCCTACTTCCCTCTGCCGATCCATCTCTCGGGCGCTGCCCGGGTAGCCCTGCAGCTCGACCAGGCATTGGCTCCGCTCCTGGCGCGCCGCTATCCACCCATCGTTGCCTGTCGGCGGCTGGCCAACTGCCTGCAGCTGTCAGGACAAGAGCCGGCGTCAGCGGTTACTGCCGCACAATTGCACCTGTACGGGACCTTGCTGGATGTGTATCGCTATCTGATTGCAGCGTGTGCCGAGCTTGGCGACGTGGGGCGGCTGGCGACGGCCCTCCAGCGTGGCGGGGCCGAGTTGGGCCAACCAATGGTAACTGCTGCCCTGGAAGGGTTTGAATCTGGTTTTCCGCCGCATGCAGCAGTGAGTGGCTATCCGCAGGCACTGCAGGTTGAGCTGGCGCTGCGCGAGATGCTACTGGTGCGCCTGGCAACCGAAAACCGTGCCCTTGATCCGTTCCGTCAGCTGTTCGATGATCACCAGCTGGCGCAGTCTGTCCCTGCCTATCCCCAGGTTGCGGGCGCTCTAGCAGGTGCGTTAACCGTAGGGCCGCCAGTACCGGGGCTTGATGTGCCACTGATGGAGGCCTTGCGCGCGCCACTTAAGGCCGCACCGGATTCGCTGGCCGGCCAGCTGGGCTATATTCGTGAGACTTGGGGCGAGCTGCTGCCCCGTGACCTGTTCGAGGGGGTCTTGACCTCCTTCGACATTCTTGAGGAGGAACAGGCTGCCCGTGGTATGGGCGGGCCTGGTCCCAGCCGAGTGCTGGAATTCGGCGCCGGTGCTGGCGGCGGTTGGCAGCACCGGCGGCAGACCTTGGAGGCCGGGCATCTGGCAGGTTATGACCAGCCGGAATATGAGGCCTTCTCGCCCGATGCCGACTGGATGTCCACCGTGGTGCTGATGGCCAAGATGACTCATGTCTGGCTCGATCAGCTCTCGCGTTGGCATGGTTATCCGATCACCCGACTTGACCAGGTGCCGGACAGCGAGCTGGATCAGCTGGCTGCCCGTGGCTTTACCGGGCTGTGGCTGATCGGGTTGTGGGAGCGCTCAGCTGCCTCGCGCCGGATCAAGGAATTGTGCGGCAACCCCGAGGCCCATGCCTCGGCCTACTCGTTGTACGACTATACAATTGCCGAGGACCTGGGCGGTGAGGCCGCCTTCCACAATCTGAAGCAGCGGGCCTGGCAGCGGGGGATTCGGCTGGCCAGCGACATGGTGCCCAATCACACCGGCATCTATTCCCGTTGGGTCGTCGAACATCCGGACTGGTTCATTCAGAGCGAGTACCCGCCGTTTCCCGGTTATCGCTTCAATGGCGAGGATCTCTCCCGCGACCCGTCAGTCACCATCCAGATCGAAGATGGCTATTGGAGCAAGGACGACGCCGCCGTTGCCTTCCGAATGATCGATCGCCGCGATGGACGCACCCGCTACATCTACCACGGCAATGACGGCACCAGCATCCCCTGGAACGACACCGCCCAGCTGAACTATCTGATTCCCGAGGTACGCGAGGCGGTGATGCAGACCATCCTGCATGTGGCCCGCCTGACGCCGATCATCCGTTTTGACGCCGCCATGACCCTGGCAAAAAAACACTACCAGCGCCTGTGGTTCCCCCAGCGGGGACTGGGGGGCGGGATTCCGTCACGGGCCGAGCACGCCATGAGCCGTGACGAGTTTGATGCCGTGTTTCCGCTGGAATTCTGGCGTGAGGTGGTGGACCGGGTTGGTCGTGAGGTGCCGGATACTCTGCTGCTGGCCGAGGCGTTCTGGATGATGGAAGGCTATTTTGTGCGGACCCTGGGGATGCACCGGGTCTATAACTCGGCCTTCATGAACATGCTCAAGGAAGAGGAAAACGCCAAGTACCGCCAGACCATCAAGAACGTGCTGGAATTTAATCCTGAGATACTCAAGCGGTTTGTCAACTTCATGAACAACCCGGACGAAAAGACCGCTGTGGAGCAGTTCGGCTCCCAGGGCAAATATTTCGGGGCCTGTGTGCTGCTGGCCACCATGCCGGGGCTGCCGATGTTCGGCCATGGTCAGTTGGAGGGCTTTAAGGAAAAATATGGCATGGAGTACCGCCGCGCCTACTGGGATGAGCAGGTTGACCAGGGGCTGCTGGAAGGACACCGGCTGTGGATCTTTCCGCTGCTGAAAAAGCGTTGGCTGTTTTCCGGTTCCGGACAGTTCTGCCTGTATGATTTTTGCGATAACGATGGCAGCGTGGATGAACATGTCTTTGCCTACAGCAACCAGGCCGGCGCTGAACGGGCACTGGTGGTGTACAACAATCGCCATGGCCAGACAGCCGGTTGGATACGTCGGGCCACTGCGCAGACGCAGCAGCATATCGGGTTGGGAGACGCGCTTGGGCTTGATAGCGGACCGGGGCGCTTGGTTTCGTTCCGTGATCTGGCCAGCGGCCTCGAGTACCTGCGGAGTACGGCGGAGATCCATCAACAGGGCCTCTACGTTGAGCTCGGCCCCTACGAATTCCATATCTTTTGGGAGTATCAGCAACAGCAGGATAGCCAGGAGGCTGGCTGGGGCGCGCTCTGCCAGGAGTTGGCCGGGCGAGGTGTGCCATCACTGTCAGAAGAACTGGTGCAGCTACGACATCGGCCGCTTTTGGATGCCTGTCGTGCGGTGTGCGACCAGGTAGCCGCAATCACCCCGGGCGCATTTATGTCTGCCGAGCCTGCACTGGTGCAATCACTGTTGCAGTATCAGGCGGTTATTTCGCTTGAAAGCACTGAGCTGCCCGACGTGCCACTGCTGGTTGAGCAGCTGCAGGCAGCCTGGCAACCTGCTGTTGTTCGTAAAACCGTGCAATTGATGCGGCGCGCAGGGGTGTCGCGCGAGCTGGTGCCGAGCGGTGTCCTGGAACGCCGGGCCTTTCTGGCAGCACTGCTGCTGGGGCATGTGGCAGCACCCTTGGGGGACGAGCCGCTGACGGCCTACGGCCTGCACCGGCCGGTGGCCGCTTTTGTGGCCGGCTCAGCCGACCATGAGCGTGGCTGGGGACAGTATCAGGCTGCCCGCTGTGGGGTGGTTGCGGCGGCCTGGACGGTCTGGAACGACCCGGTTTGGCAGGATACGGGTGAACAGCTGGCAGCCCTGCTGGAGCTGCCGCAGGTCGCCCGTTTTCTGCTGGTGCATGACGATACTGGTGTTGCCTGGTTTAACAAGGAGCGTTTTGAAGACCTGGTGAGCTGGTTGGCGGTGCGGTCGTGGTTCGACCAGGCCAGAGGAGTCAGCGCAACCGTTGTCCCGGCCGTTGATCTGGCCCTGCTGGCAGCTGGAGCTGGCTACCGTGTGAGGCGACTGATCAGGCTGGCAGCTGAAGCGGATGGTTGTAGAGCTGAAGAGCAAGGGCGATGCGGGGATTGCTGACCACACTGGTCTTGGTGCTGGGCATGCTGGTGCTGGCACCGCTGGCAACGGCAGACGATGGACGGTCAACTGCGCCGGCCCAGCAGCGAAGCTACAGAGAATACCTCTTCGGCAGTCAGCAGTTGGGCTGGGCCGATCTCGACTGGGAACTCGACCTCTACTACACCAATCTGTCACTCAATATCCCGCTGGCCGGCACACCGATACAGGATCTCTCCGGTATGGGCGAACCCGAGATCTACAGCCGACTGTTGGTTAACTCACTCGTGCCCCGTTTTTTGCTGCTGGAGGCGGCTGTCATGCCGCTACCGCTGACCGGGGTGGCGCTGCAGGAGTACGCATCCGGTTTTTACCGTTCTGGTGATATTGGCGGTAACCAGAACGTGATCCAGTGGATTACGGCCGGTTTCGAGGAACCCTACGCCGTTTCCCTGTTTGTGGGCGATATGGTCCGTTTCAGCAAACAGGGTGAGGAGCGGCTTTCATCCAACAAGGGGTACATGGGCTATCTCTGCAGTTACTCCAACCAGCACATCAGAAACAATGTCCTGATACCTGACGATTCGTTGGAGGTTGAGTGGAAGCTGAAGGGGGAGCGGAGTTTCAGGGATGAAAAGCTGGCCTGGAGCTTTCGGCTGGGGGCCAAAATGCACGACCACCCCGATATCGCCGATACCTTCTACCTTGGCTTTCGCCGGAGCGACCTTGATTTTACCGTCAATCCGATCGCATTCCTGAAAAACAGCGCCTTTGAGGTACGTTGGGACATCAGCACCAAGACGGGGGCGTTGCTGCGCCAGGAATATGTGTTGGGTAAAAAGTTTCCGATTAAATCCTGGGGAGTAGCCTTCAAGCTGGATGCCGGTATGATCTGGGAAGCACCTGATCGATATAGTGGCTCGCTTAGGGATCGCGATGCCAGCAACGTAACCGTGGTGTTGCGCCCGAACATCATTTTTTGATGGTGCTGCTAGTCGGCTTGCGTCGTAACGCTGCGCCCGGATTTGCGCTCAAGCTTGTCGCTGTACATCAGTTTGTCCGCCTCTTTCATGGTGTCCGGTAACTGCCCGGCCTGTCTGGCTGTGGCCATGCCCAGTGACAAGAAACGGGCGGACGCCCCAAATTTTCGCTCAGCAGTGCCGTTTTCCCTGATTCGCAACATGGCAGCCTGTGCCGCATCGTGATCGGTATGGGGCAGCAGGACGGCAAATTCATCGCCACCGATGCGCGCCACGACGTCAGCGGCCCGGAAGGCTGACAACAATACCTCGGCTGCCTCCTTGATCAACTGATCGCCGGCGGCGTGTCCTTGCGAGTCGTTGACCGCTTTCAGGCCGTCGATGTCGGCAACCACAATGCTGACCGGAAAATCGCGGCTGTTGTCGAGCCGCTGCAACTCGGCGTCGAAATAGGCCCGATTGTAGAGTCCGGTGAGCGGGTCGTGGGTACCCAGATAGTGCAGGCTTTCTTCGTACTGCTTGCGGGCGGTGATGTCCTGGGAAACCTTGAGAAAGCCGGTCACAGCACCGTTATTGTCCCGTAGGGGGCAGATTTTGACCGTTTCCCAGAAGATGGAGCCGTCTTTGTGCTTATTGGCCAACTCTCCCTGCCATTCCCGTCCAGCAATAATTGATTGCCACAGCTCGGCATACATCTCAGGTGGATTCATGCCTGATTTGAGCAGACGTGGGTTGCGGCCCAACGCCTCTTCGGCTGTGTAGCCGCAGAGGCGGGTGAACATGGCATTGACATACTCGATGGAACCGTTCAGGGAGGTGATCATCACCGGTGCCGGCGCCTGTTCAACAGCCTGAGACAAGCGGTGGATGCGTTCTTCCTGCTGCTGAATCTTGCGTTTGAGCAGGATGTAACTGCTGCAGGTTTCAATGGCGCTGGTCAGCCGCGCAAAATCAACCGGCTTTTGGACGTACTGATTGATCCCGAGGGCTATGCACTCCAGCAGATAGTCGGTGTCACTGTAGGCGGTCAGCATGATCAGCTGGCTATCATGATCGAGCTGACGGATCTCGCGGCACATTTCAAGGCCATTCATCAGCGGCATCATGATGTCAGTCAGCACGATATCGGGGCGTTTTTCACGGTAGAGGGCCAGCCCTTCGCGACCGTTCTCTGCCACGTGCAGTTCTGTCACAACACGCTGCAGGATGCGGGAAACCTGTTCGCGGGTGACCTTTTCGTCCTCAACGTAGAGCAGTGATATGTCGTAATGCTCGATTGCGGCTGATTTCATAGGGACCTGGTGCCTGGAGTCTGATTGCCGTTCCTTTGCTGTGTGGTAGTGTACCCTAAGATTGTAAAAGTGCAAGGAGCACATCAACATGCAACCGATAGCACTCACGCGCTGTACAACATACGATCTGCAAGAGTTGCGTCAGCAGTTGACACAGCTTCTGGCTCCCCTGGGCGGCATGGCCGCCTTTGTAAAGGCCGGACAGCGGGTGCTGCTCAAGCCAAACCTGCTATCGGCAAAGCCGCCAGAGGCGGCGGTCACCACCCATCCGGCATTGGTGCGTGTGGTGGCTGAACTGGTACAGCAGGCCGGTGGAGAGGTGTTGATCGGTGATAGCCCGGGGATCGGGACGCTGGAGCGGGTAGCCGAGAAAAGCGGCATTGCGGCGGTTGCCAGAGAGTTGGGCGTCCAGCTGATTGCATTTAAGGAAACACAGCACGTGAGCGGCAGCGGTGTCTTTCGCCAGTTTGAGTTGTCGCGGGAGTACCTGGCAGCCGATGTCGTCATTAATCTGCCCAAACTGAAGACCCATGAGATGATGACCCTCACCTGCGGGGTGAAGAACCTGTACGGCACGGTGGTGGGTGCTGCTAAAGCAGGGCTGCACCTGACAGCTGGACGCTCCAAGGAGCTTTTTGCCGGTCTGCTGCTGGAGATTGCCCAGGCGCGACCAGTGGCCCTGACCATCGTTGATGGCATCTCTGCGATGGAGGGGGACGGGCCCAGCAGCGGTACGCCGCGCCAACTGGGCTGGATGTTGGCTGGTGCAAATCCGGTGGCGGTTGATCTGGTGGCAGGGCGCCTGGCCGGCATACCGGCCGAGCTGCTGCCGGTTGAGCAGGAGGCCCGTCGGCGCAAACTGTCCGGTGCACACTGGGAAGAGATTGAGTTGCTGGGGGAGCCGCTCGAGACGGCTGAACCGCCATTCCGGCTGCCAGGGGGGCTGGATGTCCAGTTCGGTCTGCCCGGGTTTGTCAAAGACCTGCTGCGCAATCAGCTAACCCCGCTGCCGGCGGCCGATCAGCAGCTATGTGTGTTGTGCGGTGTCTGTCGCGATGCCTGCCCGCCCCGTGCGATCAGCATAACGAAAAACGCCCTGAAGGTTGATTCAGGGCGTTGCATTCGGTGCTGGTGTTGCCGCGAACTTTGTCCCCACCAGGCGTTGGTGGTCAGGCGCGGTCTGCTATTGCGTTTGCTGGGAGGCCGTGCGCAGAAGGACTAGGCCTCCTCCTCGTCACCCAGCGGGATCTCGCGGTAGGCCCGATCTTCCTCAAAACGGCGGGTTTGGGCCTGCAGGCGCTCCAGGTCAGACTTGCATTTGACGCAGTGGCGGGTGAACGGCATCGCCTTCAGCCGCCCCAAGGGAATCTCCTCGTCACACTCTTCGCAGATGCCGTATTCGCCTTCCTTCATCCGCAGCAGTGCATCGTCGATGTTATGTACCTTTTGGCGTTCCCGGTCGCTCAAGATCAGTTCCAGCTCACGGTCACGCTCCGAAGAGGCCTGATCGTAGATGTCGCCGGTGGTCTCTTCGCCCACCTTGGCCTCGGAACCACTCTTGATCGAGCGTGAAATTTCGCGCAGTGTGGCTTCTTTCAGCTCCAGCAGTTGTTGGCGAATTTCATCCCACTTGTGTGGTTTGGCCGGAGCAGACTTCTCAGCGGCAGGAACCGGTTTTGCCACAGACTTGGGTGCAGGCGTGACCGATTTGGCTGCAGCCTTGGGTGTAGCTGGTGTAGCGGGTTTTATGGGGGCCTTTGCGGAGGCCTTTACCGGTTTTTCAGTGCTTTTGGTCGCAGCGGTTTTCTTTGCAGAGGCTGCGCTTTTGGCTGGGGCAGTCACCTTGGCCGCTGGGGCCGCTTTTTTCGTGGTTTTGGTTGCCATGACAGCTCCGAACTGATGTGGTCGTGTATGAAGGGGCCACCTTCTAGCAGATAATAGTGGGGCTGTCAAGGGTAAAGGGGCTGTTCAGTGCCCCGCAGGCGGCCTGGTTTTACTCCTCCACCATCTCGGCGATCAAGTCGTAGTCTGATGAATCGGTGATCCGGCAGGCGACGATGTCGCCGACGTTGGCCTGGCCGGAGGTGATGTAGACCTGGCCATCGATGTCCGGCGCCTGGTGTGACGTGCGGCCTTTCAGCAGTAGCTCGGTCTCCTCGCTGTAACCCTCGACAATCACCTGCTCCACCTGCCCCACATGGGCCCGATTACGACGGAAAGAAAGCCGGGCCTGTACCTTCATCAGCTTGCGGTAGCGCTCCTTTTTTACCCGTTCTGAGACCTGATCCGGCATCTCGGCGGCCGGGGTGCCATCCTCCTTCGAGTAGCAGAACACACCCAGCCGGTCGAACCTGGTCTGCTCCACGAAGCGGGTCAGCTCCATGAAGTCGTCCACGGTCTCGCCGGGGAAGCCGACGATCAGCGAGGTGCGCAGGGCGATCTCGGGAATTTCAGAGCGCAGGCGATCTAGCAGGGTGCGGATTTGCTCGGAGGTGGAGCGGCGGTTCATCCGGGCCAGGACGCCGTCGCTGATATGCTGGATCGGGATGTCCAGGTATTTGCATAACTTAGGCTCGGTTTTGAGCAGTTCAATCAACTGCTCATCGATGCCATCCGGGTAGGCGTACAGCAGACGAATCCACTTCAGGTCCTCGATCTTTGCCAGGCTGCGGATCAGGTCTGAAAGGCTGGTGTCATCGGTCCGGTCGCTGCCATAGCGGGTAATATCCTGGGAGACCAGGATGATTTCGCGCACGCCGCCGGCAACGAGGCGTTTGGCTTCACTCACCAGCGCCTCCAGAGGGCGGGAGCGGTAACCGCCGCGAATGGAGGGGATTACGCAGTAGGTGCAGCAGTTGGAGCAACCTTCGCCGATCTTCAGGTAGGCGTACCAGCCTGGCGACGAGTTGAGTCGCGGCAGGGTCTCGTCGTAGATATAGTTGGGGTCGCCGACGTATTTGAGCTGTCCCTCCTGGGCCTGGTGTTCGGCCAGTATTTCAGCAACTCGCGGGTAGTCGCCGGTGCCGATGAAGATGTCCACCTCGGGCAGCTCCTTGGCCAGCTCTTCCTGATAACGCTGGGGCATGCAGCCGGCCACAATCAGGGTATGGCAGGAACCTTCATGTTTGCGGTCTGCCAGATCAAGGATGGCGTCCACGCTTTCCTCACGGGCCTCCTTGATGAAGGCGCAGGTGTTGACAATGATCACGTCGGCCTGGTGCTCGTCGGTGGTGATCTCATAGCCCTGCTTGGCCAGAATTCCCAACATCACCTCGGCATCCACCAGGTTTTTGGGACAGCCCAGGCTGACCATGCTTACTTTTTGCTTTGCGTCGGCCACCCTGGCCTCCTAATCCCTGAAGTTGGTGAACTGCATCTCTACACCCAGATCCTTGCCCTTGAGCAATTGGATGGTCTCCTGCAGGTCGTCGCGGTTCTTGCCGGTCACCCTGACTTGGTCATCCTGAATCTGGGCCTGCACCTTGAGCTTGCTCTCCTTGATCACGGCAATCAGTTCTTTGCCTTTTTCCTTGGAGATACCCTGCTGGACGGTGATGATCTGGCGCAGCATGCCGCCGGAGGCGGCTTCAGCCTTGCCGTACTGCAGGGCCTTGATTGAGATATTGCGCTTGAGAAACTTTGACTGCAGTACGTCGATCACCGCTTTGAGCTTGTAATCATCGTCGGCCAGTACCTTGATACTGTCCTTCTCCTGACTGATCTCGCTCTTGGACCCCTTGAAGTCGTAACGTTGGCCGATCTCTTTGACGGCCTGGTGGACGGCATTGTCGACCTCCTGCATGTCTACCTTGGATACGATGTCAAACGACGGCATCTGCGTTCCTCCTACGGTTTGATGATCTCGACGCCTTGCGGCACTTTGAAGGTGAATCGGGCGGTTGAAAGGCCGCTGTTGACCTTGATGCGGCTGTAGTCGATGCGGGTCTGATTGCCGACACCATCCACCACCACCGAGGCCACAATCGGAAAGCTGTTGTTCAGGCTCTTCTCGGCCTGGTAGCGACTGACGGCAGTGCCGTCAATGGTCAGGCGCAGCTTGGCCAGGGTCGGGGTCGGCCTTTTGGGGGTCAGTTCCAGTTGGTAATTGCCCCGCTTGTCCTGTGGCTGCTTGGCCAGGCTGGCGGTAAAGTCTTTGGCCACGTTACCCAGGCCGGTCAGGTAGGCCAGGGCAATGCCGTTGCCGCCCGCGAACATCCCCTCCAGGGAGCTGACCAGCACCTGTCGGTTCTCCGGTTGGTAGAACCAGACCTGCTTGCCGTTGGAGACAATCACCTGTTGCGGTACGGCATAATCAAAGCGGAACTGGGCGGCCGCACCATGTGGGCGGCGCAGGGCCAGGGTGCCATGACCCTTCTGGGGTTTGGGAAAGCCGGCCAGGGTGGTGGTCTGGGAAAAACTGGCCTGCAGATCCCGCAAGTCGGCATAGCCTGCCTCGAGGGTGGCCACCACCTCGGTCAGGGTGGCTTGGGCGGCCAGGGCAGGGCTGGTCAGGCAGCAGAGGCAGAGCAGAATGGCAAGCAGTCGTCCCATGGATGGTACCCCTTACGCTTTCAGTTTCTTGAGTAGCAGATCATTGACCACTGCCGGGTTGGCCTTGCCCTTCATGGCCTTCATCACCTGTCCCACAAAGAAGCCAAAGACCTTGTCCTTGCCGCTGCGGAACTCCTCAACCTGCCCCTGGTTGGCAGCCAGGATTTGATCAATGGCCGCCTCGATGGCGCCGCTGTCGGAGACCTGGGACATGCCCTGCTCTTCGACGATGGCGGCCGGTTCCTTGTCGCTCTGCCACATCAGTTCGAAGACCTTCTTGGCGATGTTATTGGAGATGGTTCCCTTGTCGATCAGGTGCAGCAGATCGGCCAGGCGGCGGGGCGCCACCGGGCAGCTGTCGATCGTCAGGCCATTGTCGTTCAAGGCGCGGGTTACCTCTCCCATTACCCAGTTGGCGGCAGCCTTGGGATTGTGGGCAAAGGCGGCGGTCTCTTCAAAATAGTTCGCCAGTGAGCGGGCGGCAGTCAATACCTCGGCATCATACTCCGACAGGCCGAACTGGGTGATGAAACGCTGCCGTTTGACGGCCGGCAGTTCCGGCAGTTCTTTTTCGGTGCGCTCCACCCAGTCGGCGGAGATCACCAGCGGCACCAGGTCGGGATCGGGAAAATAACGGTAGTCGTGGGCCTCTTCCTTGCCCCGCATCGAACGGGTACTGCCGGAGTTGGGATCGAACAGCCGGGTCTCCTGCACCACCCTGCCGCCGTCCTCGATCAAGTCGATCTGGCGGTTGATCTCATACTCGATGGCGGCCTTGACGAACTTGAAGGAGTTGACGNNGAGCCGACCGGCATCACCGAGACGTTGGCGTCGCAGCGAAACGACCCCTCCTCCATATTGCCGTCACAGATGCCGAGGTAGGTCACGATCTGATGCAGCTGCTTCAGGTAAGCCACCGCCTCGTCAGCGGAGCGGAAATCCGGCTCGGAGACCACCTCAAGCAGTGGTGTGCCGGCCCGGTTCAGGTCGACCCCGGAGCCGCTGCCCAGCCCATGCACCAGTTTGCCGGCATCCTCTTCCATATGGATACGGGTGATGCCGATCCGTTTGGGGGCTTGGCCCTCCAGTTGTATCTCCAGCCAGCCCTTTTCGCAGATCGGCTGCTCGAACTGGCTGATCTGGTAGCCCTTGGGCAGGTCGGGGTAGAAATAGTTTTTGCGGGCAAAGATGCTGCGGTGGGCGATGGAGCAGTTGGTGGCCAGGCCGGCCATGATGGCTGCTTCAACCACCTGTCGGTTCAGTACCGGCAGGGCGCCGGGCAGTCCCAGGCAAACCGGGCAGGTGTTCTGGTTCGGCTCGGCGCCGAATCGGGTGGAGCAGCCGCAGAAGATCTTGCTCAGGGTGTTGAGTTGGACGTGGACCTCAAGGCCGATAACGGGTTGGAATCTCATAGTGCTGCCTTCTGTCTGTGCCAGTCGGTGGTTTGTTCGAAGCTGTAGGCCGCCCGCAGGATCGTCTCTTCGCCAAAGGGGCGACCGATCAGTTGCAGGCCGATCGGCAGGCCGTTTGAGGCCGGCCGGGCCGGCAGCGAGATGCCGCAGATGCCGGCCAGGTTGACCGGGATGGTGAAGATGTCGGACAGGTACATCTGCAACGGGTCGGCGGTCTTTTCGCCGATTCTGAAGGCTGGGGTGGGGGTTACCGGTGTTAGCAGAACATCGACCTGCTTGAAGGCCTCGCTGAAGTCGCGCTGGATCAGGGTGCGTACCTTCTGGGCCTTCAGGTAGTAGGCGTCGTAGTAGCCGGAGGAGAGGGCGTAAGTGCCCAGCATGATGCGGCGCTTAACCTCGGCACCGAACCCTTCGGCCCGCGATTGCATCATCATCTCGATCAGTCCCTGGCTGTCCTTGGCGCGATGGCCGAAGCGGACCCCTTCGTAGCGGGCCAGGTTTGAGCTGGCCTCGGCGGTGGCGATCAGGTAGTAGCAGGCCACGGCATAGCTGGTGTGGGGCAAGGAGACCTCGCGGAACTCGGCCCCCTGTGACTTCAGGTGGGCGATGGCGTTGTCCATGGATGCCTGCACGTCCGGATCGAGCCCTTCGATAAAATACTCTTTGGGCAGACCGATGGTGAGGCCCTTGACGTCGTTTGTAAGGCTGGCGCGGTAATCCGGCACCGGCTGGTCGATGCTGGTGGAGTCCTTGGGGTCGTGACCGGCGATGGTCTGCAACAGCAGGGCCGCATCGGTCACGTCGCGGGTAACCGGTCCGACCTGGTCCAGGGACGAGGCGTAGGCGATCACGCCATAGCGGGACACCCGGCCGTAGGTCGGTTTGAGGCCGACGCAGCCACAGTGGGCGGCTGGCTGACGGATCGAACCGCCGGTGTCGGTGCCCAGGGTGGCGATGGCCTGTTGGGCTGCAACGGCTGCGGCCGAACCGCCGGAGGAACCGCCGGGGATGCGGTCGGTGTCCCATGGGTTGTGGGTGGGGCCAAAGGCGCTGTTTTCGCTGGATGAGCCCATGGCAAACTCGTCCTGGTTCAGTTTGCCGAGCAATACGGCTCCTTGACTCTTCAGGCGGGCCCAGGCGGTGGCGTCGTAGGGGGCGATGAAGTTTTCCAATATCCGGGAGGCGCAGGTGGTGCGCACCCCTTCGGTCAGGAAGATGTCCTTCAGGGCCAGGGGAATGCCGGTCAGCAGCTGGCAATCGCCGTTGGCAATCCGTTGGTCGGCGGCTTCGGCAGCTGCCAGGGCCTGGTCGGCAGCCACGGTGATGAAGGCATTGATCCGGCTATCAGTTGCCTCGATCCGTGTCAACAGCGCCTTGGTCGCTTCCACAGAGGAGACCGTGCGGTTCTTGAGCTGTTGGTGCAGTTGATGGATGGTCAGGGTATGCAGTTCCATGGTGCGCGTCCTGTTCTATTCGATCACCGGGGGGACCTGGAAAAAGGTCTCAACCCGGCCGGGTGCGTTGTGCAGTGCCTTGTCGATGCCGATGGAGGCTTGCACGACATCGGGGCGGAAGGCGTTCTCCATCGGCACGGCGTGGGCGGTGGGCAGAATGCCGTCGGTGTTCAATTCGTTTAGGGTCTCCACATAGCTCAAGGTGGCGGACATCTGGCTGGCAAAGAGTTCCTGCTCGCTGTCGCTCAGCGTCAGGCGGGCCAGGCGGGCGACATGTTCAATCTCGGCGCGGGTGATGCTCATAGTGGTCTGGTTGTCCTCTTCCGGGGCTCTATCCTGCCCCAATTCAGGTCAGCAAGCTATTCTCTCTAGCATAAAAGGGCGATTACTGGCAACTCTGTTCAGGGTAGCCAGAGTATTTTTTGCTTGACACCCCAGGGGAGGCTGTCGTAATGTGCACCTCTTCGTACAACCAATTCGGCCCAAAAGTCATGGGTCGGTGTGAGGATCGCAATGAAAACCGAAGTTGCAAAAAAAGAGCAAGTTACCCATCAGTGGTTCGTGGTGGATGCGGAAAATGTCGTGCTGGGTCGCCTGGCCACCCAGATTGCCAATGTGTTGCGCGGCAAGCATAAGCCGATCTTTACCCCCAGCGTCGATACCGGTGACTTTGTGATCGTGCTGAATGCCGACAAGATTGCCCTGACCGGCAACAAGCTGGCCGGCAAGGTGTACTACCGTCACACCGGTTTCCCTGGCGGCCTGAAAGAGGCCACTGCCGGTGAGATGCTGGCCAAGAAGCCGGAAGAGGTGATCCGCAAGGCGGTCAAGGGTATGTTGCCCAAGAACAAGCTGGCCCGCCACATGCTGAAGAAGCTCAAGGTCTATACCGGCTCCGCTCACCCCCATGAGGCTCAGCAGCCCAAGGCGCTGACCCTGTAATCAACGGTTTAACGTTTACGTTTCGAGGAGATAGTATCATGGCAGCTGTCAGTTTTTACGGTACCGGCAAGCGGAAGAGCTCCATTGCCCGTGTGTGGCTCAAGCCCGGCGCAGGCCGGATTGTGGTCAACAACAAGACCCTGGATGAGTACTTCGGTCGCGAGACCTCCAAGATGGTGGTGCGTCAGCCGCTGGAGCTGACCGAGAACGTCGGCAAGTTCGACATCTTCGTCAACGTCTGTGGTGGTGGTGACTCCGGCCAGGCCGGTGCCATTAAGCACGGCATCACCAAGGCGCTGCTGGAAGCCGATCCCGAGCTGCGGGCCAACCTGAAGAAGGCAGGCTTCATCACTCGTGATTCGCGCGTCAAGGAGCGTAAGAAGTACGGTCGCCGAGCAGCCCGCGCCCGCTTCCAGTTCTCCAAGCGTTAATTTTTCGCCGGTAGAACGACATCAAGCACGGTTGAAAGGGAGGGCCCGCCAGGGCGTTCCCTTTCGCCATTTCTGGAGGCTCTATGATCACCGTCGCAATTGTTGGTGCAAGCGGTTACACCGGGCTTGAGCTTATCAGGCTGCTGGACCGGCACCCGGAGGTTACGATCACCAGTGTTACCTCGGAGCAGAGTGCCGGCAGGCCGATCTCGGACCTGTTTCCGACCTTGCGGGGGCGATGCGATCTGTTGCTTGAACCGCTTGATCCGGCAACCATCGCCGCCAAAGCTGAGCTGATCTTTACAGCCCTGCCGCACCAGGCCGCCATGGCAGTGGTGCCGGCCTTTCTGGAGGCCGGTCGGAAGGTAATCGATCTGTCGGCCGACTATCGGCTGCATGATCCTGCCGTGTATGGCGCCTGGTACGAAGCTCATAAGAATCCTGAATTGTTGCAGGCTGCCGTGTACGGCCTGCCCGAGCTGCGGCGTGAAACGATCAGGCCTGCCTGCCTGGTGGCCAACCCCGGCTGTTACCCCACCAGCATCATCCTGGGTCTAAAACCACTGCTGGACGCCGGTCTGATCGATCCGGCCACCATCATCGCCGATTCCGGATCAGGTGTCAGTGGCGCCGGACGGGCGGCCAAGGTGGATTCGCTGTACTGCGAGGTCAACGAGGGCTTCAAGGCCTACGGCGTGGGCGGCCTGCACCGGCATACGCCTGAGATCGAGCAGGAGCTGTCTGAGCTGGCCGGGCAACCGGTGACCATAACCTTTACCCCGCATCTGGTGCCGATGGACCGCGGTATCCTGTCCACCATCTACGCTACGCCCACACGGGCGGTCACCACTGATGAGCTGGTGGCCCTGTATGCTGCTGCTTATCGGGACGAGCCGTTCGTACGGCCCTTGTCCAAGGGACAGTTGCCCTGCACCGCCTTCGTGCGGGGCTCCAATTTCTGCGACATCGGTGTAACTGTTGACAGCAGAACCAACCGGGTGATTGTGGTCTCAGCCATTGACAACCTGGTCAAGGGAGCCTCCGGTCAGGCGGTCCAGAACATGAACCTGCTCTGTGGTTTTCCGGAGACACAGGGCCTGGAAGGGCTGGCCCTTTACCCTTGAGCCACCATCTCCCCACAACCCTTGAAGAAGCCCGTCGCCGCGGCTGGGATACGTTGGACATCATTCTGGTCAGCGGCGATGCCTATATCGACCACCCGGCCTTTGGCGTGCCGCTATTGGGCCGCTGGCTGGAGGTCCACGGCTTTCGGGTCGGGATCATCCCTCAGCCGGATTGGCGTTCCAAGGAAGCGTTCATGGCCTTGGGGCGGCCGCGTCTGTTTTTCGGTGTCTCTGCCGGGGCCATGGATTCGATGGTGGCCCACTATACTCCGCAAAAAAAACTGCGTCACGACGATGCCTATACGCCAGGCAATCGCCACGGTGGCCGCCCTAATCGGGCCAGCATCATCTATACCTCGCGCCTGAAAGAGGCCTACAAGGATGTGCCGGTAGTGCTGGGTGGCATTGAGGCCTCCTTGCGCCGTCTGGCCCACTATGATTTTTGGGAAGACAAGCTGCGCCGTTCGATCCTGCTGGATGCCAAGGCCGACCTACTGATCTACGGCATGGCAGAACGGCCGCTGTTGGAGCTGGCCCGACGGCTGGAGCGTGGTGAGTCAGTTGGCGACATTCGGGATCTGCGAGGCAGCTGTTACGCCGGCCGGCACATCGCTGAAGGAGCTGTTCCGCTGCCGTCGTGGGAACAGTTAACCGCAGAAAAGTCCGCCTTTGCCGAGGCGCACCGGCTGATGGAGCAGGAGCAAAACCCATACTGCGGGCGGGTGCTGGTACAGTCTTACGCCGACCGGTTAGTGGTCTGCAACCCGCCTGCCCGGCCGTTACATCCCAAGGAGCTAGATGCGGTCTATGCCCTGCCGTTCAGCCGGGAGCCGCATCCGCGCTACAAGGAGCAGATTCCGGCTTTCGAGCAGATCAAGCGTTCCATAACCACCCACCGCGGTTGTTTCGGCGGTTGCTCGTTTTGCGCCATCACCATGCATCAGGGCAAGTTCATCCAGTCTCGCAGTCCGGCATCGGTACAGCAGGAAGCGGGGCAGCTGAGTGCTAAAGGCTGGTTTAAAGGCCAGATCAGCGATCTGGGCGGACCGACTGCCAACATGTATGGCCTTTCCTGCAATGCGCCGGACAGTGGCCATGACTGCCGGCGACCCAGTTGTCTACACCCCGCAATCTGCCGGAACCTGCAGTGCAGTGACGTGCCGGCGGCCGAACTGCTGAGAAAGATCCGCAGCATGTCGGGTGTGCGCCAGGTGGTGGTTTCCTCGGGCATCAGGCATGACCTGCTGGAACGGCAGCCCGCCTACTTCAAGGAGCTTGTTGCCCACCATGTAGGCGGGCTGTTGAAGGTGGCGCCGGAACATCTGGCACAGAGGGTGACCGCCGTAATGCGTAAGCCGGACGGTGTGGTGTTTGAACGTTTTCTGGTCAGGTTTCGCGAGGAAAGCGGGAGGGTGGGCAAGCGTCAGGGGGTCGTGCCGTACCTGATGGCCGGACACCCCGGCAGCACGCTTGAGTCAATGGTCGAGCTGGCTCTGGCGCTGCGGCGCCTGCGGCTGCAGGTGGAGCAGGTGCAGGAATTTACGCCGACCCCCGGTACTGCAGCCAGTTGCATGTACTATACCGGGGTCGATCCGGTCAGCGGCAGATCGGTCTATGTGCCGAGGGGGGATCGCGAACGAAGACTCCAGAAAGGACTTTTATTGCTGCATCTGCCGGAAGAAAGAGCGCGGGTGTGCAAGGCGCTGCAGGAGATGGGGCGTGCTGACCTGCTGGGGCGCCTCGCGCTGCTGGAGGTGCCTGGCGCGCCAGTGAAACAGCACCGCAAGAAAACGCCCCACTGAGTACTCAGTGG
>DFYU01000019.1 GCA_002383415.1 Geobacter sp. UBA4074
CTGATGAGCCAGATCGACGTGGCCCCCACCATCCTGGGTCTGCTGAACCAGAGTTACGACAGCGACTTTTTGGGGCGTGACATCCTCAAGGCCGACCAGGCCGCACCGCGGGCCTTCGTCTCCACCTACCAAAAACTGGGCTACCTGACCGAGGACCGGCTACTGGTGCTGGAACCGCAACAGAAGGTCCACCAGTACCGGCTGGACCGCACAAGCGGCGAGACCGCAGCGGTTGCCGTTGATCAAGGATTGCTGAACGAGATGCTGGCCTACTACCAGGGGGCCGATTACCTCTATCAGCATCGGCTGAACCGTATCCGCTAGCTCGCTACCAACACGAAGGCGGTGGCTGGCAACCTGCCAACCACCGCCTTCGTGTCAAAAAAAATCAACGACGCCTACTCCCCGAACACCTCGGCCGAGAAGATGTAGAGCTCGCATTCCTTCTGCCAGCTGTTTTCAGGGAGCCCCGCCTTAAGGCAGGTGTGCCGCAGGAAGGTCTCTCGATCCCAGCCGTATTCGATGGCCACCTGGGGCAGCAGCACACCATGGGCGGTCCCCTTGATCAGGTAGATGCCGTGGGTGCCGACCTTGATCTCTTCCACCGACTGGATCTGGCGCAATGGGGAGAGTACGGATATTTCAAGTTGAAAGTCTACCAGGTCGGCCGGCTTCATCGGGTAGAAGCGCGGGTCGCGGGTGGCGGCAGAAACAGCCATCTCCTGCACGGTCTGCCAGAGCGGGCGGGTGGCGACAAAGCTGCCGATACAGCCCCGCAACTGCCCCTGCTGTTTGATGGTCACAAAACAGCCCGACTGGCTCTCCAGCCCCTTAGTTGGCTTGGCCACTTCCGGTAGCGGCTGACCATTGACCCGGGCTACGATGGTGGCCCGCGCCAGGGCCAACAGTGCAGACTTTTCCTTGGCGGTCATGGCTAAATTCCTCCTTGGACGGACGCCGATAGGTCCGTGATCCGAAAGCGGCTAGGCGTAATTTTTGCGTCGGAACAGCCCGGTACTGATGCTGACTACCCGGTCCAGGAACAGCATGCCATCCAGGTGGTCCATCTCGTGCTGGATCGCCACCGCCTCGAAGCCGCTGGCCGCAACCTCACGCTGCTCACCGCTCTCACCATCCAGAAATCGGACCGTGATCTCGGTGGCCCGCTCCACGTCGCCGGTATAGTCCGGCACGCTCATGCAGCCCTCCCGCATCACCGCTGCGCCGCTGCGGGTGATTATCTCCGGGTTGACCATGCAGAGCAGGCCGTGGTGGTTATCCTTGCCGTGGCGGCTCTTGGAGACATCCACTACGCAGACCCGTAAGCCCGCGCCGATCTGGGGCGCCGCTACTCCCACCGAACCGGGTCCGGCCCGCATGGTGTCGATCAGATCCTGGATCAGGGCCTTGATCTCGACATCCAGACGAGGGACCGGATGGGCCATCTTCTTGAGCAACGGGTGGGGGTATTTCAGGATCGGCTGCACTGCCATCTACAACTCCACCGGGGTCACGATCCGGATGCCGATCTCCACCTGCAGTTCGGCCCGCAGGCTTGCCAGCAGCTGTTCCACATCCTCCGGCACGACCCCCCCAGGCAGGGTGGCCTCCAACAGCATCACGTAGACCGGCTGTTCGTCGCTGCCCACCAGTTTGGTGTTCAGGTCGAGAATGTTGATCTGGCGAGCCGCCAGGGCGCTGGTGACCCGATACACGATGCCCGGCTGATCAGCGCCGTAGACCGTGATCTGGCAGATCTCACCCAGCGGTTCGCGACGCTGTTCTTCGCCTGACTGCAGGTGGCGGATCGAGAGGGTCATCCCCAGCCGGTCGCAGGCCGGCTTCAGTTCCTCGGCCAGCTGGGTCTTGGTGAACGGCTTGGGGTGGGATATGATCAGGATCATGGCGAATTCGCTGGCCAGCATGGCACAGCTGGAATCGGCGATATTGCAGCCCAGACGATAGAGGGATTCGCTGATGCCGGCCACGATGCCGGGACGGTCAGGGCCGACAACGGAAACGGCGTAATAGCTGCGTTCATTGCTAGGGGTCATGGCGGGCTCCCTGTGATGGTGGTTGATGAGCACTGAGGTACCACTACTAGCCCCTGTTCTGCAACGGTTTTTGGTCTTGGCGTTGACAAAGCGGGGCCTGGCTCTTTAGAGTGGCTGACATCATGAACAAGCACGAGCTCAGACAACGCCTGACCGCCATTCTGGCCCTGGACAGCCACCCGGCCCATATTGCGGCTGGCTTTGCCGTGGGAGTCTTCATCAGTCTCACCCCCTTTTTCGGTATCCACACGCCCCTGGCCATCGCAGCGGCCTTCCTGTTCCGGCTCAACAAGCTGACCACCATCACCGGGGCCTGGGTCAACACCCCCCTGACGGTGGTGCCGATGCTGGTGGCCAGCTACAAGCTGGGTGAATGGCTGCTGGGCAACCAGCCCCAGCCGTTCAGCGTCGCCAGCCTGGACTGGAGCGCCATCAAACCCTATGCCACGGCGATCCTGCTGGGCAGCTCGGTGATCGGCCTGCTGGCGGCGGTGGCCGGCTATTTCCTCTGCTACTGGCTGGTGGTCCGTTTCCGGCGCAAGGACCCCGGCCTGGCTGAGCTGACCCGCGAATCGGAGCTGACCGGCCAGGATCTGGAACAGGCCCTGGAGCAAACCGACAAGGGACAGCCATGACCCGGGAACGGGTGATCGAGAAGGTACGCAAACTGCTGGCCCTGTCCAACAGCAGTAACCAGCACGAGGCGGCCCTGGCTGCCGCCCATGCCCAACGGTTGCTGGCTGAGCATAATCTGGCCATGTCCGAGCTGGAGGTACGCGAGGAGGGGGCCGGCGAGGTGGCAATCGAGGTGGCCAAAACCGTGCCCAAGTGGCTCTCGGCACTGTTTGCCACGGTGGCCAACGGCTTCGACTGCTTTCCGATCGTCACCACCACCGCACGCTGCAGCCGCCTGCGGTTCATCGGCGTGGGGGAAGACCCGGCCGTGGCCTGCTGTACGCTGCAGTACCTGATGCAGGAGCTGCGGCGGCTGGCCAGCGCCTATCTGCGCGCCAGCGAGGAGACCCAGGGCCGCCTGTCGGCCGCTGACCGCCAGCGGGTACGCAGCTCGTACCTGCTGGGGGGTGCGCAGGGGGTGCGTCAGGCCCTGGCTGCCCAAAAGGCCCAGACCCCCACCACCAGCACCGCCCTGGTGCCGGTCAAGGATGCCCTGATCAAACAGTACCGCGAGCAGCAGATCGGTGCCATCAGGGTGCAGCGCAGCCGCCGTTCCACCGTGCTTTCGGCGGCCTTCCAGCAGGGCAGGAGCGACGGCGCCGCCCTGCAGCTACGGCCTGAGACGGCACCAGAATCTGAACCGCTCCTGCCCGGACTGTAGCAACAAAAAACGCCCCCTGCTGGTAACCGGCAGGGGGCGTTCAAAATATCTTTATAATCAAGGCGATGCCGATTTCAGATCAAGGAGGGTACCAAGGCGGCGAGGAGGTTGCGACGCAGGCGTAGCGAACACTACGTCGAGGAGCAACCGACGAAGCCAACGCAGGTAACGCCTTGAGCTGGAAGCGACATCAGGCGTTTTTGACCATCACACTCTCCAGAATATTCGCCACCTCTTCACACTTATCGGTGGCCGTTTCCAGGGTCTCGTAGATCTCTTTCCACTTGAGTAGTTCGATCGGATTTTTCTCCTCATCAAACAGGCGGCCAATCGCCTCCCGCGAGACACGGTCGGCCTCATTCTCAATGGCGTTGATCTCCACACAGTGCTCGTATATCTGCTCGTTGGATTTGTTGCTCAGTTTGTCTACGGCCTTGTCCACCGACTGGCAGCCCTGCAGGATCAGAAAGGCCAACGTCTTGGCCTCCGGCGTGGCACATTCCACGTTGTACATGATGAAACGCTGGGCCGAGGCGTCGATCAGGTCAAGGATGTCATCCAGCTTGGCGGCCAGGGCGTAGATATCCTCGCGATCCATCGGGGTGATAAAGGTCTTGTTCAGCCGCTGGATGATGCTGTGGGTGATGGCATCGCCCCGATGCTCAACCTCCTTGATCCGGCGCTGACTTTCCTGGGGATCGGCGAAGTTGTCCAGCATATCCTTCAACAGGACCGCCCCTTCGATAATATTGGCAGTCATCTCCTTGTAGAGCTTGAAAAACCGTTCCTCTTTGGGGATCAGGCCGAACATTGCATCTTCCTCCATCCTGTAGATGCCCCCGCTGGGGCTGCTCACAAAGCGAGCCAAGATAGCACAGCATCCCGCCACTGCCCACAGTAATTTACTGTCCGGTATGCCGATCGTACGCCAGGCGTTGTTTGCAATCAGAGCGGCTTTAGGCTAAGCTGGCGACTCTTTTAACTGACACCGGAGCACAGCATGAACCTGCTGCACGCCGCCCTGCTGGGACTGATTCAGGGCACTACCGAAGTCCTGCCGATCAGCAGCTCGGCCCACCTGATCCTGCTACCGCGCCTGCTGGGCTGGCCCCCGTCGGGGCTCACCTTTGACGTGGCCCTGCACTTCGGCACCCTGTTGGCCCTGTTCGCCTACTTCCGGCGCGACCTGCTGCCGCTTGTGCGGGAGGCCTCAAGTGGTCTGTTCCAAGACCGACAGCCCGGCACGCTGCGGCTTCCCTGGCTGCTGCTGGCGGGTACCCTGCCGGCGGTGATGGTGGCGTTGTTGTTCGAGCAGGAGATTGAGCAGGTCTTCCGCGACAATCCTCTGCTGATCGGCCTGCTGCTGATCCTGTTCGGCCTGGGGCTCGGGCTGGCCGACCGCTACGGTCGCCAGCACCACGGCGTACACAATGTCACCCTGCGAATGGCGCTGATCATCGGCAGCTTCCAGGCCCTGGCCCTGCTGCCCGGTGTCTCCCGCTCCGGCATCACCATCACCGCTGCCCTGCTGGTGGGACTGGCCCGCTTCGAGGCAGCCCGCTTCTCGTTCCTGCTGTCGCTGCCGATCGTCTTCGGGGCAGCCCTCAAGGAAGGGCTGGAGCTGTTCAAAAGCGGCCTTGAACCGGGCATGCTGACCCCGATGCTGGTGGGGATCGTCGTAGCGGCCGTATCGGGTTATATCAGCGTGGCCTTTTTACTACGCTTTGTACAAAGCCGCACGGTCTGGCCCTTTGTCTGGTATCGTCTGGCCGCAGGCGGCCTGCTGCTGGCCGGGCTGGGGGCGGGGTGGCTGCGGTGAGCGACGGGGGGATCAAACAGTGGCCCGAAGATGAACGCCCTCGGGAGAAGCTGCTCAAACGCGGGGCAGCGGCCTTAAGCGACGCCGAACTGCTGGCCTTGTTACTGCGCACCGGCGATGCCGCAGCCGGCAAGAGCGCCATCGATCTGGGACGGGAGTTGCTTTCCCGCTATGACGGCAACCTGCGCAGCCTGGGTCAGGCCGAGCTGAACGAACTGCAACAGATCAAGGGGCTGGGGCTGGCAAAAGCGGCCTCGCTCAAGGCAGCCTTCACCCTGGCGGCCCGCTTTCAGGCCCGCCCGCTGGTAACGCTGGACCGCTTCACCTCACCGGCCCAGATCTTCGACTACTTTCACCATGAGCTGCGGGATGCCCGCACCGAACTGTTTCTGGTACTGCTGCTGGACGGCAAGAACCGGATCACCCGCCGGGTGACCATCTCCCACGGCTCGCTGAATCAGAGCATCGTCCATCCGCGGGAGGTATTTGCCCCGGCGGTGCGGGAATCGGCCGCGGCAGTCATCTTTGTCCACAACCACCCCTCCGGCGATCCGGCCCCCAGCCGTGAGGATCGCGAGATCACCCGGCGCCTGAAAGAGGCCGGCGACCTGCTGGGCATCCGGGTACTGGACCACGTCATCATCGGGGATGGCGGCTACTACAGCTTTGTGGAGTCAGGGAGTCTCTAACTCCTCCATCAACTCCAGGGCAAAATTCTTGGCCCGACCTGCCGGGGCGATCACCCCGTAGGCCATGGCCTCCTTCAGTTCGGCGCTCCCGGCGCCGGCCGCCTTTGCCAAGGCGTAATGCTTCTTCAGTCAGGTGGGACAGCCCACCGCCACCGCGCAGCCCACCCGGATCAGCTCGCGAGTCCGGGTATCCAGCACCTCTTCATACTCAAAATCAGCAAACAGTTTCTTGCGGATCTTCATGGCGTCCCCTCCTGCAAAAATCTCATCGCCCGTTCCACGGTCAGCTGGGACGAGGCCACACAGTCGTTCAACCCCACCCCGCGGAAGGCGTTGCCGGTCAGGAACAGGCCGGGATGGCTGGCTGCCAGTCCTTCCAGCTCGGCCAGCTTTTTCCCGTGACCGGCAACATACTGCGGGATGGCCTGCTGGTGCTTGAAGATACGCACAAAGGATGGTTCGGCCTCAATCCCCATGATCAGCCGCAGGTCGTCCTGAACCCGTGAGAGCAGTAGCCCGTCCGGCAGGTTGACCAGTTCCGGCAGGCAGGCGCCGCCGGCCATGCTGCGCAGCAGCACCATATCGTCGGGAGCCCGGTTGTCGAACATGCTGGAGTCCCACAGCGTACCCAGGGTGCTACGCCCTTCCTTGCGGGCGATCAGGTAGCCGAAGCCGTCCAGCGGATGGCTGATCCGCTGCCGCTCGTAGCCGCAGCAGATCACCGACAACGAGGCATAGGGGATCTGCTCCAGCAGGCTGGCCATGGCGGGGTTGAGCGGAGCCAGCAGGGCGGCGGTCGCATAGGCCGGCGCGGCCATGATCACCAGATCGGCCTGCAGCTCACCGCAGCCCTCGGTTGCCACGCGGTAGCGCCCGTCTTCGACGCCGACCGAACGGGCCACGCACCCCGAACGGACCACATCAGGCAACTGGTCCCGCAGAGCGTCGGACAGGAACTGGATCCCCTCCCGAAAGGAGGTCAGGGTGCCGCCCGGCCCGGCGGCCGAGGCGGTCACCTGGCCTGCGGCCCGCTGTTGACGTTTCTTTTTGGCCAGCTTGAGCATCGCCTTGAACAGACCGCCGTACTCCCGCTCCAACTCAGCGATACGGGGAAAACAGGATACCAGCGACATGGTTTCCGGATTGCCGGCAAAGATGCCGGAGACCATCGGCCCGATCAGCTTGTCCAGCGCCTCCTGCCCCAGCCGGCGACGGGCGAAATCGGCCAGCGTTTCGTCGACCCCGGCCGGTGACGGCGGCGCAAATGGCTCACCCAAGAGACGCAGCTTGCCGGGCCAGGAGAGCAGCTTGCTCTTGACAAAGGACGGCCCGTTTTCCGGCAGACGATGCAGCATCCCCTGGCTGTAGATAAACCGCTTGCGGGCGTTGTCGTTGCTGCGGTGCAGACGATCGTCGATGCCCAAGGCACGGCACAGCTCCAGGGTCTGGGGCTTGTTGTCCAGAAAGCCGTTGGGCCCCCACTCGCAGGTAAAGCCGTTGTCGCGGATACTGCGGATCTTACCACCTACCTGGGGCTCTTTCTCCAGCAGCGTGATCTGCAGCGGTACGCCGTCTGCCTGGGCCTGCCTGCGCAGCAGCCAGGCGGTGGAGAGTCCCGAGATGCCGCCGCCGATGATGATCGCCTGTTTCATGGCGCCTCCTCTAAGGTACAATGGGCTGCATACTACGGCTGGCCCCGATGCCTGTCAAGGAACGTTGACAGGGCGCCAAAAGGTGCTTAAATTCTTGATCGTACGTCAGAAAGGAGCCGCAGTATGGCGCAGCGCGACTATTATGAGATTCTGGGGGTAGACAAAAAGGCCCCGGCTGATGAGATCAAGAAGGCCTTCCGCAAGC
>DFYU01000097.1 GCA_002383415.1 Geobacter sp. UBA4074
TGGTCGCCTTCCTCCGGAATCCGCATCCGGGTAACAACCGCCCAATTGTCGCTTGTATACAGTAAGTTGCTTTGCTATAGTATACGAACCAAAATGATCAACTATTAATCGGATCAAAGGAGTGTTGCAGCGATGTTAGATACTATTGAAATCAAACCTGATCTGCACTGGGTGGGTGTACTGCACCCCGAACTACGCATATTCGACGATCTGTTCCCCACCGAGCACGGCACCACCTACAACAGCTACCTGATCAAGGGCAGCCAGAAGATCGCCCTGGTCGACACCGTCAAGGGCAAATTCACCGATCGCTACCTGGACAAGCTCAGATCCCTGATCGATCCGGCCACGATTGACTACATCATCGTCAATCACGCCGAGCCCGACCATACCGGTTCACTGTCCTACCTGCTGGATCAGTGCCCCAAGGCGGTCGTGGTTTCCACCCCGGCGGCCAAAAACTTTGTGGGTAACATGATCCACCGGCCGTTCAACTCTCTGGTGGTCAAGGATGGCGACACCCTGGAGCTGGGAGGGCGCACCCTGCGCTTTATCATGGCACCGTTCCTGCACTGGCCCGACACCATGTTCACCCGGCTGGAGGAGGAAAACCTGTTGTTTTCCTGCGACGCCTTCGGCGCCCACTACTGCGACACCCAGCATATGTTCAACGACGAGACCGAGGATTTCACCTCGGCCCGTCAGTTCTACTTCGATTGCATCTTCCGCCCCTTCAAGGACAAGGTGCTGTCGGCGATCGAGAAGATCCGCCACGACGTGATCGACATGATCCTGCCCAGCCACGGCCCGATCATCCGCAGGGAACCCTGGCGGGTGATCCAGCAGTTTGAGAACTGGAGCAAGCCCACCTCCTTCGGCAAAAAGGTGGTGGTGCTGTACCTTTCCCCCCACGGCAACACCGAAAAGATGGCCAAGGCCTTTGTGGAAGGAGCGGCCCACGAAGGGATCGAGGTGAGTTGTCACCATATCGTCGGCATGCCGGATGACGAAATCCGCACCCTGATGGAAGAGGCCGACGCCCTGGTGTTCGGCATCCCCACCGTGGCCCGCGACATTCCGCCGCCGATGTGGCATGTGTTGGCAAACTTAAGCACCGTCAAGCTGAAGACCACCACCGCTGCCTTGCTGGGCAGTTATGGCTGGAGCGGCGAGGCCTGCAAGATGGCTGAGGAACGTTTGAAAGGGATGGGCCTGAAGCTGGTGGCTGAGCCGGTGCGGGCGGTATTTACCCCCACCGATGAGGTGCTGGAGCAGTGCCGGGCGTTGGGACGGGCTGTCTCTGAGGCGGTGGCCCAGAAGGCCTAAATCGGTAACGGACTACACATATACAACAAAAAACGGGCGGCCATTTGGTCGCCCGTTTTTAATTTGCGGAACTATGCCCCCCAGCGCTTGAACAGCTGGTGGGGTACCCCGAGCTGATCCATCAATTTACCCACCACAAAGTTTACCAGATCTTCCAACGAATGGGGCTGCTGGTAAAAGGCCGGCATGGCCGGCACGATCCGCGCCCCGGCATGGGACAAGCGCAGCATGTTTTCCAGGTGGATGGCGGAGAAGGGCGTCTCCCGCGGCAGCAGGATCAGGGGGCGGCCCTCTTTGAGCATCACGTCGGCGGCCCGCTCGATCAGGTTGCCGGAGATACCGGCGGCGATCCGCCCCAGGGTGCCCATGCTGCAGGGCGCGATCACCATCGCCTGCGGCGCGGCCGAACCGCTGGCCTCCGGGGCCCAGAGATCATGCACCCCCCGCAGGGTCAGATCGGCCTCCGGCAGCCCCCAGCGCTGCTTGAGCCCATCGCCGTCGACCAGCTCAACCCCCGTTTCAAAGCGGCAGACCGCAACGCCGCTGTCGCTGGCCACCAGGGTCACCTGATGTCCGGCTTTCAGCAGCTCCTCCAGCAGCCGCAGGCCGTAGATGGCGCCGGATGCGCCGGTGATGGCCAGCAGGATTCTCACAGGTTACCTCCTGCTGCGGGCTGGGCAAACGCCTCCCGCAGCACTTTCTTTATCAGCAGTTGCTCCTGCTCCTTCCGCACGACAACCTGTTTTTCCAGATTATCGATGACGGCCATCAGGCTGTCGACGTGGGCAACGATAATAACTATTCTCATAACCGCCCTATATCGCTGGTTTATTCAATATCACCACGGTCATTATCTTCCAGTCCTGATAATAGAAAGATTGACTGCTGTGGAAAGCCTCCCGTCGACTTCAAATAACGAGCCCCTCGCTTCCCCTTGCTCATATCCGGTATGAGCATCTCGGCAGCAACCCATTTTTTCAAAAGTCGTGAAGCCTTCAAGGTGTCAATTTCAGCTATCCGGCACAAATCTCGATTGGTGATGAATCCATTGCGATCAAGCCAGTCGCTGACCTGCTCCCACACTGCGGGACTCTCTTCATTCAGCAGCATCACCATGACCGCATCGTGTTCAAAATTAGGTCGTGTAACATACAGTGGGGGATATAAGCCGACAGCCCGCATAGTGGAAAACATCATTCGCACCCCTTCACCTGCGTCAATGTTCGGTGGAGAAGGGAACTCTCTTATGTGATTTACAATCAGCGGGTTGCGACTAAAAGAACCTGTTTTTTCGATGGTTGCCGGGGTGATGTTGGCAGGGAAAAGGCCTGGACTCTCCACCTCGATACGGTTGTCGAAAATCCTGATATGAATATCGCTATTAACACGATAATCACGATGAATGACGGCGTTGGTTATCGCTTCCTTTATTACCCGCGTTGGATAGCGGTGTACCGTTTCGAATCCTGAAGATGCAAGGGTCAGCCCTCTGGCGATTTCGTTGAGCACATACTCGTACGCATCCGTAATCTGCCTCACAAGGGGGCCGGTGATGGTTTTAGGTGTCTTCAGGAGGTTGGGCACAGGGCTATGCCCAACTTTTGACCCTGAGTAGTGAAAAATTCGGATAGCGGCCTTACTGGCCAGTATGCCGGAGGGATCATCGGCAAACAACAGCACAGCCGCCCTCGTTGGTCGGATTTCCTTTCCTTTCTTTCTGGCAAGTCCGATTCTGAACATCCTGTCCTTGATACCGCCGGAAGTTAGTTTTCTGGTGTGGCAATAGGTAGACCAGGCCTCCGTGTCCAGCAGTTCAAAGGGAATGTCCGTCAGCTCGCTTTCCGCACTGATGACGCCACGTGCATAGGAAAGCTCGTTGATTTCTGCGGCAGTCATCTGACGATTGCTTCTTTCCAAACGTTTCCAGGTGCCACCTTCAACTATCGAATGAATACCTGGGCTTTTCTGTACAACGACTATTACAATCGTGCCGGAAGAACCATCGCGCAGGGTGCACGAGAGAGTCTTCCATTCAACATGCATGATTGGCGGTGTGATACGGTGGGCAATCAGTTGGCGGAGTTCATCGACAGCTTCCGGGTTTTCCTGGACTCCATAGAGTCGGTCGCTCCCCTGAGCTTTCTTAAAATCCTCCATACCAAGGATCAAGAAGCCCCCTTCAGTGTTGGCAAAGGCAACAATCGCCTCCAACCCTTTCTGTGGCATCCTGTTGGAAACCCGCTTAAACTCGAAACGGATGCTTTCGTCCATCTCGCAGAGTCGCCGAACGACGTCAGCGTCGCCCAAGGGAATCTCTGGCTTCTTAACCATTGTCATGACGACATCCTTTTTCGTCAATGATAATAAACAAAACATAACGTGCCGAAAGAATGGCGTGTTTTGCTTTTGAAACGTTTATTATCGCCGGGGTGTGATAATAAACCTACCGTTGTCACACCTTCCGCCTACCCCGCAAACGCCTCCCGCAACACCGTCTGCATAAGCAACTGCGCCTGCTCCTTCCGCTCGGCAACCTGTTTTTCCAGCTCATCGATGACGGCCATAAGGCTGTCTACGCGGGCAACAATGGCTTGTTGTTCGGCTAGGGGCGGTAGTACTATAGGAACCTGCACCAGTTTCGATGATTTAATGCCGAGTGCTGTTACGCCTGATTTCCTCTTATCTATCTCTTTCTGAAAATATGAGGACATCATTTGATAAGCTAAAAATTCAGGCTTAATTATGTATGGTTGAATAGTTATTATTCGTTGCCCAACACTTATTTTTTCTTTTATCGTATTTAAACAAACATTGCCCAGAGGAGCTTCCGTAGTAAAAAACAAATCATTTATCGTCGGAAAACCTCTCGTCATTCTTTCTACATATTCTTCTTCTGAAATGAATTCTTCTGGATCAAGAGATAAATAACCCATTTTTACATTTTTGGCCGTAATCAACCTTACGCCGCTATCAATTTTATTAGGCGTCTTGCCTCTGTAGTCAATAAAATTGGTGGCATCTCCGAGACTAATAACTACCCATTCGGAATGACAATTAAGGTCCAATTTTCTGTTTTCTATCGGTTGTAACAGCTTCTCATTACCAGAAAGCGCTTGTCTCTTGAGCTCAAGAATTTGTGACCGCAGCGCAGAAGCATCATATCGTGAGTCGCCCTTCACTACCGGATGCTGTTTGCGCCACTCCGCCGTCAGTTTTCCCTCAACCGCCTCTTGCAGTACAGCCTGACGGAGTAGTTTGAGAAGAACACCCTGGCGGTTTGTTTCAGTCAGCAACTCACGGTGTTCATCTTCAATTCGAGAAATCAAGTCGATCAGGCTCTGTTGCTCGTTTAGCGGTGGAACGGGAATTTCAATCGAGGCGATTTCTTTCATAGGCAGACTGACGTTTGCTGCGCCCTTCATCAGCGGCACAAGAACAGTGTCCTTGAAATGGGAAAGATACAGATGGAGAAAGCGGGCAGTCAGAACAGACGGATCTTTGGGAATAACGGCAGCCAAAATCGTGCCGAGGGCAAACTTGCCTGACTGATAATGGACATAGTTCAGGGTTTTCTTGCCATGACCGGTTGACGACACCAGAGGGATACAGACGGCATCCGTATCGAACTGCCATGTGGCGCAAGTCTTGCGATCTGCACCAGTGGCTACCAGTGGATACTGCCCAGGCGGTGCGCTGGCAAGGCCCGTTTCACCTTTGATGATCTGGCACAGATCACCTATTTTTGTTCTCCGCCACTCACCCACCCGCCAGCTCCTTCCGCAAGGTCTGCAACAACCCGTCACTCTTCTGGAACGACTGGTGCAGTAGTTCAAGCAGCTCGGTGCTGGTGTGGCTGTGGGCAACTTCCTTGACGTGCGGATTTTTAATATCCAGGTTGTAGCCGTTGGCGGTCAGAGTCTCGATAGAGACCTTCCAAGCCTGGTCACTTTCCTGCCGGTTGTGCCACCACACCTTCAGGCTGTTGAATTCGGCGGCCTGGATCGGCTTGGTTTTTGAGTAGGCTTTGATTCCTTCTGGTAGCTGATGCTCCCAGTACCAGATTTCTTTGGTCGGCTCTCCCTTGGTGAAAAAGAGCAGGTTGGTGGCAACGCTGGCGTAGGGCTGAAACACGGAATTAGGCAGACGCACAATCGTATGCAGGTTGCAGGTTTCCAGCCAGTGTTGGCGGATGCGCTGCTTGACGCCATCGCCGGTCAGCGAACCGTCCGGCAGCACAATGGCAGCTCTGCCGCCGTCCTTGAGATAGCGGATCATCAGGAGCAGAAACAGGTCAGCGCTTTCAGTGGTGCGGTAGTTAAGTGGAAAGTTTGTTTCAACTCCGTCAGTCACTGATGCGCCAAAGGGAGGATTGGCCAGGATCACATCCACCCGATCCTTGGCACTAATGCTGGTGTATTCCCGGTTAAGACTGTCGGTGTAATCAAGATTCGGCACTTCAATATCATGCAGAATCAGGTTGGTGACGCAGAGCATAAACGGCAGCGGTTTGAACTCCATGCCGTGAATGGTGTCCTGAAGGACTTTCAGATCTTCTACGTTATGAACATCCTGCTTACGGATATTTTCAATGGCACAGGTAAGAAAGCCGCCGGTGCCACAGGCTGGGTCCAAAATCTTTTCACCCAGACGGGGGTTGATGGTGCTGGTCATGAACTCGGTCAGGGCACGGGGGGTGTAGAATTCACCGTAGTTGCCCGCACTCTGCAGGTCTCTCAGGATGGTTTCATAGATATCGCCGAAGATATGGCGATCTTCTGAAGAGTTGAAATCAATCTGGTTCAGTTCATTCAGTACCTGACGGATGCAGGTGCCGTTCTTCATGTAGTTGTTGGTGCCGTCAAAAATCTCACGGATAATCAGGGCGCGCTTGTTGCCGGTGGAGATATCCAGATTTTTCAGGCCGGGGAACAGTTGCTGGTCAATGAAGTTACGCAGGGCATCGCCGGTCAAGCCTTCATCATCTGCAGCCCAGCTCTGCCATTGCAGTTCTGCTGGAATCGGTGAGACATAGCCGTCCTGGATAATTTCCAGTTCCTGATCCTTGTCCCCCAGTATCTTCAGTGAAATCATCCAGCCGATCTGCTCTATGCGTTGGGCATCACCGGAAACGCCGGTGTCCTTACGCATGATGTTCTGTAACCGCTTGATGATGGTGCCGATATTCTTCATGGATTAGGCCATCCTGTAAATTTCAGTTTCCAACTCTTTTACTGCCAGTTGGTAGGCTTCTTTGCCGCCAAAAAGATGGACTATCTCTGCCGGGGTGCCGATTGACTTGAACGGGTCAATGGTCAGCACCTTCATCTCTTCAATGTTCTCAATGCCGTCTGTGGCGTATTTATCCAGCAGCGCCTGCAGAACCAGCCGTGCCTTATCCCCGTATCTGGTGAAGTAGTCCCGCTTTTTGACCTGCTCAGCCCGCTCCCGGCGGGTAAGGGCTGGACGATCCCAGGCGATGTGGCAGATCAGGTCAAACAGATCCAATTCTCGTTTGGTTTCATCCAGCAGGTTTTCAAGGATGATGTCGTGCTCGGCTAACTGATCGATAACCGCCTTTTTCTTTTCAGCACTGCTCCAGCGGGACAGAAAATCATCCAGACTACGGAATTCCTGCAGCAAGCCGGTGCGGGTGTACTCCTTGAGGCTGCCGGTGGTCAGCTTGCCGTTGCCTCCTAGGTATTGCACCCGTTCATTGAGAATGGAAACATCCACCCCGGCCACATAGGTCTTGGGCTGCGGCTCCGCCACAATGCCGCCACCGCCTATAATTTCAGGCCGTTCATAGGTTGCTTCTTTTTTAGGTTCGCCGAAGGGGATCTCTTCGCCGGTTTCCTCATACAGAATGGTCTCATCTTCAGGATGGATATCGGCATCGGTCAGTTCATCATCAGCCAGTACCTGTTTCACCATAACCGGATCGCCGTCAAAATCAGGATCGGCAAACAGGTCAGTCACGTTGCGAAAATCCATGATGGTAAAGTAGCGCTTGCCAAACTCTTCATTGATACGGGTGCCGCGACCGATGATCTGCTTGAACTCAGTCATTGAGCTGATGTTTGAATCAAGCACAATCAGCTTGCAGGTCTGGGCATCAACGCCGGTGGTCATCAGCTTTGAGGTGGTGGCAATGACCGGATAGCGTTCTTCAGGGTTGATGAAGTTATCCAGTTCACGCTTGCCCTCATCATCATCACCGGTGATCTTCATAATGTACTTGTGATTCTTCAAAACTTCTTCCGGGTTGGCATTTGCCAGTGCCTGCCGCATACGGGTGGCATGCTCAATATCAACACAGAAGACAATGGTCTTGTCGTAGGGGCTGGTTTTGCGGAGAAATTCCGTCACCTTGCGGGCAACGGCTCTGGTTCGTTCATCAATGACAAGATTCCGATCATAATCCTTGGTGTTGTACAGCCGATCATCAACCGGGTTACCGTCTTTATCCAACTGTCCTTCTTCCGGTCGCCATCCCTCAAGATCAACATTAAGACCGACACGGAGCACCTTGTAAGGAGCAAGGAAGCCGTCTGCTATCCCTTGTCTGAGCGAGTAGGTGTAAAGCGGTTCACCAAAGTATTCGATATTGGAAACGGTCTTGGTTTCTTTGGGTGTGGCAGTTAGGCCAATGTGGGTGGCGCTTTTGAAGTAGTTCAGTATCTCCCGCCAGGCACTATCTGCAGCAGCGCTGCCACGGTGACATTCGTCCACCACAATCAGATCAAAGAAGTCAGGGCTGAATTCGCGGTAGGCATCGGAATCTTCATCGTAGTTGGTTAACCCTTGATACAAGGCAAGATAGATCTCAAATGCCTTGTCGATCTTTTTCTTGCGGATAACGGTCATCCGGTCTTTGAAATGTTTGAAGTCGCCACGCTTGGTCTGGTCGAGCAAGGCGTTACGGTCTGCTAGAAACAGGATACGTTGCTTGGTGCCGCTTTTCCAGAGTCGGTGAATGATCTGAAAGGCAGTGTAGGTCTTGCCGGTTCCGGTGGCCATGACCAGTAAAATTCGGGGTTGTCCCTTGGCAATGGCTTCAACGGTGCGGTTAATGGCAATCTGCTGATAGTAGCGAGGGGCGCGGCCTGAGCCGTCATAAAAGTAATCGAACGATGCTATCTGTTCCTGTTGCGGTGTATCGATACCCTTGTACAGCTTGTACCGCTGCCAGAGTTCTTCAGGGGAGGGGAATTCGTCAAGTGAGAGATTGCGCTCAACCGCTCCAGAGCTGGCGGTACGGTCATGCTCGACAAAACCATCACCGTTTGAGCTGAAGGCAACCGGAATATCAAGGGTAGCGGCATACCCAAGGGCCTGTTGCATGCCAGCCCCGACAAAATGTGTATTATCCTTTGCTTCTATAACAGCGATAGGGATATTGGGTTTGTAATAGAGGATAAAATCGGCACGCTTGCGACTGCCGCGAGCAGAGCTGGTGCCTTTTACATAGATGCGGCCATCAGTGAAAGAGACCTCTTCACGAACCTGTCGCTGCAGATCCCAGCCTGCCTTTTTGAGAGCAGGCACAATAAACTGGGTGCAGATATCACGTTCGGAAAGTGATTTTTTGTCGGTCACCCTCTACCTCCGCCCCAAAAAACATCCGCTGCCGTGGCAGCCAGGAAGGTCAGGCTGATGTAGCCGTTCATGGTGAAGAAGGCGGCATCCAGCTTGGTCAGATCACCATCCCGCAGCAGCCAGTGCTCGTACAGCAGCATGGCGGTCATCAACCCGCTGCCGAGCCAGAACCAGACACCCAGCCCCAACAGCAGCGCCAGCCAGACCAGCAGACCGATGGTAATCAGGTGAAACAGACGGGACAGCCGGAGCGAGCCGCTGACCCCCAGCGCCACCGGGATGGAGTGCAGCCCGGCCGAGCGATCGTACTCCAGATCCTGCAGGGCGTAGAGAATATCAAAACCGGACACCCAGAACAACACCAGCAGCCCCAGCACGATGGCCGGCAGCGGGATGGTGCCGGTCAGGGCCGCCCAGGCGCCGATCGGCGCGGCCGCCAGACAGATCCCCAGCACCAGATGGGCCAGGGCGGTGAACCGCTTGCAATAGGAATAGAGTACCAGGAAGAACAGGGCGATCGGCGAGAGCTTGAGGCAGAGCGGATTGAGCATGGCGGCAGACCAGAGTAAAAGTGCTACCGAGAGCAGGATCGCAAACAACACCGCACCTTTGGAAAGCAAGCCGGCCGGGATGGCTCGTCCGGCGGTGCGCGGGTTTCTGGCATCGATCTCGGCGTCGATCAGGCGGTTCATGGCCATGGCCGCCGTGCGTGCCCCGACCATGGCCAGCACGATGAACAGCAGCTGCCGTCCGCTGGGCAGGCCACGGATAGCCAACAGCGCCCCGGACAGGGCGAACGGCAGGGCGAAGATGGTGTGGGAGAACTTGATCATCTCCATGAAGATGGTGATTTTCTGCAGTACTGCGGTCATGGCAGGCCGTACTCCTTCCAGCGTTGGCTAATCATCTGCTCGGTGGCGTCATCGATGAGCCGTTCCCCGCTCAGGTGGCGGCAGGTGGCATCGACTGCCAGCCGACGCCCGGTTTCATCCGTAATCAGGTCATCACCCCAGTCGGTGTCGTTCACCACGCACCAGGCGGTCTGCATCAGGCTGTAGGTGTGCCGTTCGGCATCCACCAGCACCAGCAGCCGCGCCTTGGCAAACCAGGGCAGCGCCCACAGGGCCTGCACGATCTGCCGCACCTGGCGCGGGCCATGATTGGCGATGGAGACCACGGCGCTCTGCCGGAAGACCCAGGGCAGCGGCAGGTGGATGTCGTGCACCTCGGGCACCAGCCGCGGCAGCAGGGCCGCCAGCAGCCGCTCCCAGCCCAACATCATCCAGCAGTCCTCCTGGGGCGGCGGGCCCACCACCGTGGCCGGGATCAGCGGTGCCTCGCGGCGGGTGATGCGGACCACCGACACCCGCGCCGCCGGTCCGGCCGGGTCGTAGCGGCCGGTATGGTTGCCAAAGGGGCCTTCAATCAAGGGCTGATCCGGTTCGGCAAAGCCCTCGATCACCAGTTCGGCCTCGGCCGGCACCCGTAACGGGCCGTGCAGACAGTCCACCACCGGCAGGGTGGTCTGCCGCAGCCAGCAGGCAAACTGCAGTTCATCCAGTCCCGGCGGCAGGGGCCAGGCTGCAGCCAGGGTCAGGGCCGGCGGCCCACCCAGCACGATCGCCAACGGCATCCGTTCACCGCGCCGCTGGTACTCCTGATGATGACGGGCGGCGTCGCTGCCGCTGCGCCAGCGGATAGCCAGGGTGTGGGCATCGTGGATCTGACAACGATAGATGCCGCAGTTGGGCTGGCTGCCGTCCGGCAGGCAGGTGAAGACCTGGCCCAGGGTGATGTACTGACCGCTGCCGCTGGCGCTGCCGTCATCGGGCCAGTTGTGCAGAAAGGGCAGCTGCTGCAGGTCGGCGCCCGACACCAGTTCTTCGCGGCAAGGACCGTTGGGCACCGCCACAGGCCGGCAATGTCCCAACGCCGGGTGATCGGTCACAAGCGCACCCAGCCCGTCCAGCCCGCTGACCGGCAGCGATTGGAGCAGGGCGCTGAAATTAAGCGTCAGATCTTCCAGCCGGTCCAGCCCCAAAGCCAGCCGCATCCGGCGGCGTGAGCCGAACAGGTTGGTGACCACCG
>DFYU01000010.1 GCA_002383415.1 Geobacter sp. UBA4074
TCAGCTGCATCAGGCCCTGGGCGCCGGCATGGGAGACTGCACGAGGATTGAAATTGCTTTCGGCCTTGATGACCGCACGGATCAGCTCGGCATCTACACCGTACTGGCGCGATGCCTTCTGGATGATCGGCTCAAAAGTGGTGCCGGCAGTGGTGTCGCGCAGCAGTGAGAGCCGGCTGAGTGGTGCTGGTCCAGGCTCATCGGCCTCCTGAGTTGGTTGTGCTGTCGTGGCAGGCATCGTCACTGATGGTGGGGCTGGAGTTCCTTGCTGTGTCTGGTTGGCCAGATAGGCCTGGATCGTTGGCAGTGTCTGCTGCGAGGTGGCGGGTAACGGCAGCGATAGGTCGCCGGATGGGGACGGCTGATCATCCAGCAGTTCCAACGAGCTGCGCAGGGTAGTCAGGCGTAGTGTCTCCGCTGCCCGCTGGATTGATTGGGGGGAACTGTCGGTCGGCACTTCACCCCGTTCCAGTGCCTGGTCAAGCCGGTTGGCAAAGGCGGCCGAGGTGGTCCGCTTGCCGTCTGCCGCTGATTGAGGCTCGCGCAGCATGCTTTGCAGCAGTGACAGGGTCTGGGCGGGATTTAGCGACATGGAACGCTCCCTTTAGGCATCGAACTGCAGGTTCTTTTTCTTCAGCTTTTCGATCAGGGTGGTGCGTTTCAGGTTCAGCAGGCTGGCGGCCTCCTTCTTGTTGCCGCCGGTGCGCTGCAAGGCCTGCAGGATCAGCCGGTTTTCAAAGGCATCCACCGCGCTGTTCAGACAGATGCCGTTGGCCGGCAACTCCTCAGCTTGGGCTGTTGCCGGTGCAGGGGCCGCCGACGTGCTGCGGGGCAAGGGTCTACTGCCGGGCTGGTAACGTTCCGGCAGATCATCGGGGGTGATGAAGCCGTTCTCCTTGAGGGTCACCATCCGCTCCACCAGATTTTCCAACTCCCGCACGTTGCCGGGCCAGTCGTAGTTGCGCAGTATCTCCAAGGCCTCCCGCGAAAATCCCTTGACCAGTCGACGTTTGTCGTGGTTGAAGCGCCCCAGGAAATGATTGATCAAGAGCGGTATATCTTCGCGTCGTTCACGCAGCGGCGGAATGGTGATCGGAATCACCGACAGCCGGTAATAGAGATCTTCGCGAAAATCCTTGTTGGCCACCAACTGTTCCAGGTTACTGTTGGTGGCGGCAATGATCCGGGCGTCCACCTTCTGCGAACGGGCCGAGCCCACCGGCTCGAACTCCTTGGTTTGCAGTACACGTAGCAGCTTCACCTGGAGGTTGGCCTTCATGTCGCCAATTTCATCCAGAAAGAGGGTCCCTTTGTCGGCCATGTCGAAACGACCGGGCCGGTTGGCGTAGGCCCCGGTGAAGGCGCCCTTGACGTGGCCGAACAGCTCGCTTTCCAGCAGCTCGTCCGGAATGGCGGCGCAATTGACCGGTACGAAGTTTTTGCTGCTGCGACTGGAGAGCTGATGTATGGCCCGTGCTGCAAGTTCCTTGCCGGTTCCTGATTCTCCCTGGATCAGCACGGTTGCATTGGATTCGGCGACTTTTTCCAGCATCTCAAACAGGGTCAGCATCGTGCGGCTGCGGCCAATGATGGTGGAGCAGAGGAAGTGGGGAAACTCCTCCGAGGTGGATGGTTCGCCGCTACTGGCTTGCAGGGCCTGGTATTCACGGGCCCGCATCACCACACTTTCCAGTTCGTCAAGGCTGAGCGGCTTGGGGATAAAGAGCAGCCGTTCGTTGTGCGGCAGGTTGCGTGCTGTATCCGGTTGGTCGTAGGCGATTACCACCAGGTCAGGGCTGGCCTCCCAGGCCTTGGTCAGGATGTCGGGGCTGCGTGCCAGCAGTGTTTGCAGATCAGCGATCACCACCCGGTGCGGTTTGCTGCCAATAGTGTCAAAAATATCGTCACGCTCACCCAGTACGGTGGTGCTGTAGCCCTGATATGTCAGAAAAGCTGACACCAAATCTCTGGTCTTGCGATCATTTTCGACAATCAGCAGTTCGCTGTGCATGGCTGATAACCTGCTTTCTTGCGCAATCTTTGGTGGTAATGTGACGCCTGGCAACACTTGGAGCATACCAGTAACTGGTCCGCAATGTCAATAATCTGACTTGGCTGGATGGGGCGGTAGGCGCAGGCGGCTGTAATCCGGCAGTAGCTGAGCGAAAAAATGGGTTTCCCTGTGCTTGCAGACTGCCGGGTAGCATGGTAGATTACAGACCAGCAACTGCAAGCCGGGTCGGGGGTGTGCGCCGGACTTCGCGGCCTTGATGCGCAATAAAACTGACGCGAGGAGCCTTACATGTCAAATGCCTTGGCACCGATGAAGCTTGATGATGTCCGTAGTGGAGAGCAGGGCGAGCTGATCCAGCTGGTAAGCTTCAATCTTGCCCAGGAGGAGTATGGCGTCGATGTTCTCAAGGTGCGTGAGATTATCCGTATGCCAACCATCACCCGTGTGCCCAACACGCCCCATTATGTGGAGGGCGTGATTAACCTGCGGGGCAAGGTAATCCCGATCATTAACATGCGTAAGCGTTTTTGCCTGGCCGACGCCGAGTATGACAAGCAGACCCGCATCATGGTCATGGATGTGGGTGGAGAGTTGATGGGGTTTATCGTTGATGCTGTCTCCGAGGTGATCCGCATCTCCAGCAGCGAGATTCAACCGTCACCGGCCGTGGTGAGCAGTGGCATCGACCAGGAGTGCATTGCCGGCGTGATTAACCAGGCCGAGCGGCTGTTGGTGCTGTTGGAGCTTGAGAAGATATTCACCCAGGATGAACGTCAGCTGTTCAGTAACCTCTGATGGTTACTGGTCTTGTTCCGTTATTTACTTCATCTCACGCGTAGAGGTGTACGATGCCGATTGATTGCGAAGACCAGGAACTGCTTGAAGGTTTTTTGACTGAAACCACCGAGCTGCTGGAAAAACTGGATGACGACCTGGTCGCTCTTGAAAAGACCCCGAGCGATACTGACCTGCTGAATCAGATCTTCCGTTCGATCCATACCGTAAAAGGTGCCTCAAGCTTTCTTGGTTTTGACCTGCTGGTGCGGGTGACCCACAAGACCGAGGATGTGCTGAATCGTCTGCGCAAGGGTGAACTGCTGGTGACCCCCGAGATCATGGATGTGGTGCTTGAAGCCACCGACCTGGTCAAGACCTTGGTGGCCGACATCAAGGGCGGTGATATCGTTGACCGTGAGATTGACGAGACCGTCAACAAACTGATCCCGCTCTTGACTGAGCAGGTCCAGCAGCCGCCTGCTGATCCGGTCGTCGAGCCGATTGCCGCAGAGGTCAATATTGAGCCACCACCCGCAGCTGCACCTTCGGCGCCTTCCGAGCCATCTGCTGCGGCCGGACAGCCGACTGCGCAACCAGAGCCTCCCAGCCCGACCGCGCCTCTGCCTCCTGCTGTTTCGGCAGCACCTGCTGCCAAAAAAACAGCTCCGCCCAAGCCCGCTGATAACAAGGGGGGCGATGATCTGTCCGACAGTTCCACCGTGCGGGTGGATGTCAAGCGGCTGGACGATCTGATGAACCAGGTGGGCGAACTGGTGCTGGAGCGCAACCGGATGATCCAGCTCAACCAGGATCTGCAGGGGGGCAGCTCTGATCAGATTCTGTTTGGCGAAGAGTTCGGCAAGCTGACCAAACGGATGAACTTCGTAACCTCCGAGTTGCAGATGCAGGTCCTCAAGATGCGGATGATCCCGGTGGAAAAGGTCTTCAAGAAATTCCCCCGCATCGTCCGCTCCCTGTCCCGCGACCTGGGTAAAGAGGTGGATCTGCAGATCTTCGGTGAAGAGACCGAACTGGACCGTTCAGTAGTGGACGAGATCGGCGATCCGCTGATCCACCTGATTCGCAATGCCATGGACCACGGTCTGGAAACGCCGGAAGAACGGCTGGCCGCCGGCAAGCCCCGTACCGGGACCCTGGTGCTGGCCGCCGTACACGAAGGCAACTCGATCATCATCAGCATCAAGGACGATGGTCGGGGGATTGATACCGAACGGGTCGGCCGCAAGGCGATCGAGAAGGGGCTGATCACCGAAGAGCAGCTGGCAGCTATGAGCCAGCGCGAGATGTTTGACCTGATCTTCCTGCCCGGTTTTTCCACCAAGGATAAGGCCTCTGACCTTTCCGGCCGCGGGGTCGGCATGGACGTGGTCAAGACCAACATCAAAAAGCTGAACGGTCTGATCGAGATCAAGAGCGAGAAGGGACTCGGTTCCGAGTTCATCCTGCGCCTGCCGCTAACCCTGGCCATCATCCAGTCCCTGCTGGTGGAGGTGGAGGGTGAGGTCTACTCGATTCCGCTCTCATCCGTTCTGGAAACCCTGCGGGTTGACCAGCGCCAGTTCCACGTGGTGGGCGGCCAGGAAGTGCTCAAGCTGCGCGAGTCGGTGTTGCCCTTGATCCGCCTGGAACAGGTCTTCAAGGTACAGCCCGCTGCTGAACGGGATGATTTCTGCTACGTGGTGGTGATCGGCGCTGCCGACAAGCGGGTTGGTCTGGTGGTGACCCGCCTGGTGGGGCAGCAGGAAGTGGCAATCAAGTCCTTGGGCAATTATCTGGCCAACATCCCTGGTATTGCCGGTTCAACCATTCTGGGTGATGGTCGGGTAACCCTGATTGTTGACCCGGTCGGCATGATTGACAGCGGTGACAACGCCGCTGCCGGCCGCTGAAAGAATCTCTGAAAAGGATGTAACCGTGGCTATATCTGATAAAGATTTCGAGCTGTTGCGAGATTTCATCTATAACCTGTGCGGCATGTACTTCCACAGCACCAAGAAGTATTTTTTGGAAAGCCGGCTGACCAAGCGGATGGAGGCCACCGGCACCAAGACCGCCATGGATTATTACGCCCTGCTGAAATCGCCGCGGGGTGGTGAGGAGCTACGCTTCCTGCTGGATGAGGTCACCACCAACGAGACCTATTTTTTCCGTTGTGTCCCCCAGCTGAACGCCATCGAGACCAAGTTTCTGCCGGAGATCGTCGAGGCCAAAGGCAAGATGGGCTTCCGCAAGCTGCGTATCTGGAGCGCCGCCTCTTCCTCCGGCGAAGAGGCCTACACGCTCTCGATGATGCTGCTGGAGAAACGGGCCACCCTGCTTAAGGACTGGATCATCGAGATCGTGGGCACCGACATCAACGAGACCGTGGTCGCCCAGGCCAAGGAGGGGATTTACAACGCCTATTCGGTGCGTAACGTGC